>NZ_JBHYXN010000041.1:53090-78235 GCF_042752335.1 Streptomyces sp. NPDC059355 | reverse complement strand
GCGATGGCCTTCGGCCACCCTTGACCGACCGCCCCGCCCCGGAATGCCATAAGACTGCCGGGAAGCCCCCGAAGGAATGGCCGGGAGGTTCATGTCCAGGGACGGGCCCTCAGCGATGCCGACCGGTGTTCTTGGCCGGCCATGTTCCCGTCCCGGGACCACCACCCCCGGCCAGGCCGGGGGCGCGCGTCAGATCGCTACGCGCTCCTCTCGGCTTGGCGTCACCGGACCGCCTGTGGCCGGACATAAGCCGCCCACGACCGGCATCAACCGCTCCGACAGGGCGCCTGCGGGCGGTTTGTCCCTTTTGGTGGCCGGTCGGGACCCACGAACCGCCTTGCCGGAGTGAGGGGTTGGGAAATCCGGCATCAGGCTCCCTCTCGCCCGTTTTTCGTCCTCGGACGGTCCGCAGACGCCCGCAAGCGGCCCACGAGGGTCCATTGGCGTCCTCCGGCGACGTGCAGGCGCCGAAAGGGCCTTTCGTGCGCGGTGTTTGGGCGGCTTATGTCCGGCCACAGGCGGTCGTCGGTCGCTGAGACGTGAGGAGCGCGTAGCGATCTGGCGCGCCCTGTCGTCGTGGCCGGGGGTTGTGGTACCGGGACGGGAACAGGGCCGGCCAAGGCCGCTGATCGGCATCGCTGAGGGCCCGTCCCTGCTCGGTATCCTCCCGGCCATTCCTTCGGGGGCTTCCCGGCAGTCTGTTGTCTTTCCGGGGCGGGGCGGTCGGTCAAGGGTGGAGCGCAGCGACATCGCGGAGCGACGCGACCGCAGGGAGCGCCCTTGACGGACCGACCCGACACGGAAGGACAGTGGACTGACGGGACGCCCCCGGACACACCACCGACCCCGAGCACATGGATCCCGCCCCCGAAGCCCCCGCCCCGCCCCCGCCCCCGCACCATGGGAGGTGGAGAGGAGCCGCAGTCATGGTTGAGCGGGTGGTCGAGGGGGGCGGGGTCAGGCTCTGTGCCGAGTCCTTCGGGGATCCGGGGCATCCCGCCGTCCTCCTCGTCATGGGGGCCGGGGCTTCGATGCTCTGGTGGGACGAGGAGTTCTGCCGGTTGCTCGCCGGGGGTGGGCGCTTCGTGATCCGGTACGACCACCGTGACACCGGCCGGTCCCTCACGTACGAGCCGGGGCGCCCCGCTTACACCGGCGCGGATCTGGTCGGTGACGCCGCCCGCGTGCTCGACGCGTACGGCGTCCCCGCCGCCCACGTCGTGGGGGTCTCAGCCGGAGGGGCGCTCGCGCAGCGGTTCGCGCTCGGCCATGCCGCCCGCGTCCTCTCGCTCGTCCTGATCAGCACCTCCTCGGCCGCATCCGGCGGCGGCCGGGTGCCCGCGCCGCCCACCGCGGAGTTCATGCGGTTCGTCTCCACCGTGCAGGCCGACTGGTCGGACGCCGACTCCGTGGTCGAGTACCAGGTCGACTTCGCGCGCCTGCTCGCCGGCGGTCGGCGTCCGTTCGACGAGGAAGCCGTTCGCAGCCTGGTCCGGCGCGACATCGGGCGCGCGCACGACTTCGCCGCGGCCCGCAACCACGACCTGCTCCCCGACGGCGAGCTCCCGCCCGCACCCCTGTCCTCCATCGCCGTGCCCACGCTCGTGATCCACGGGACCGCCGATCCGATGTTCCCGCTGCCGCACGGCGAGGCACTCGCGGAGGAGATCCCCGGGGCGCGGCTCCTGGTCCTGCGGGACGCCGGTCACGGGGTCGAGCGGGCCGACTGGGGCGCGATCGTCCCCGCGATCCTCGAACACACCGCCGCGCATCGCCATCTGTAAGAATGTCTTAATCGTTATTTGTGTCTCGTTTAAGCACTTCTACGGACATCTTCAGTTACGGGGTCGTGGCCGGAACTGCGCCACGGCATGGCAGGCTTGGGGCATGGCCGCTCAGATTTATCCCAGCATCCTGTCCGCCGACTTCGCCCGACTCGCCGAGGAGGCGAAGGCCGTCGAGGGGGCCGACTGGCTGCATGTCGATGTCATGGACAATCATTTCGTCCCGAACCTCACGCTCGGTGTGCCCGTCGTGGAATCCCTGAGCCGCGCCACGGACATCCCGCTCGATCTGCACCTCATGATCGAGAACCCGGACCGCTGGGCCCCGCAGTACGTCGAGGCCGGTGCCGGATCGGTCACCTTCCACGCCGAGGCCGCCGCCGCGCCCGTGCGGCTCGCGCGGGAGATCCGGGCCAAGGGCGCGCGGGCGTCCATGGCCCTCAAGCCCGCCACGCCCATCGAGCAGTACGAGGACATCCTCCCCGAGCTCGACATGCTGCTCATCATGACGGTCGAGCCCGGCTTCGGCGGCCAGCCCTTTCTCGACATCATGCTCCCCAAGATCCGCCGCACCCGGGAGCTCATCGCCAAGCACGGACTCGAGCTGTGGCTGCAGGTCGACGGCGGGGTTTCGGCCGCGACCATCGAGCGGTGCGCCGAGGCCGGAGCCGACGTGTTCGTCGCGGGGAGCGCCGTCTACGGGGCGGTCGACCCGTCCGCGGCCGTACGTACCCTGCGGGAGCAGGCGGACGTCGCGATCGCCGCTGCGCCCTGGGCGTGCGACCACTGAAGCGAGAGTTGATGGACGGCTCGGTGAACGGGAGCTGTCCAGGCTGATCAACGGCCGCCGGATCTGACAGGATGAACGGCGAGTCGAGAGTGTGAACAGCAGTGAGGAGAACGCGGTGTCTGCAATGTCGGCGGGACGGTCAGCCCTGCGGATGGGACCCGCGGAGCTGGTGCAGGCGGCGGCCATGGCCCGCCGCTTCTACCTGGAGGGCAAGTCCAAGATCCAGATCGCCGAGGAGTTCGGCGTGAGCCGCTTCAAGGTGGCCCGGGTCCTGGAGACCGCCCTCGAGCGCGACCTCGTACGCATCGAGATCCGGGTGCCGGCCGAGCTCGATGCCGAGCGGTCCGACGCGCTGCGGGCCCGGTACGGGCTCCGGCACGCGGTGGTGGTCGAGTCCCCGGCCGACGCGACCGAGGACGCGCCGGATCCCGAGAACCTGGGCGCGGTCGCGGCCGACCTGCTCGGCGAGCTCGTCAACGAGGGCGACGTACTGGGCCTCGCGTGGGGGCGGTCGACCATCCACATGGCCGCCTCCCTGCACCGGCTGCCGCAGTGCACGGTGGTGCAGCTGACGGGCGTGTACGACGCCGGTACGGCCGAGCGCGGGTCCGTGGAGGCCGTGCGGCGGGCCGCCCAGGTCTCGGGCGGCGACGCGCACCCGATCTACGCGCCGATGCTGCTCCCCGATCCGGCGACCGCGGCAGCGCTGCGGAGCCAGACGGGCATCGCCCGGGCCTTCGAGTACTTCGACAAGGTGACGGTCGCCGCGGTCTCGATCGGGTCGTGGGAGCCGGGGATCTCGACCGTCCACGACATGCTGACGGACGAGGAGCGCGCGCACTACGCCTCGCTCGGTGTCGCGGCGGAGATGTCCGCCCACCTGTTCGACTCCGAGGGGCGGCGCGTCGGGCGGGACCTCGGCGAGCGCTGCATCACCGTCGAGGCGGACCGGCTGCGGCGGATTCCCGAGGTCGTGGCCATCGCGGGCGGTCTGCGCAAGGCGTCCGCGATCGGGGCGGTGCTCCGGTCCGGGCTGGTGACCAGCCTGGTCACCGACACGGCGGTCGCGGACTACCTGCTGACCGAGTCGGAGCCGGGGCTTCGGCCGGCGCTGGATCGGGCAGACCCGGACGACTGAGTCCTCCGATTTCTTTGCGGATCGTTCGCGCCACCCCGCGCAGCCGCCCTGGCCGGGCCGTGTCCGGGCCGGGCGCGGGCCGCGGGGCGGATGGTGCCGCAATTGAGATCCGAACGGCGGCCCGTGCGGGGCGCTGTGGGGCGCATACTGGTCTCAATGACAAAGTCAGCAGTACCTCGCCGCCATTTGCCGTCCAGCCCGTTCAAGGCCCCCGTGGAACCGCCGCTCCGGCAGTTCAGCGTCGGCGACCGGGTCTCTCACGATGAGCACGGCCTCGGCCGTGTCGTCGGTATCGAGGAGGGGATCGCTGTCCTGGTCGACTTCGGGTCGGTCCAGAAGAGAATTCTGAGTCCTTACACCAAGATGTCCGCGCTCTGAGGTCGTCGCCGTCCCGGTTACCGCCACCGGGCAGGCGATTCGCGAGCGAATCGGATATTTGGCACGATCGGCGCATGATCTTCAGGGACGTGCCCCGGTCGTTGCTGCGTTGTGTTGTGGGGGCGCTGTTCCTTTGCGCTGCGCTGGTCGGCGTCGCGGGGTGTGGTGGGCAGAGCGCCGCGCCGCCGTCTGCTTCCGCGGCGGCATCGGGTGCGCCATCGGCCGCGGCTTCCGTGCCGGGCCCCGGATCTTCCGCGCCGCCGCCCGTTTGGGCCAAGGGGATGGCGACCGTACGGGCGGACGCGCTGCCGGCGCAGGCGCGGGACGTGCTCGCGCTCATCGACAAGGGCGGTCCGTACGCCTACCGGCAGGACGGGACCGTGTTCGGCAACTTCGAGAAGGTCCTGCCGAAGCAGAAGCGCGGGTACTACCACGAGTTCACGGTGAAGACGCCGGGGGAGCGCGACCGCGGGGCGCGGCGGATCGTGACCGGTGAGGGTGGGGAGTTCTACTACACGGACGACCACTACGACACCTTCAAGGCGGTCGTGCGATGACCCTGGATCCGCAGCCGCTCGGGCCGGCGCTGGCCGCTGCCGAGGAGGCGGGCTGGACGACGCTCCGGGTGGACCTGGCCGGTGTGCACGGCAAGGCCGAGCTGATGCGGCGGTGGGGAGCGGCGCTCCGGGTGCCGTCGTGGTTCGGCGGGAACTGGGACGCGTTGGCCGATGCGCTCATCGACCTGTCCTGGCTGCCGCAGGCGCCGGGGCGACTGCTGGTGGTGACGTCCTGGCGGTCGTACGCGGGTGCGAGGCCGGGGGACTGGGAGACCCTGCAGGAGATCCTGGAGGAGGCCGTCGACTTCTGGCGCGAGGGCGGTGCGGGCGAGTTGACGGTACTGCTCGCCGAGCCGCCGGCCGGTCCGGGCCCGCAGGCGGGCCGGACATGACCGTGGGGGCGGGGGCTTCGCCCCCGCCCCCACGTCCTAGCCCTTCGGGATCCACGGGGGCGTTTGGCCCCAGGACCAGACCGGGATCTTCGCCGCGTCCACCGGCGGGGGGTTGGGGCCCGAGTAGATCAGGGCCATGCGGGTGCCCCACTCGATGTAGTACGTGAACACCGCGCGGAATTCGGGGTCCGTCGGGAGGCCGACCTCGTCCGCCGTGTCCATCAGCAGGTCCACCCAGCGGCGGCGCTGCTTCTCGGTGATGCCGCGGCCCAGGTGCTTGGTGGCCATGTGCTGGTGGCCGCCGTGGTGGGCCGTGTACTCCGCCGGGCCGCCGAAGACCTCCGACAGCCAGACGGCGACGTGCTGGGGGTGCTCCGAGTCCATGCCCGCGAAGACCGGGGCCAGGATCTCGTCCTGCAGGGCGTGCGCGTAGAAGGCGTCCGTGAGGCGGTTCATCGCCTCCGCTCCGCCCATCCACTCGTAGATGGTGGGGGTGCTGCCGGGTGTGGTGCTCATGACTGGGGTGCGGCCTTTCCGGGGCCGGCCACTTCGGTGACGCGGTAGTGCTGCATCTCCTCGATGGCCTTCACGTACGGGCGGATCGCGCTGAAGAACGCCGGGAAGTGCTCGCCCTTGCGGAATCCGTTGAGGTGGGCGTCGACCGACGTCCAGCGGATGCGCAGGATGTAGCGCTCCCGGTCGTTCTCCTCCTCGCAGCGGGCCAGCTCGTAGTCGATGCACTCGGGTGACGCGGCCAGTGCCTCCGCGGCCTGCCGGTACGAGTCCTCGAAGGCCTGCTGGTCGTCCAATGCGATCCGGTAGCGGATGTATTCGACGGTGGTGGTCATGGGGCGTGCCTCTCCCTGTGATCGGGTGCCGGTCGGCTCGCTGTCAGACTTGCGTGATCATGCCCCGGTGGGGAGGGGTTTCGTCATTCCGACGCAGACTTCTGGGAGTCCGTGTCGGAAGCGTCCGCGACGTCGGGGCCCGCGGCGCGGACCTGCTGGACCTTGGCCAGCGAGTCTCGGAGCTCGGTCAGCCACTCGTCCGTGTTGCGGCCGACGAGGCGGACGCACCAGGCGAGGGCGTCGGCCCGGCTGCGGGCGACGCCGCCCGCCACCAGGGTGTCGAGCACCTTGCGCTCCGGCTGGCGCAGGCGCGTCATGACCGGGACGGCCAGGTGCGTGAACAGGACGCGGTCGTCGCCGGACTGGACGGCCCAGGCGACCTTGCGGCGGTAGAGCTCCTCCGCCTCCCGTGCGACCTCGATGCGCTGTTCGCGGGTGCGCTCGCGGAACTCCTTGACGGACTCGGTCGCCGGGATGGTGCCGACGACCGTGATCTCCTCGCGGTCGACCGACACGTCGACCAGGGACTCGTACACGTCCACCGGAAGGCGGTCCGCGAACCACGTGCGAAGCTGCTCGCTCTGCTCGGATGTAATCATGTAATCAACGTTGCATCCGCAGGGATCGTGATCGCAAGCGATTCGTGTTCGCTCTCAGCCCATCGAGCGATAGCGGTGGATCAGTGAGACCGCCATGGCCCCCTCACCCACCCCCGAGGCCACGCGCTTGACCGAGTGGGCCCGTACGTCGCCGGCCGCGAAGACGCCGGGGACGCTCGTCTCCAGCGGGTACGGGGCGCGCTCCAGACTCCACTCCGCCGGGAGCTCCCCGCCGTTGGCGATCAGATCGGACCCGGTGAGCACGAAGCCGTACTCGTCGCGCTCGACCACGCCCGACAGCCAGTCGGTGTGCGGGCGGGCGCCGATGAAGGTGAACATGAACCGGGCCGGGACACGGGTGTCCTCGCCCGTCGTCGCATCGTGGAGGGTCAGCTGCTCCAGGTGCTCGTCGCCGTCCAGCCGGACCACCGTCGTACGGACCTTGATCTCGATGTTCGGGGTGCGGTCGATCTCGTCGATCAGGTAGCGCGACATGCTCGCGTCCAGGGACTCGGCGCGGACCAGGATGGTCACCTTGGCCGCGTACTTGGCGAAGTGCACCGCCGCCTGGCCGGCCGAGTTCGCGCCGCCCACGATGAACACGTGCTGCGAGATGCACGCCGAGCTCTCCGTCGTCGCCGCGCCGTAGTAGAGCCCCGCGCCCTCGAAGCGGTCCGCGCCCGGGGCCTCCAGCCGGTTGTACGAGACCCCGGTGGCCAGCAGCACCGTCTCGGCGCTGATCTCCGTGCCGTCCGCCAGGGTCAGGATCTTCGCCGGGTCGTCCCGGGTCAGCGAGACCACCTCCACCGGGTGCAGGATCTCGGCGCCGAAGCGGGAGGCCTGGATGGTGGCGCGGCGGGTCAGGTCGCCGCCGGAGAGGCCGGAGGGGAAGCCCAGGTAGTTCTCGATCAGGCTGGAGGTGCCGGCCTGGCCGCCCGGGGCGCGGGAGTCCAGCATCAGCGTGGAGAGGCCCTCCGAGGCCGAGTAGACCCCGGCCGCCAGGCCCGCCGGGCCCGCGCCGACGATGACGCACTCGTAGTGCGGGCGCGAGGCGGTGGTGGCCAGCCCGAGGCGCTGGGCGAGCGCGGTGTCGGACGGCGCGGAGAGCACCGCCCCGTCCGGGAAGCGGACGAGGGGCAGTGCCGCATCGGGCTGGGCGGCGATCAGGGTCAGTGCCTCCGGATCCCGCTCCACGTTCAGGAAGCGGAACGGCTGGCCGTTGCGGGTGAAGAAGTCCCGGACGGCGTGCGTGCCGGGGGAGACGAGGTGCCCGGCGACGATGATGCCGTCGTAGGCGGGGCGGTAGGTGGCCAGCCAGTCGGAGAGCAGGTCGTCCAGGACCGGGAAGAGCCGCTCGTGCGGCGGGTCCCAGGGCTTGAGCAGGTAGTAGTCCAGCCGGACCCGGTTGATCGCGGTGATCGCCGCGTCCGTCTCCGCGTACGCCGTCAGCAGCACGCGGCGGGCGTCCGGGAAGCGGCTGACGGCCTCCAGCAGGAACTCCACGCCGGTCACGTCGGGCATGCGCTGGTCCACGAGGAACAGCGCCGGATCGTGGCCGCGCTCGTCGAGGGAGTCCAGGATCTTGAGGGCGTCGGCGGCGGAGGACGCGCCGAGCACCCGGTAGCGGTCGCCGTACGCGCTGCGCAGGTCGCGGCGGACGGCCCGCAACACCTGCGGATCGTCGTCCACGGCCAGGATGACGGGCTTGCGGCTCTCGGCGCGCTCCGCCGCGGCCCCAGCGGCGGTGGCGGGGGCGGTGGCGGGGGCGGTGGCGCTCTCCGGGGCCGCACTCATGCCGCGTCCAGCATCAGCTTGTCGGCGTAGCACCAGGCCCACGCCTCGCCCGGCTCGTGCGAGGCGGCGATGGGGTGCTCGGTGGTGCGGTAGTGCTTGGTGGCGTGGCGGTTCTTGGAGGAGTCGCAGCATCCGACGTGCCCGCAGCTGAGGCACATCCTCAGGTGCACCCAGCTGTCGCCGAGGACGAGGCACTCCTCGCAGCCCTCGGTACCTGGTTTCACCGGACGTATCTGATCGATGTGTGTGCACAACAGGTCCGTCGTCATCGTCCCCGTCCCTCTCCTCGATCCTTCGCGCACCCTTGATTCACGGCGCGTCCAGACCATAGGGCGGTGCCCGCGTAATGGTTCAGTGATTCGGCCGAGGTCATGAAGTCTCGCGGCTACTTCATGACCTCCGGAAGCGACTACCTGAGGTGCCCCCGCGACCTGCCCTCCCACCTCATGAAGTCGCGTACGGGCGCTTTGACGCAGCCCTCGGGCGCAAGCAGTGTGGGTCAGGCCAACGACAACAGGCGGCGCCTGGAGGAATCCGTGAGCAGAAAGATTCTGGTCATTGTCTCCGAACACGGTTACTGGGCCGAAGAACTGATAGGCCCCGTTTCGAAGTTCGACGAGCGGGGCTACGAAGTCGTATTCGCCACGCCGACCGGAAAGCGTGCGCACGCTCTTCCGCCGAGCCTCGACGCGAACTTCATCGACCCTCCACTGGGACGCTCGGTCACCACCGAGGAGAACGCCCGGCTGGGGCGGGAGTTCGAGCAGTCGAGCCGGCTGGACACGCCGCTCGACATCGAGGCGTGGGCACCGGAGCGCCCGTACACGAGCGACGAGGGCTACCTGCGCAAGCTGGAGCAGTACCACCGCGATCTGGAGAAGCTGGAAGCCGACATCGCCGGCTACGACGCGCTCCTCATCGTCGGCGGCAGCGGTCCCATCGTCGACCTCGCCAACAACGAGCGCGTCCACGCGCTGATCCTGGCCTTCAAGAACGCCGGCAAGGTCGTGGCCGCCGAGTGCTACGGCGTGGCCTGCCTGGCCTTCGCCCGCGACTGGGGCGACCGCAAGAGCATCATCTGGGGCAAGCACGTGACCGGCCACTGCAAGGAGTACGACTACAAGGACGGCACCGGATTCCTCGGTACCGACTTCAACATGGGCCCGCCGCCGTACCCGCTGGAGTACATCCTGCGCGATGCCACCGGGCCGCGCGGCGCGTATCACGGGAATTTCGGCCACCCGCTTTCGGTGATCGTCGACTACCCGTTCGTCACAGGCCGTTCCACCCCCGATTCATATCTGACGGGGCAGAAGATCGTGGAAGTCCTGGAGGACGGTCTCACCCGATACGGGTGGTAGGGGGAATCATGGAAGCCACTCCCGGACGGGAAAGGCTGATCGAGCAGTTCAAGGCCGACGGCCTGAATGTGATGTTCGGAAATCCGGGGACGGTGGAACAGGGATTCCTCGACGCGGTGGACGCGGCGGAGGATTTCCATTACGTCCTCGCCCTCCAGGAGACCGTGGCCGCCGGAATCGCCGACGGCTACGCCCGGGCCACCGGCGGCGCGGCCCTGCTCCAGCTGCACTCCGGGGTGGGGCTGGGCAACGGCATCGGGATGCTCTACCAGTCGCTGCGCGGCCACACCCCGCTCGTCGTGGTCGCCGGCGACGCCGGGGTCCGCTACGACGCCATGGACGCCCAGATGGCTTCCGACCTGGTGGCGATGGCGAAGCCGGTGACGAAGTACGCGACCCGGGTCACCGACCGCCACTCCGTACTGCGCACCATCCGGCGGGCGGTCAAGATCGCCCTGACCCCGCCGCGCGGCCCCGTCTTCGTGGCGCTGCCGATGGACGTGCTGGACGAGCTGAACTCCGAGCCCGTCCTGCCCGCCGCGGTGCCGCTCACGGACGTGGCACCCTCGCCGGCCTCGGTGGGGCGGGCGGCCGAGCTGCTCGCCTCCGCCGAGCGGCCCGTGATCCTCGTCGGGGACGGGGTCTCGCTCTCCGGGGCCCAGCGCGAACTCGTCGCCGTCGCCGAGCTGCTGGGCGCCGACGTGTACGAGGTCGACTCCTCCGAGGTGAACGTCGCGGCCTCGCACCCGCTGCGCCGCGGCCAGAGCGGCCACATGTTCGGCCCGCACAGCAAGGAGCTCGTGGGCGGCGCGGACGGGGTGCTGATCGTCGGCACCTACGTCTTCCCGGAGGTGTTCCCCGAGCTGGAGAGCCCGTTCAGGCCCGGCGCCAGGGTCGTCCACATCGACCTGAACGCGTACGAGATCGCCAAGAACCACCCGGTGGACCTGGGCCTGGCCGCCGACCCGAAGCAGGCGCTGCACGCGCTGGCCGGCGTACTCGAACGCCGGCTGAGCCCGCAGCGCCGGGCGGCCGCGGCCTCCCGGCTCGACGCCCGCACCCGGGAGCGGGCGCTGTCCGCCCGGGGCGGGGACAGCGAGCAGGACGGCACGCCGATGGCCGTCTTCCTGCGCACCCTGGCCGAGCGCACCGGCGGGGACCTGATTGTCTTCGACGAGGCGCTGACCACCTCGCCGCTCGTGACCCGGTACCTGCCGCCGGAGCGCCCGGGCGATTACCACCTCACCCGGGGCGGCTCGCTCGGGGTGGGCTTCCCGGGGGCGGTCGGCGCCAAGCTGGCCCGTCCGGACCGGCTGGTCGTCGGCTTCGCGGGCGACGGCGGGTCGATGTACACGTACCAGGCGCTGTGGACCGCGGTCCGGCACGGCATCGACGCCAAGTTCGTGGTCTGCAACAACCGCAAGTACCGGCTGCTGGACGACAACATCGCCCAGTACTGGCGGGAGCGGGACATCCCGGAGCACGGGTTCCCGGGCTCCTTCGACCTCTCCCACCCCGAGATCGACTTCGCCGGGCTGGCGCGGGCGCTCGGCGCCGGGGGGACGCGGGTGGAGAAGCCGGACGAGGCGGTCGCCGCCGTCGCCCGGATGCTCGACCACCCCGGACCGTTCCTGGTCGACGTACAGATCTGACGCACCACGGCGACACACCGCCGGGACGCACCGCACACCACCACGGACAGGAGGAGACCGCATGCCCGCCGAGCGGCTGACCGAGGACGCGATCCGCACCTTCGCGGAGAACTGGTACGTGGCCCTGGACCAGCACCTTCCGCTGGAACAGGTGCTGCCCCTCATCACGGGGGACCTGGAGTTCAAGGTCCCCGAGGACACCTTCCTCGGACACCAGGGCTTCGGCCGCTGGTACGAGGCGGTCACGAACCGCTTCTTCGACGAGGTCCACACCGTCACGAAGGTGGAGCCCGTCATCGAGGGCGACCGGGCCGTCGTACGGGTGCTGGTCAACTGGCAGGCCAAGATCTGGGACCCGCCGGCCGCCCGCAGCGAGTGGCTCGGCTTCGACGCCGACCAGACCTGGACGGTCGTGGCCGGTCCCGACGGCCCGCTGATCAAGCAGTACACCGTCAACGACCTGGCCCCGATGCCCGGCTCCGGATCGCTCTGAGCACGGGCGCGGGGCAGTCGAAGGAGAAGCGACGATGACCGAAGTGACACGGGAGCGGGTCGAGGCGGCGTACGCCGCCCTCGGCTCCGGCGACCGCGCCCGCATCCTCGAGTACTACTCCGAGGACCTGCGCTGGCTGGTGCCGGGCAGCCACCCGCTGGCCGGCTGGTACGAGAGCCTGGACGCCTTCCTGGAGCTGATGGGGCAGACCCACAAGCTCACCGGCGGCACCTTCCGGATGGACATCCAGGCGGTCCTCGTCGGCGAGGACTGCAGCGCCGACGTCTGCCGCAACGTCGCCCTGCGCGACGGCGCCGACCAGGCCAGCCGGTCCCCGTACGAGCGGATGGACTACCCCGTCTTCCACTTCATGCGGTGGCGGGACGGCCGGATCATCGAGGGCCGCGACGGGCTCTTCGGGGACTCGGCGACCGCCTTCAGCCAGTTCTGGGCGCCGTTCGCGCCCGACGGAACCCGCCGCGACCGATAGGGGGAGGAGTGCTGTGGACGCACGACAGATCCTTGAGAAGTACTACGAGTACGCCAACGCCGGCGACTGGGACCGCTGGTGCGACCTGTTCGCCGACGACCAGGTCATGGACGAGCAGCTCGCCGGACACATCGAGGGCCTCGAGGTCCTGCGCTCGATGATGAAGGGCATGGGGACGATGTACCGCGTCTTCCGGAACGAGCCCGTGCACTTCCTCGTCGACGGCGAGAAGGCCGCGGCCGTCTCCCACCTCAGCGCCGTCAGCCCCGCGGGCGAGACGATCGAGGCCGAGGTCATGAACTTCTTCCGGATCGTGGACGGAAAGATCGCGTACATGGCGAACTACCACGACACCGTCCCCTTCCAGGTGCTGGGCCAGGGCTGAGGGGGGCCGACTCGTGGGAAACGCCGACAGAGAAGAGTACGACTACGTCATCGTGGGATCCGGCACCGCGGGCAGCGTCCTCGCGAACCGGCTCTCGGCGGACCCGGACGTCTCCGTCCTGGTCCTGGAGGCGGGCGGCAACCGGATCCCGCCCGAGGTGGACGACCCGTCCTCCTGGTACAAGCTGCTCGGCGGGCCCGTCGACTGGGGCTACACCAGCGTCCCGCAGCCCGGGCTCGACGGCCGCCGTACGTACGAACCGCGCGGCAAGGCCCCCGGCGGCAGCAGCAACCTGTACATCATGATGCACATCCGGGGCCACGCCTCGGACTTCGACAACTGGGCCTACCAGGGCGCCGCCGGCTGGGGCCACGAGGACGTCCTGCCCTACTTCGCCCTCCTGGAGGGCCAGGAGGACGCCACCGCGCCCACCACCGGCACCCGCGGCCCGCAGCGCATCACCAACGCCGGCCGGCACGGCCCCAACCCGGTCTCCCGCGCCTTCATCGACGCGGCCGTCGAGCTCGGCCACCAGGAGATCGCCGACTTCAACAGCGACGGGCCCCGGCGCGGCCTCTTCGGCACCGGCTGGCACCACATCGACGTGGCCGACGGGCGCCGCCAGGGCACCCTCGCCGCCTACCTGGAGCCGGCGCTGGAGCGCTCCAACCTGACCCTGCGCACCAGCGCCCAGAGCACCCGGCTGCTCTTCGACGGCGACACCTGCACGGGCGTGGAGTACGCGCAGCTCGCGCCGGCCGCCGAGTTCCCCGGCCGCACCGTGCGCGACGCCCACAGCAGCGCAGCCGGGCCCGGACTCCACTCCGTACGGGCCCGCCGCGAGGTCATCGTGGCCGCGGGGGCGATCGAGTCCCCGAAGCTGCTGCTGCTCTCCGGCATCGGCAACCCGGAGCAGCTGCGCGAGCACGGCATCGAGACGGTCGCGGCGCTGCCCGGGGTCGGCGAGAACTTCCACAACCACGTCCTGACCGGACTGATGGCCGAAGTCACCCAGGAACTCCCGCCCCCGGCGCAGAACCTGTCGGAGAGCGCTCTGTTCCTCTCCTCCCGGCCCGGTCTTCCGGCGCCCGACCTGCAGATAGCCTTCGTCCACGTGCCGTTCGACGTGATCGTCGGCAAGGACCACCCGAACACGGTGAGCATCCTCCCCGGTGTCGTACGGCCCGTCTCGCGCGGCTGGATCCGGCTCGCGAGCGCCGATCCGCTGGCGCACCCGCTGATCAACCCGAACTACCTGGGCGACCGGTGGGACCTGGAGCGGATGGTGCAGGGGATCAAGCTGGCCCGGGAGATCTTCGCGACCTCGGCCTTCTCTCCCTGGTACAAGCAGGAGCTCCAGCCCGGCCCCGGCTTCGTCTCCGACGAGGACCTGCGGACCTTCGCGAAGCAGAAGTCGGAGAGCTACCACCACCAGGCCGGCTCCTGCCGCATGGGCATCGACGACCTCTCCGTCGTCGACCCCGAGCTGCGGGTGCACGGCGTGCGCAACCTGCGCGTCGTCGACGCCAGCGTGATGCCCGCCGTCCCGTCGGGCAACTGCCACACCGCCATCGCGATGATCGCCGAGCGCGCGGCGGACTTCCTGAGGGGGGCCTCCCGTGCCTGACGCCGTACTGCGCGAGGGTGCGCTGAGCGGGACCCGGATCGCGGTCCTGGTCGAGAGCGACTTCTACGAGCCCGAGATCTTCTACTACGGGCACCGGTTCGCCGAGGAGGGCGCCGAGGTCGACTTCCTGACCCGGCTCTGGGGCAACGACTCCATCACCTTCTCCGGGCACGAGTACCGGGCGCCGTTCACCGCCGACAAGTCCCTGGAGGGGCTCGGCGACGAGGAGCTGCGCCGGTACGCGGCGATCATCGTGCCCTCGGGCATGGTGTCCGACCGGCTGCGCTACACCGAGGACGTGGACGTACTGGCGCCGGCGACGGAGCTGCTGCGCCGGGCCTTCGAGGAACCGACGGTCCTCAAGGGGATCATCTGCCACGGCATGTGGCTGGCCGCCTCGATCCCGGACAAGATCCGGGGCCGCAAGGTGGTCTGCCACAACAACCTCATCGGCGACGTCCGCAACATGGGCGCCGAGTACGTCAACGAGGACGTGGTGGTCGACGGTGACCTGGTCACCGGCCGCACCGGCGCCCACCACCACCTCTTCGCCCGCCGGATCATCGAGCTGATCGCGGCGGGGCGGGGCCGGGGGGCCGCCTGATGCCCGGAGCCGGGGAGCGCGTGATGGTCTGGTCGCACGTGGGCCTGAACTGCACGGACCAGAAGACGACCGAGGAGTTCTACACCCGGTACTTCGGCTTCACCCGGGCCCGGGTGGTCGACCTCGGGGAGGCCCGGATCGTGTTCCTGCGCAAGGGGGACGCGTACCTGGAGCTCTTCGCGGCCGGTACCGCCGCGGCCCGGCCGGCGCAGGACGACGGGCCGCAGGCCGCGGGCCGCATGCGCCACCTGGCCTTCCAGACCGACAGCGTGGACGCGTTCCTGGCCGAGCTGGGCGACGCGGCCGAAGTGACCCTGGGGCCGCTGGACTTCGACGACTTCATCTGCGGCTGGCGGACCGTGTGGGTCCGCGATCCCGACGGGGTGATCGTCGAGGTCAGCCAGGGATTCGAGGACGACCGCTCACACGACAAGGACGGTGCATGACATGGCGGACGCCGTGAGCTTCTCCTTCTCCGACACCATCGCGGGCTACGTCGGCCGCTTCGACTCCGAGTCCCGCCTGCTGCGGCTGAAGACCTCGGACGGGCGTGAGTTCGACGTCTCCCTGGCCGGGGACCCGAGTGCCGAGCTGGTCCGCAACCTGGACGAGCCGTACATCGACGCCTCCGGGCACATCGACGAGATGCTCTCGCCCGGACGGTTCCTCTTCGTCTACGGCGTCCACTACCCGGAGCAGGGCGGGCGTTTCGACGCCAAGCGCCTGGTGTTCCTGGGCCGCGGCGCCGAGGACTACCGGTTCGAGGAGCCCAGCTGGTGGGTCAAGCAGATCGAGTCGCTCGCCGACTTCTACAAGCGGGCGCAGTTCGGCGAGGGCCCGGTGGACTTCACCGAGTACCGCACCGAGATCCGGCTCGGCGGCGACAAGACCGCCAGCCACGTCCAGGAGACCGACACGATCTCCCGCCTGGTCTACGGCATGGCCTCGGCCTACCTGCTGACCGGCAAGGACGAGTACCTGGAGGTCGCCGAGCGCGGCACCGAGTACCTGCGCAAGCACATGCGGGTCGTGGACAGCGAGGAGGACGTGGTCTTCTGGTACCACGGCATCAGCGTCGACGGGGACAGCGAGCGCAAGCTGTTCACCTCGGAGTTCTCCGACGACTACGACGCGATCCCGATGTACGAGCAGATCTACGCGCTGGCCGGACCGATCCAGACGTACCGGGTCACCGGTGACATCCGGATCAAGAACGACGCGGACGCCACCATCCGGCTGTTCGACAAGTTCTTCAAGGACCCGGAGCAGGGCGGCTACTACTCGCACATCGACCCGATCCTGTTCAGCGCGGACCACGAGTCCCTCGGCGAGAACGCCGAGCGCAAGAACTGGAACTCGGTCGGCGACCACGCACCCGCGTACCTGATCAACCTGTACCTGGCGACCGGCGACCAGAGGTACGCCGACTTCCTCGAGTACACCTTCGACACCATCGCGGACAAGTTCCCGGACTACAAGAACAGCCCGTTCGTACAGGAGCGCTTCTTCCGCGACTGGTCGCACGACACCGCGCACAGCTGGCAGCAGAACCGCGCGGTCGTCGGGCACAACCTCAAGATCGCCTGGAACCTGATGCGGATGAACTCGCTGAAGGCCAAGCCGGCGTACGAGGACCTCGCCAGGAAGATCGGCGAGATCATGCCGGCCGTCGGCAGCGACGTGCAGCGCGGCGGCTGGTACGACGTCGTCGAGCGGGTCAAGTCCGTCGGCAAGGACGGCCGGGAGACGTATCGTTTCGCCTGGCACGACCGCAAGGCCTGGTGGCAGCAGGAGCAGGCGATCCTCGCCTACCTCATCCTGAACGGCACGGTCGGCGGCGACGCCTTCCTGCGCGAGGCCCGGCAGGCGGAGGCCTTCTACAACACGTTCTTCCTCGACCACGACGAGGGAGCCGTCTACTTCAACGTGCTCGCCAGCGGTACGCCGTACCTGCTCGGCACGGAGCGGCTCAAGGGCAGCCACTCGATGTCCATGTACCACTCGGCGGAGCTCTGCTACCTGTCCGCCGTCTACAACAACCTGCTGATCAACAAGCGGGAAATGGACTTCCACTTCAAGCCCGACCCGACCAACCTGCCCGACCGCGTGCTGCGGGTCTCTCCCGACCTGCTGCCCGCCGGCTCCGTGCAGATCGCGTCCGTCGAGATCGACGAGAAGCCGTACCGGGACTTCGACGCGGACGGTCTGACCGTCAGGCTGCCGGACGTCCAGGGGCGGGTCAAGGTCAAGGTCCGGCTGCGCCCGGTGACTTCATAGCGCTCAACGGGGGGCGCCCCGACTAGAGGGGAAAGCAATGTCTCTGAACGTCAAGGAACGCCGCAACAAGGGCGGTACCGTCCTCGTCGCCACCGGCGAGATCAACAGTGAGACCTCCGGCCAGCTGCTGCAGTCCCTGCTGCCGCTGGTCCGCGAGGGCCGGCCGCTGCGCATCGACCTCACGGCCGTCACGTACGTGTCCAGCGCGGGCCTGCGCACCCTGCTCGTCGTCTACCGCGAGGCCCAGCACGCCGGTGTCGCCGTCACCCTCTACGGGGTGAGCGAGGAAGTCCGGTTCGTCATGTCGGCCACCGGCTTCCTCGACTTCTTCGAGACCGGCGAGGCGGCGGCCGCCGAGTCCAAGGCCAAGTCGACGCTCAAGACCGCGGTCGCGCGATGAGCGAGGCCCGGTCCGAGCAGGTGCTGCGCGTCGACGCGTACCCGACCCACGAAGTGGGCGGGTACCGCGTCCGTGCCGGCAAACCGTTCCCCTTCGGGGCCAACGTGGTCCCCGGCGGGGTCAGTTTCTCCGTCTTCTCCGACCAGGCGACCTCCATGACCCTGGTCATCTTCAAGCGCGGAGAGCCCGAGCCGATGGCCGAGCTGGAATTCCCCCAGGAGTTCCGCACCGGCAGCGTCTTCGCCATGACGGTCTTCGGCCTCGACCACGAGAACATCGAGTACGGCTACCGGGCCGACGGCCCCTACGACCCGGTCTCCGGGCACCGCTTCGACGCCCGCCAGGTCCTCTCCGACCCCTACGCCCGGCTGATCTCCGGCCGCGACGTGTGGGGCGTGGAGCCGGACCGCAGCCGCGGCTACCAGTACCGCTCGCGGGTCTGCCTCCAGGACTTCGACTGGGGCGACGACACCCCGCTGGGGCTGCCCGCCGAGGACCTCGTCGTGTACGAGACCCACGTGCGCGGCTTCACCCGGCACCCCTCCTCGCAGGTCACCGCCCCCGGCACGTTCGCGGGGCTGCGGGAGAAGATCCCGTACCTGAAGGAGCTCGGGGTCAACTGCATCGAGCTGCTCCCGGTGTTCGAGTTCGACGAGAGCGACAACATGCGCTCCAACCCGGAGACGGGCGAGCACCTCTTCGACTACTGGGGCTACAACACCGTCTCGTTCTTCGCGCCGAAGGCGGGCTACGCGGCCACCGGACGCTACGGGATGCAGGGCGACGAGTTCCGCACCCTGATCAAGGACCTGCACGCGGCCGGCATCGAGGTCATCCTCGACGTCGTCTTCAACCACACCGCCGAGGGCAACGAGCAGGGCCCGACGATCTCCTTCAAGGGGCTCGACAACGCCACGTACTACATGCTCACGCCGGAGGGGTACTACTTCAACTTCAGCGGCACGGGCAACACGGTCAACTGCAACCACCCCGTCGTGCGCAACTTCGTGCTCGACTGCCTGCGCCACTGGGTCGCCGACTACCACATCGACGGCTTCCGCTTCGACCTCGCGGCCATCCTCGGCCGGGCCCTGGACGGCACGCCGCTGCCCAACCCGCCGCTGCTGGAGCTGCTCGCCTTCGACCCCGTCCTGCGGCACACCAAGCTCATCGCCGAGGCGTGGGACGCGGGCGGTCTCTACGAGGTCGGCAACTTCCCGGCGTACGGCCGCTGGGCCGAGTGGAACGGGAAGTACCGCGACACCGTGCGCAGCTTCCTCAAGGGCGACCCCGGGGTGACCGGGGAGCTGGCCACCCGGATCGCCGGCTCGCCCGACCTGTACTCCACCCGGGGCACCTCCGCCTCGGTCAACTTCCTCACCGCCCACGACGGTTTCACCCTGGCCGACCTCGTCTCGTACAACGACAAGCACAACGAGGCGAACGGTGAGGGCAACAACGACGGCGGCAACGACAACGCCAGCTGGAACTGCGGGGCCGAGGGGCCGACCGACGACCCCGAGGTCAACCGGCTGCGGACGCGCCAGATGAAGAACGCCCTGGCCATCCTCATGACCAGCCAGGGCATCCCGATGCTGCTGTCGGGCGACGAGGTCGCCCGCACCCAGCAGGGCAACAACAACACGTACTGCCAGGACAACGAGCTGTCCTGGTTCGACTGGGACCAGGTCGACGAGAACGCCGAACTGCTCCGGTTCACCCGGGAGATGATCGCCTTCCGCGGTCGCCACCGCGAACTGCGCTCCACCTCCCACCCCACCGGCCAGGTCCGCGAGAGTCTCGGACTGCCGGACATCAGCTGGCACGGCGAGCGCGCCTGGCAGCCCGACTGGTCGGCGGAGAGCCGGCTGCTGGCGGTGGCCCGCTGCGGCACCGGGGACGACGACGTGGTGTACGTGGCCATGAACTCGCACTGGGAGGCACACGACCTGGAGCTGCCCGCGCTGCCGCACGGGCGCAGCTGGCACCTGTTCGCGGACACCGGGGCCGAGGCCCCGCACGACATCCGCACCCCGGGCGGCGAGCCCGAGCTGGAGAACACCGGGAAGTACCTGATCGGTCCGCGCTCGGTCGTGATCCTGGTCGGCCGGACGCCCGATCCCGAGCTCTAGCCCCGGCCGCACCCGCTGCCCGATCCCACCGAACGCTCCAACCGTACGGCCGAAGGAGACCTGACATGCCGCTTTCCGTGTCCCTGAGCATCGAGGGCGACACCACCGTGATCGAGCTGGCGGGCGAGCTGGACGCCAAGACCGCGCCGGACTTCCACCAGACCATCGAGAAGGCCGCCGGGCACGGCACCGGAACGGTCGAGATCAGGATGGCCGGTGTCGGCTACATGGCCAGCGCCGGACTGCGGTCCCTGGTCTTCGCCCAGCAGAAGGTGGCGAACCACGTGACCATCAAGGTGGTCGGCGCGATCGAGCCCGTGTCCCGGACCATCCGGACGGCCGGGCTGGACCGCAGCATCGTGCTCTCCGATGAGTGAATCGCATGAGTGACATGGTCGAACTGGCGAGGACGCCCGCGGAGCTGGAGGTGCCCGCCACGCTGGGGGCACTGGGCGACATCGCCTCGTTCGTCCTGCGGCTGGCCGGCCGGGCGGGCCTGGGCAAGGGGCCCACGTACCGGATCCGGCTGGCCGTGGACGAGCTGGCCACGAACATCGTGATGCACGGGTACCGGGGCGGCGACGGGCGGATCACCGTCCGCGGCCGCTCCGGTCCCGGCCGGGTGCAGATCTCCATAGCGGACTCCGCGCCGGCGTTCGACCCCGTCGAGGGCTGCCTGCCCCCCGCCCCCGGGGTTCCCCCCGAGCGGCGCAGGATCGGCGGTCTCGGCATCCACCTGGCACTGACCAGCGTGGACGAATTCAGCTACGTACGCAGGGACGCCCGCAACATCAGCACGCTGACTGTGAACGCTGAGGGGACGGACCCATGCCCTCCACGACCGTGATCATCCTCGACGAGTACCCGCCGCCGCCGCTCGAACTGCTCGACGCGATCCGCTCGATGGACGCGGAGATCGTCGCGCGCACGCTGGCGGAGCTGCGCAACGGCCCGCTCGACGAGCTGCCCGTCGCCGACGTCCTGCTCGCCCCGGCCGAGGCCGACGGCGAGTCGGTGCGCCTCGCGGTCCGGCGGCTGCGCCGCTGGGCCGGGGCCCCCATCGTGGTCGTCTGGACGGTGACGGAGTTCGCCGCCCTGGAGGAGCACGTCCGGCTCGGCCATGACTACCTCATACCGCCCTTCCTGCCCGCCCTCGTCGGGGCCCGGCTGCACAGCTGCTCGGAGCGCGCCGGACTCGGCCGCACCCTGCGCGAGGCCGACGCCCGCGCCGAACTCATGGGCTACGAGAAGGAGCTGGAGATCGGCCGGGAGATCCAGGCCGGCTTCCTGCCCGAATCGCTGCCCGTTCCCGAAGGCTGGGAGATCGACGTCCGCTTCCGGCCCGCCCGGCAGGTGGCCGGGGACTTCTACGACGTCTTCGAGATCTCCCGCGGCCGCCGCCTCGCCTTCGTCGTCGCCGACGTCTGCGACAAGGGGGTCGGCGCCGCGCTGTTCATGGCGCTGATCCGCTCGCTGCTGCGGCACACCGCGGAGAACAGCGGGCTCCAGCACCTGGTGGCCGCCGGGCGCGCCGGCGGCAGCCGGCGGATCCCGGTGGTGGGCGCGACGCCACTGCTCAACGCGGTCACCGCCACCAACGGATACCTGACCCGCAACCATCTGAGACAGGGCTACTTCGCGACCCTGTTCTTCGGTGTGCTCGACCCCGTGACCGGCAGCCTCGTGTACATCAACGGGGGCCACAACGCGCCGCTGCTGCTGCGCGCCGACGGCGGCGACCCGCTCGCCCTGGAGGTCACCGGACCCGCCGTCGGGGTGCTGCCGGACTGCGTGTACACGCTCGGCTACGCCCAGCTGAATCCCGGCGACACCCTGTTCGTGTTCACCGACGGAGTGCCGGAGGCCCGCTGCCCCGACGGCAGCTTCCTCGGTGACGAGCGGATGCTGGAGCTGCTCGCCGGCCCCCCGGTGAGCGGCAGGGAGGTGGTCGACCTCATGGACACCGCGGTACGGGAGCACACCGGAACGGCGGAACAGCACGACGACGTCACCATGCTGGCCCTGCACCGGCCACGTGCGGCGCGGGGGCCGCACGCGGACCGGACCACGGCCGCGGGCCGTACGGCGGTGGCCTGATGGCCCGGACCATCGTGGTGCACTCGCACCGCGGGGGCACCGGCAAGTCCTCGGTACTGGCGAACCTGGCCCTGCTCATCGCGGGCGAGGGGCGCCGGGTGGGGGTGGTCGACACGGACATCCAGTCGCCCACCCTGGACCTGCTCTTCCGGCTCGGCCCGGGTCCCTCCCTGGCCGACTACCTGCTCGGTCGCTGCGAGATCGAGTCCACGGCCCAGCAGGTCGGCGTGCCCGGGCTGTACGTCGTACCGGCACGGACCGGGACGGCGGCCCTGCGCGAGCTCATGACCAGCGGGTACGACGTGGGGCTGCTGCCGGAGGGCTTCGACCGGCTGGTCGAGTGCCACGCGCTCGACGTGCTGCTGCTCGACACGCACGCCGGGCTGAACAACGAGTCGGTGACCGCCATGGCGAGCGCCGACGTACTGATGATCATGGCCCGGGCCGACCGGATCGACCTCTCCGGGGTCGAGGAGACCATCGCCCTCGCAGGGCGGCTGGCCTGCCGGCGGGCTCTGGTCATGAGCATGGCCCCCGAGGGCGTCGACGGGGAACGGATCCGCCGGCGTGCCGAGGAGGTGTACGGCGCCCCCCTGGCCGGAATCCTTCCCTATGTGCCGGAAATGGCCGCCCTGTACGGCGAGCGCATATTCGCCGAAGCCCATCCCGACCACCCCCTGGTCGGTGAATTCCGCACCATCATCTCCGCGTTGGACGCACCTCACGAAGTATCGCGCGCCTGACGCTCCCCCCTTACGCCCCCTGCGGGGGGCGTGTTGAATCGGCAGCGATTCCAGAACAAGGAGAGAAGTCATGAAGATTCTCGTCGTCATGACGGCCAAGGCAACGCTCCACCTGTTGGACGGGGAACAGCACCCCTCGGGTTTCTGGGCCGAGGAATTCGCCGTTCCCTACACCCTCTTCAAGGCCGCAGGCCACACCGTGGACGTGGCGACGATCGGGGGCCAGGCCCCCACGGTCGACCAGACCAGCATCGACCCCCAGTTCATCCGGTGGGTCCGCCCCGAGGGCTCGCCCGACGAGGACGCGGCCAACGCCGCCGAGTACGTGAGAGTCGTCGAGAGCACCCCCCAGCTCAAGAACCCCCTCGCCCTGGAATCCCTGGGTGAGAAGGACATCGCCGAGTACGACGGCATCTACGTCAGCGGCGGGCACGGCGCGATCGGGGACCTGCCCCACTCCGACGAGCTCGCCCAGATCCTGCGCTGGGCCATCGCCCAGGACAAGCCGCTCGCCACCGTCTGCCACGGCCACACCTCGCTGCTCGCCCTGCGCGACGGCGAAGGCCGCTGGCCGTTCGAGGGCTACCGGATGACGGCCTTCTCGCACAGCGAGGAGATGGTCACCAACATGGCCGGCCGCCTCCCGCTGATCCTCGAGGCCGAGCTCACCCGGCTCGGCGCGCGCTACGAGAAGGCCGAGAAGATCTGGGACTCGCACGTGGTCGTGGACCGCAGGCTCACCACCGGCCAGAACCCGTACTCCTCCAAGGCCCTTGCCGAGACGTTCCTGACACAGCTCGCCAAGGGATAGATCGCCCCCGCATCCGACACCGGAAGGCAGCCATGACCAAGCGCGCACTCAGCGACCAGCCCTTGGCCAACCCCGGGAAGCTGTTCATCGGCGGCACATGGGTCTCGGCCCAGGACGGCCGTACCGAGCCGGACATCAGTCCCGTGGACGGACAGGAGATCGTACCGGTGGCCCAGGCCGCCGCCGCCGACGCGGACGCGGCCGTGGCCGCCGCCCGCCAGGCGTACGAGGAAGGTCCCTGGAGCAGACTGTCCGCCCAGGAACGCGCGCTGCGGCTGAACCGGGTCGGCGAGCTCATCGAGCGCGACCTGGAGGAGATCGCCCTGCTGGAGACGGTGGACATGGGCAAGCCGTTCGCCTTCTCCAGCACGGTCGACGCCCCCATGGCCGCCCAGCTCATGCACTACTACGCCGGCGCCGTCACCCGGGTCGACGGCTCCTCGCGGGCCCCGGCCGGCGGGCAGCTCGCGTACACCCTGCGCGAGCCGCTGGGCGTGGTCTGCGCCATCACCCCGTTCAACTTCCCGCTGCTGCTGTCGATGACGAAGATCGCACCGGCGCTGGCGGCGGGCAACACGGTCGTCCACAAGCCCTCCCCGGCCACCCCGCTCACCGCACTGAAGATCGCCGAGCTCTTCCAGGAGGCGGAGATCCCGGACGGCGTGCTGAACGTCATCACCGGCCCGGGCGTGGAACTGGGCGAGACCCTCACCGGGCACCCCGACATCGACAAGATCGCCTTCACCGGCTCCACCGCGGTCGGCCAGACGATCATCCGCAAGTCGGCCGGCACCCTGAAGAAGGTGACGATGGAGCTCGGCGGCAAGTCCGCCAACATCGTCTTCGCCGACGCCGACCTGGACGCCGCAGAGGAACTCGCCTTCTTCGGCATCTACTACAACAAGGGCGAGATCTGCACCGCCGGCTCGCGCCTGCTGCTCCAGCGCCCCATCCACGACGAACTGGTCGAACGCCTGGTGAGCCGGGCCGCGGCCCTCAAGCCCGGCGACCCGCGCGACCCGGAGACCCTGTTCGGGCCGCTGGCCCACCGCGGCCAGTTCGAGAAGGTCAGCTCGTACATCGAGATCGGCGAGAAGGAAGGCGCGATCCTGCGCACCGGCGGCACCGGCTGGACCCCGGAAGGCGCCTCCAGCCAGGGCCTGTACTTCCTGCCGACGATCTTCACCGGAGTCGACAACGGCATGCGGATCGCCCAGGAGGAGATCTTCGGCCCGGTCCTGTCGATCATCCCCTTCGACACCGAGGAAGACGCGATCCGGATCGCCAACGACAGCGCGTACGGGCTCGCCGCGGGCGTCCACACCAAGGACCTGCGGCGCGCCCACCGGGTGGCCTCCCAGATCAAGGCCGGCACGGTCTGGGTGAATTGCTACAACCAGTACGACCCCTCCGTGCCGTACGGCGGCTACAAGGCCTCCGGATACGGGCGCGAGTGCGGACCGGAATCCCTCGAGAGCTACACGCAGACCAAGTCGGTCTGGATCGGCATGGACTGAGCGCCCGACCGGCTGACCGACCGAGCGACCGACGGAGTAGGAGCGGCAATGCGCACAGGCGTCATCGGCACCGGGCGGATCGGTTCCACCCTCGCGCGGATCCTGGTGGCGGCCGGGCACGAGGTCGTACTGGCCAACGCCCGCGGCCCCCGGTCGATCGGCCCCTTACTGGCCGAACTGGGCCCGGCGGCCCCCCGGGCGCCCCCCCCCCCCGGCCCCCCCCCCGCCGCAAAGGGGGGGGTGATGGGTGCGGGAGCGGGGCAACAGGGGGGGCGG
>NZ_JBHYXN010000041.1:0-53080 GCF_042752335.1 Streptomyces sp. NPDC059355 | reverse complement strand
GCCCACCGCCGGGGCCCCCGGTCCGTTGGCCCCCTACCGGGCCTAAGGGGGCGGGGGGCCGCCGGCGGCCCACCCCCCGGGGCCCGCCGCCCAGGCCGAACTGCTGGTGCTGATGGTGCCGTACGCGAGCATCCAGGGGCTCCTGCCGTCCACGGCCGTACAGGACAAGGTGCTGGTGGACGCCACGAACGCGTTCAGCGGCGGCGGCAAGCCCCTGGACCTGGGAGGCCGCGCCTCCAGCGAACCGGTCGCCGAGTGGTATCCCGGCGCCCGGGTCGTGAAATCCCTGAACACCATGCATTTCGAGACACTCGCCGTCGCTGGCAGGTTCGAGGGCGAACGCCTGGCCCATTTCACGGCGGGCGACGACGAGAAGGCGAAGGAAATCGTCGCGGGAATCATCGCGGATTTGGGATTCGCGCCCGTCGACACCGGCTCGCTGCACTCCGGGGGAATTCTCCAGCAGCCCGGCGGGCCCCTTTTCAACCGGCCGCTCACGGAAGCGCAGGCGCTGGCATGGATCTCTCACTGAACGTGAACGGAAGACCCGAGCAGTTCTCGGCCGAGCCGAACGAACTGCTGGTGGAACGGCTCCGCGACGGCCTCGGGCTGACCGGCACCAAGGTCGGCTGCGACACCGGCCAGTGCGGCACCTGCGTCGTCCAGCTCGACGGACGCTCCGTCAAGAGCTGCCTGATCCTCACCGCGTCGGCCGCCGGCTCCCGGGTGACCACCATCGAGGGGGTCACCACGCGCGGCGGCGAACTCAGCGGCCTCCAGGAGGCCCTGCGCCAGGAACACGGGACCCAGTGCGGGTTCTGCACCCCCGGCATGGTGATGGCCCTCGGCGAACTCGTCGAGAACACCGCGGACCGCGAGGCACCCACCGAGCCCGAGATCCGCGAGTGGCTCACCGGCAACCTGTGCCGCTGCACCGGCTACCACAGCGTCGTACGGGGCGTGCAGCGCGCCTGCTCCGCCGCCCGGACCGAGATACCCGAGGAGATCAGCGGGAGCGACGCCGTCTCCGCGTCCGCCGGACCCGGGCCCGTGTCCGAGCCGGCGTCCGTGTCCGCCTCCGCGTCCGGCCAGGAGGGGTGAGGGAGATGACCGCAGTGACGGGGGAGGCACCCCTCCAGGGATCGGGCCTGCTCGGGCAGCCGCTGGACGCCCGCGAGGATCCGCAGCTGCTGCGCGGCGAGGCCACGTACGTGGCCGACATCGACCTGCCGGGCACCGCCCACATGGCGATCCTCGGCAGCCCGGTGGCCCACGCGAAGATCCTCTCCATCGAGACCAAGGCCGCGGAGCAGATGCCCGGCGTGCTGAAGGTGGCCACGGCGGCCGACTTCGCCGACGTGATGCCGCTGCCCTGCATCTGGATCCCCGGCGGGGTCGAGAGCCACTTCCCGCCCCACCCGTACGGACTTCCCGGCGCCCGCCCGGTCCTGACCGGCGACGCCGTCCGGCACGTCGGCGACCCGATCGCCGTGGTCGTCGCCGAGACCCCGCGCCAGGCCGCCGCCGCGCTGGCCGCCATCGCCGTCGAGTACGAACCGCTGCCCGTGGTCACCCGGGCCGACGCGGCACTCGCCGAAGGCGCACCCCAGCTGCACGAGGCCGTACCGGGCAACCTGAACGCGTACTGGACCTGCGGCGACAAGGACCGCACGGAAGCGGCCCTCGCCGAGGCCGAGGTCAAGGTGGAGCTGGACCTGGTCAACCAGCGCACGATCAACAGCCCCATCGAGCCGCGCGGGGCCGTCGGCGACTACAACGCCGCCACCGACGAGTACACGCTCTACGCCTCCACCCAGGGCCCGCACAACCACCGGTTCCTGCTCGCCGCACTGGTCCTCGGCATCCCGTTCAACAAACTCCGGGTGATCGCCCCGACCGTCGGCGGCAGCTTCGGCACCAAGGGGTACCTGTACCCCGACATGGCGCTGGTCCTGCTGCTCTCCAAGGCGCTCGGCCGGCCCGTGAAGTGGGTGGACACCCGCACCGGCCTGATGAACTCCACCGTCCAGGGCCGCGACCACCGCCAGCACGTGGTGCTCGCCGGCACCCGCGACGGCCGGATGACCGGGCTGTGGGCCACCAGCTACGCCAACCTCGGCGCGTACCCCTCCACCATCGGCCCCGGTGTCGCGACCGCCCTGATGGGACGCTCCATCAGCGGCATGTACGACATCCCGGCGGCCTTCTGCGAGGTGTACGCCGCCTTCACCAACACCGTCTCGCTCGGCGCCCAGCGCGGCAGCGGGCGTGCCGAGGCGGCCTTCCTGATGGAGCGGCTCGTCGACCGGTTCGCCTCCGAGATCGGCATGGACCCGGCCTCCGTCCGGCGCAAGAACCTGGTGCCGAACGAGAAGTTCCCGTACGACAACGGCCTCGGCTGGACGTACGACTCCGGGGACTACCGGCTGAACTTCGACAAGGCGATGGAGCTGTCCGGCTACGCCGACATGCCCGCCCGCAAGGCCGAAGCCCGCACCCGCGGCAAGCGGCTCGGCGTGGGCATCGCCACCTACGTCGCGATCTGCGGGGTCGGCCCCTCCACCCGGATGTCGAAGGAGGGCATGCTCGGAGGCACCTGGGAGAGCGCGAACATCCGCGTCCACCCGACCGGCGAGGTCACCGTCACCGTCGGCTCCGCCTCCACCGGCCAGAGCCACCACACGGTCTTCGCGCAGGTCGCCGCCGACGAGCTCGAGATCGACCCGGCCCTGGTCCAGGTGTACGAGGGCGACACGCTCAAGGCCCCGTACGGGCAGGGCACGTACGGATCGCGCTCCTACAGCATGGCCGCGCCCGCCGTCGCCCTCACGGCCCGGAAGGTCAAGGCCAAGCTGGTCAAGGCCGGGGCCGTGTTCCTCGGAGTCCCCGAGGAGAAGGTCGTCTACGCGGGCGGGAAGGTCTACGAGGAGGGCAACGAGGAGAACGCCAAGACCTTCTCCGAGATGGCGATGGCCATGTGGTACGGCTGGGGGCTGCCCCACGAGATCGAACCCGCCATCGACGAGACCACCCACTTCGACCCGCCGGACTTCAACTACCCCTTCGGCACGCACGTCGCGGTCGTCGAGGTCGACGAACTCACCGGCGAGACCGCCGTGGTGGCGTACACAGCCGTCGACGACGCCGGCCACATCGGCAACCCGAAGATCGTCCTCGGACAGATCGAGGGCAGCATCACGCACGGCCTGGGCCAGGCGCTGATGGAGGCCGCCGTATACGACGAACAGGGGCAGCTGCTCAGCTCCGACCTGACGAAGTACGCCCTGCCGCGCGCCGCGGACGTGCCGTTCTTCACGCTCGGCAAGACGACCACGCCCACCCCGCACAACCCGCTGGGCGCCAAGGGCGCCGGCGAGATCGCCACCGTCCCGCCCGCCGCCGCCGTCGTCAACGCGGTCGTCGACGCCCTGTCCGACCTGGGCGTACGGCACATCGACATGCCGCTCACCCCCGAGAAGGTCTGGCGCCGCCTGAGAGGGGAAGCCCAGTGATCCTCGCCGAGTTCGACTACGTCCGGCCCGTCGGCCTCGAAGAGGCCCTGACCCTGCTCTCCGGCACCCGGGGCTCCCGGGTGCTGGCCGGCGGCCAGAGCCTGCTGCCAGGGCTGCGCACCGGGCAGGACACCGCCCGGCTGCTCGTCGACGTACGCCACCTCGAAGAGCTCCGCGGCATCGAGCGGACGGCCGACGGGATCCGGATCGGCGCGCTGACCACGCTCGCCGAGCTGGCCACCCACGCGGTGGTCCTCGCCGAGGCGCCGGAGGTGGCGGCCGCCGCCCGGGCCAACGGGGACCCCCAGGTCCGCAACCTCGGCACGGCCGGCGGGAACCTCGCCGCCCAAGGGCGCGCCACCGACCTGCCGGTCGCGGCCATCGCCGCGGACGCCGAGGTCGAACTGGCCGGACCCGGCGGGCGGTGGACCGTGCCCGCCGAGGAGTTCGCGGTCAGCGGGGCGCCGGCCGCGGCCGTGGTCACCGCACTGCTGATGCCCGCCGCCGGGCGGGCCGCCGCCTTCGAGAAGACCGCCGACCGCGCCACCCGCTACCCGGTGTGCGCCACCGCCGTACGGATCACCCCCGGCGGGCCGCGCATCGCGGTCACCGGGGCCACCGCCCATCCGCTGCGGCTGCGCGGGGTCGAAGAGCGGCTGCGCGGGGGCCCGTACACGACCGAGGCCGTGCTCGCGGCCTTCCGCGCCGAGCCCAGGGAGCTGTTCGTCCCCGGGCGCGGCACCTCGGCCGAGTACCTCGGCCACCTCGCGGGGGTGCTCGCCGCCCGCGCGCTGCAGAGGGCAGACCAGGCCCTCGCCTGACCGCCCACCACGGGGAGTTGACGCAGTGGCCGAATTGTCCAGGACGACCACGGGGGTTCCGGCCGGGCCGGCCGCCCAGGCGGCCGCGGCCCCCAGAGGCTCCGGCTTCTGGGTGGTCGGGGCGGTGCTCGTCCTGCTGATGCTCTCCTCGTCCGTACCCTCCGCCCTCTACGTGCTCTACCAGCAGAGGTGGGGCCTGTCCTCCGGCATGATCACGGTGGTCTTCGCCCTGTACGCGGTCACCGTGCTGATCGGGCTCCTGCTGTTCGGGTCCCTCTCGGACACCCTGGGCCGGCGCCCCGTGCTGGGCGTCGGCCTGGTCCTGGCGATCGTCTCCATGGGATTGTTCGCCGGGGCCCAGGGGCTCGGGCTGCTGCTCGCCGCCCGCGCCGTACAGGGGCTCGCGGTGGGCCTGGCCACCGGGGCCATGGGCGCCGCCCTGCTCGAACTCGCCCCGCGCTCACGGCCGGCGCTCGGCGCCCAGGTCAACAGCGCGGGGCCGACGGTGGGCATCGGGCTCGGCGGGATCGGGGCCGGGCTGCTCGTCCAGTACGCGCCCGCCCCGACCGTGCTCAGCTACCTGCTGCTGATCGCCGCCTTCGCGGTGACGCTGGTGGGGGTGTTCAGGATGCGTGAGAGCGCTCCCGAGGCCCGCGCCGGCGGCCGGATGCGCATCAGCGCACGCCGGATCCACGTCCCGCCCGCCGTACGGGGCCGGTTCGCGGTCCTCGTCCTGACCATCGTCGCCGTCTGGTCGGTCGGCGGCTTCTACCTCTCGCTCGGGCCGCATCTGGCCCTCTCGCTGCTCGGCAGCTCCAACTACCTGGTCGGCGGGGCCACCGTGGCCCTGCTCGCGGGCGCCGCCACCGCGGCCCAGCTGCTGCTGGGCCGCGTCGAGGCCCTGCGCACCGCGGTCCTCGGCCTGTGCGGGCTGCTGACCGGGCTGGGCCTGGTCCTGCTCGCGCTGGGCCTGCGCTCGGCCCCCGTGTTCCTCGTGGGGACCGCAGTCCTGGGCGGCGGCTGGGGGGCGGCGTTCCTCGGCTCCTTCCGGGCGCTGAGCTCGCTCGCCGAACCGGCGCACCGGGGCGAACTGACCGCCGCCGTCTACGTCTTCGCGTACCTCGCGATGAGCGTGCCGGCGGTGCTCGCCGGAATGCTCACCAACATCCACGGTCTGCACCGCACCTCGGTCGGCTTCATGGCCGCCGTCGCCGGGGTGTGCGCGCTGGCCCTGTTCGTCACGCTGCGGCTGGCCGCCCGCACCCGGGCCGAAGGGAGCACGACATGAAGGCTGCCGACATGGACGCCGCCGAGCTGCGGTCGGCCCTGCTCGGGCTGGAGATCTTCGCCGGGCTCACCGAGGACCAGCTAGACTGGCTGGTCTCCGTTTCCGAGCCCCGGGTCCTCGGCGACGGGGAGGTCCTGTTCCGGGACGGCGAGGAGGCCTCCGGCTTCCACGTCCTGCTCGCGGGCGGGCTGGTCGTCACCAAGGTCGTCGACGGCAGGGAGGAGGTGCTGACGCGGCACTCCACCGAGGAGGAGAGCGTCGCCGCCGAGGAGCACGACGGGAAGCCGTCCGCCGCGCACCGCTTCACCGGCGAGCTGCCGCTGCTGACGGACGGGGCGTACGTGGCCACCGCCGCGGCGAGCGGGCCGGCGACCACCGTCGTCGCGTACCCGAAGCCGGTCTTCTTCGAGATGCTGACCCGCTGCCACGGGGTGGCGGCCGTCCTGATCCCGGTGCTGGCCTGGCGGATCAAGTCCTCGGAGGTGCAGGCCCGCAAGCGGGCCACCGTCGAGGCGCTCGGCACCCTGGCCGCCGGCCTCGCGCACGAGCTGAACAACCCGGCGGCCGCCGTGGCCCGGGCCGCGCAGGAGCTGGCGCCGGCCCTGGAGGGCCTCACGAGGACCGCACAGGCCTGGGGCGCCGCGGCCACGGGCGCGGAGCGCGCCGTGTTCGACCGGCTGGCCGAGGAGCTCGACAAGCTGCCGCCGCCGGTCACCACCGACCCGTTCGCCCAGGCCGACGCCGAGGAGGAGATCGCCGACTGGGCCGAGGAGGCGGGCACCGAGCGGCCCGGGCTGCTCGGCTCGGGGATCTCGGACCTCGGGCTGGAACTGGGCTGGCTGCTGGAGCGGCTGGAAGGGGTCGGCGAGCCGGCCCTGCCCGCCGCCCTGGACCATCTGGGGGCCCTGCTGGAGATCCGCTCGCTCGCCGCGGAACTGCGCGCCGCCGGCCCCAGGATCTCCCAACTCGTCGCCGCCACCCGGGATTACGCCAATCTCGACCGGGCACCCGAACAGCGCTTCGCGGTGGCCGACGGGATCGAGAACACGCTGGTCGTCCTGCGTGCGAAGCTCGCCGGGATCACCATCGTGCGTGCGTACGAACCGGACCTGCCCGAACTGACGGGCTATCCGAGCGAGTTGAACCAGGTGTGGACCAACCTGGTCGACAACGCGGCCGAGGCCATGGAGGGCGCCGGCACCCTCACCCTGCGGGTGCGCGCCGAAGGCGTGTGCCTGGTCGTGGAGATCACCGACACCGGGCGGGGCATCCCCGAGGACTCCCTGCCGCGGATCTTCGAGCCCTTCTACACGACCAAGGACGTGGGGAAGGGCACGGGCCTCGGACTGCACCTCAGCTACCGCATCGTGACCCAGCGCCACCACGGATCCATCACCGCGCGCTCGCGTCCCGGCGAGACCCGGATGGTCGTCCGGCTGCCGCTCACCGCGGCCGCCGCCTGCGCCGAAACACCTGATGAACCCACCTCCACCCACTGAAACGGAGTCGACATGGCCACGTACGACCTCTCCAAGCTCCACCCGGTGTTCGTCCGCCAGATGGAGGCGCTGGCCGCCCTGGACATCGAGGCGGTCATGAAGAACTACACCGACGACGCGGTGCTGTTGCGCTTCGAGGGGGTCTCCGTCGGCATCGAAGCCGTGCGCGAGACGTTCACGGGCTACCTGACCGTGAAGCCGACCCTGGTGGAGCTCCAGGAGTACATCGAGACCGAGGACACGATCTTCTACCGCGCGATCATGAACCTGAACGGCGAGCCGGAGCACGCGTTCGGGACACTCGTGGTCCGCGATGGCCGGATCTGGCGCCAGACCGCCGGTTTCGGCGGCTGACCGGCGATATCTGGGTAGCGTGTGCGGGGAGGGCGAAGGCAGCGCCCTCCCCGTACGTACAAGCCCCTCCGGCGACAGGGACGGCGCCGGTCGGAAGGCTTGGGTTGTGAAATGGCAAAGGGGAGGTCATGGAACGCGAAACCGGGCGTGTCGAGGCATTCAGTGACGGTGTATTCGCCATCGTCATCACGATTCTTGTTCTGGAACTCAAGGTTCCGGAGGAAAAAGGATCTGACTTCTGGCACGGGGTGGCGGAGCAGTGGCCGCACTATGCCGCATACGTGGTGAGTTTCCTCATCATCGGTGTGATGTGGGTGAATCACCACACCATCTTCAGTCACCTGAAGCGGGTCGACCGGCCGCTGTTGTTCCTGAATCTCCTGGTGCTGATGGTGGTGTCGGTGATTCCCTACACCACCACCGTGCTGGCCGAGCACCTCGTCGAAGAGGGCGGCTCCGCCAACGCCGCCGCGGTCCTCTACAGTTCGGTCACCGTCGCCTACGCGCTGGCGTTCCTGGCCTTCTGGTGGTACGTCACACGGGTCGGCCACCTGTTCCACGAGCGGGTGGACAAGGACGGCGCCCGGGCCACCCGCGTGCGCTTCGGTCTCGGCGCCGTGGCCTACCCCTTGACCGTTCTCCTGTCCTTCTTCTCCGCTCCCCTCACTCTCGCCGCACACTTCCTGATCGCTCTCTACTATGCGGCGAACCAGATCCCCATCCCCCTCGTGGTAGAAGAAGAGCGGCTCGAATCTGTGAGCGACCTCAGGAAGTAGCCGCCGGGGCCTACGGCCGTTCTGTACGGTCAAGTAGGGTATTGGATCTAGTGGTCGCGGGGGAGGCCCAGATGGCTCGCGTAGTCACGCCGGAGGATTCCACGAAGGAAATCTCCGAATTGATCGACGTCCTGATCTCTCTTTTCTTCGAATCCTTACCCCGGCGGGACCAGCGAAACTGGGCCCGCGTTTATCTCAACGGCCTGGTGCGGACCAGTGGGAAGAAAACGATCCGTAACATCGCCGGAACAGGCGCCAGTTCCGTCGAGCAGAGCCTCCAGCAGTTCATCAGCAAGTCCCCCTGGGACTGGACCCCGGTGCGCCGCTCCCTCGCCCAGTACCTCGAGCGCACCGCCCAGCGCCCGCTGGCCTGGGTGGTCCAGCCCATGGTCATCGAGAAGGCCGGCGACCGCTCCGTCGGGGTCGGCCGCCAGTTCGTCCCCCAGCTGGGTCGCACCGCCAACTGCCAGCAGGCCAGCGGCATCTGGCTGGCCTCCAGCGAAGCCGGCTTCCCCGTCGAATGGACCCTCACCCTCCCGGGGCCCTGGACGAACGAGCTGATGCGCCGCCGGCGGGCCGGCATCCCCGACACCGCCCGCTCCCTCACCCCCGCCCTGGACGCCGTACACGCCGTCCAGCGGATGGCCGCCACCTGGCAACTCCAGCGCCGGCCCGTGGTGATGGAGGTCGCCAACACCGACATCCCGCAGAGCATCGAGTCCTTCGCCCTGCAGGACATCCCCTTCGTCTTCAAGGTCGACGGCTCGCTGCCCGTCTCCTTCGGCGGGGCCGGCCGGCACAAGCCCGGACCGCATACCGCCCCCGCCCGCGAACTCATCGACTCCCTGCGCTCCCAGCGGCGCGTCGTCGAATGGACCCGGCACGGCCGGGCCGAAGGGGCAGTGACCCTGCTGACCTCGGCCGCCATCCTTGCGACCCCCGGCGAGGACCGCCCCGTACCGATGCCGCCCACCCCGCTGCTGCTCGTCGGCGCCTGGACCGAGGCGGCCCTGCTGCCCTCCGAGTTCTGGATCACCAACATCGGGGACCGGCCGCTGGCCCAGCTCTTCCTGCTCGCCAAACTCACCGACCGGGTATCCCTCGATTTCACCGAGACCTGCGAACCCGTAGGCATCCGTGATTTCGAGGGCCGCTCCTTCCGTGGCTGGCACCACCACGCCACGCTCGCGAGCGTCGCCCACGCGTCGAAGCTGCTCAGCGCCCGCGGCCGGGTCCCCGACGGATTCCCCGGCCCCGCCCGGCCCGCGATCGGCGGGGCTCCGGCTCCCCGCCCGCGCACCGCGGCGCCCGGTCCCGTCCCGCGGACCGGGCCGCCCGTGCTGCCGCCGCGGCCGCTGATCCCCGGCCAGAGCGCGAGACGCGAGTACATCCGCTGATGCTCGACATCGCCGAGGAACTACGCGCGTGGTGTGCCGCGCACAGGGAATTCGCCCTGGCCACCGTGGTCGCCGTCACCGGGAGCGCGCCGCGCGGACCGGGCGCCTCCCTCGCCGTCGACGCGGGCGGCACCGCCCTGGGCTCCCTGTCCGGCGGCTGCGTGGAATCCGCCGTGCACGAGCTCTGCCTCGACGCCATCACCTCCGGCGAAGGCGGGGTGCACCGCTTCGGATACAGCGACGACGACGCCTTCGCCGTCGGCCTGACCTGCGGGGGAGTGCTGGACGTGCTCGTCACCCCGGTGCGCGGGCACGACCCGGTCCGGCCCGTCCTCGGCGCCGTCCTGGAGGCCGCCGCCGGCGGGGCCCGGGCCGCGCTGGCCCGGGTGGTCTCCGGCCCGCCGCCGCAGCTCGGCCGGGCCCTCGCCGTCCACCCGGACGGATCCTACGAGGGCTGCCTGGGCGGGGGCGCGGCCCTGGACCGGGCCGCCGCCGTGCACGTACGGGACCTGCTGCTGGCCGGGCGGACCGGTACCGCCGAACTCGGCACCGCGGGCGGGCTGTGCGGGCAGCCGCTGACGCTGCTGGTCGAATCCGCCGCCGAACCGCCCCGGCTGATCGTCTACGGGGCCATCGACTTCGCCGCCGCCCTCGCCCGGATCGGGGCCTTCCTGGGGCACCGGGTCACCGTCTGCGACGCCCGGCCCGTCTTCGCGACGCCCGCCCGCTTCCCCGACGCCGACGAGGTGGTCGTGGACTGGCCGCACCGGCACCTGGCCGCGGAATGGGAGGCGGGCCGGGTGGACTCCCGTACGGCGGTCTGCGTCCTGACCCACGACGCCAAGTTCGACGTACCGCTGCTGGCCCTCGCCCTGCGGATGCCCCTCGGCTACGTCGGGGCCATGGGATCGCGGCGCACGCACGCCGAGCGCGAGCGGCGGCTGCGCGACGAGGGGGTGCCACCGGCCGCGCTCGCCCGGTTGCGCTCGCCCATAGGACTGGATCTCGGCGGTGCCACGCCCGAGGAGACGGCCCTGTCGATCGCGGCCGAGTTCACCGCGGCCCGGTACGGAGGATCGGTCCTGCCCCTGGCGCACCGGCCCGGTCCGGTGCATCGTGAGAGGACCAAGGTCCCCTGACAACGGCCGACCGTCCCGTAGGAACAGACCACAGGGCCCGGTGTGTCCTGGACGATCAGCCCGGGCGGCATTGATGCCGGGCCGTGGGAGAATGAAGTACGTGCGTTTCCTCGGCCGCCCGCCGGGGCCGCAGCCGGATCCTTCGATCGACTGGGATGTTCAGCACGTGCGTTTCCTCAATGACCAGAAGCCGCCGTACGACCTGACGTACGACGATGTGTTCATGGTGCCGAGCCGCTCCGCGGTCGGTTCCCGCCAGGCCGTGGACCTCTCCTCGCCCGACGGCACCGGCACCACCATTCCGCTCGTCGTGGCGAACATGACCGCCATCGCGGGCCGCCGCATGGCCGAGACGGTCGCCCGCCGCGGCGGCATCGTGGTCATCCCGCAGGACATCCCGATCGAGGTCGTCACCGACGTCATCTCCTGGGTGAAGACCCGCCACCACGTGCTCGACACCCCGATCACGCTGGCGCCCACCCAGACCGTCGCCGACGCGCTGTCCCTGCTGCCCAAGCGGGCCCACGGCGCCGGTGTGGTCGTCGACGCCGACGGCCGCCCGGTCGGTGTCGTCACCGACCACGACCTGACCGGCGTGGACCGCTTCACCCAGCTCTCCGAGGTCATGTCGAAGGAGCTCCTGCTCATCGACGCCGACATCGACCCCCGCGAGGCCTTCAACAAGCTCGACGCCGGCCACCGCAAGCTGGCCCCCGCCGTCGACAAGGACGGCAGGCTCGTCGGCCTCCTCACCCGCAAGGGCGCGCTGCGCGCGACCCTCTACACCCCGGCGACCGACGCCGAGGGCAAGCTGCGCATCGCCGCGGCCGTCGGCATCAACGGCGACTTCGTGCAGAAGGCCAAGCAGCTGCTCGACGCGGGCGTGGACACGCTCGTCATCGACACGGCCCACGGCCACCAGGAGTCGATGATCAACGCGATCAGGGCCGTGCGCGCGCTGGACCCGCAGGTCCCGATCGTGGCGGGCAACATCGTGGCCGCCGAGGGCGTCAAGGACCTCATCGAGGCCGGCGCGGACATCATCAAGGTCGGTGTGGGCCCCGGCGCCATGTGCACCACCCGCATGATGACCGGTGTGGGCCGCCCGCAGTTCTCCGCGGTGCTGGAGTGCGCGGCGGAGGCGAAGAAGTACGGCAAGCACGTGTGGGCCGACGGCGGCGTCCGCCACCCGCGCGACGTGGCGATGGCGCTGGCCGCCGGCGCGTCGAACGTGATGATCGGCTCCTGGTTCGCGGGGACGTACGAGTCCCCGGGCGACCTGCAGCAGTCCGCCGACGGGCGCTTCTACAAGGAGTCGTTCGGCATGGCGTCGGCGCGCGCCGTGCAGAACCGCACCTCCGAGGAGTCCGCGTACGACCGGGCCCGCAAGGGCCTGTTCGAGGAGGGCATCTCCACCTCGCGGATGTTCCTGGACCCGGCCCGTCCGGGCGTCGAGGACCTGATCGACTCGATCATCGCGGGCGTCCGCTCCTCCTGCACCTACGCGGGCGCGGGCTCCCTCGCGGAGTTCGAGGAGAACGCCGTGGTCGGCGTCCAGTCGGCAGCCGGCTACGCCGAGGGCAAGCCCCTCCACGCCAGCTGGAGCTAGGTCGTTTCGTCGAAGTCCCGTCTGGTCGGCGGGGCCGCCCTTCCGGGCGGCCGACGCCACTTCGACGGCACTCCCCAGTTCCCGCTTTCCCGGTGGCCCCGGGCCCGTCCTCCGCGGACGTGGCCCGGGGCCACCGGCGTGTCCGGGAGACCGTTCGGCGAACCGTTCGACCGGTCGGCGCAGGTGGCGGGCGGATACGCCATGCGGCGGATAACTCCGGGCGCCGGGTCCGTCACGCTCGGGTCATCCGACCCGGAACGATCCGGAACGACCCGGAAGGGGCACCCCGTGACCGCGACCCTCTGCCGCCGCACCGACGCCCACGCCCTCGCCCTCGCGCGACTGCACCGCGAACACGGCACCTCCCTCTACGGCTTCCTCCTCGGTCTCACCTTCGGCGACCGGCACCGAGCCGAGGACCTCCTCCAGGAGACGTTCTTCCGCGCCTGGAAACACCCCGAGGTACTGGAGAGCGGCCATGCCTCCATGCGCCCCTGGCTCTACACCGTCGGCCGGCGTCTCGCCATCGACGCCCGGCGGGCCCGCCTGGTCCGCCCCGCCGAGGTCGGCCCCGACGCCCTCGACACCCACGCGCCGGTCGCCGACGACGGCACCGAGCAGGCCGTCACCGCCCTCGACGTCCGCGACGCGCTGAGATCACTCAGCCCCGAGCACCGGGCGGTGCTCGTGCAGATCCACTTCCGCGGGGCGTCGGTCTGCGAGGCCGCCCAGGCGCTCGGAGTCCCCGCCGGGACCGTCAAGTCCCGTACGTACTACGCCCTGCGGGCCCTCCGCGAGGCCCTGCCCGGCTACGGCCCGGGCCCCGCCGCCGGGCCCGGCGGCGCCTGCGGCCCCGGCCGCCGCGCCGCCGCCTGAGCCGCCACCGCCGCCCGCGAGCGGACCTGGAGCTTCGCCAGGATGTGCGAGACGTGCGTCTGGACCGTCCGCGCGGACAGGAACAGGGCGCTCGCGATCTCCGGGTTCGAGCGGCCCTGCGCGACGAGCAGGGCCACCTTCAGCTCCGCCGGGGTCAGCGCCTCCCACCCGCTGGCCGCCCGCCGCCGCGCCGCGCGGCTGCCGCGCCGCACGCCCAGAGTCCGCAGCCGGGCGTCCGCCCGCGCGATGTCCCACCGTGCGCCCGGCACCTCGTACGCGGCCACCGCGTGCGCCAGCGCCGACCGCGCCGCCGCCAGCTCTCCGTGCCAGGCCCGGGCCACCGCCAGGTCCTCCCACGCGTGGCCCAGCACCAGCGGGCGCCCGCCGCGCTCCGCCCGCTCCAGCGCCTGCGCCAGCAGCCGCGGATCCTGGGCGAACAGGCCCTCGCAGCGCAGTAGCGCCAGCGCCGGGCCCGGGTACTCGGCCAGCGCCGCCGCCGTCCGCCCGCAGGCCGCCACGGCCGCCCGGGCCGTCGCCGTGTCCCCGCACTCCAGGGCCAGCCGGACGATCTCCGACAGCATCCAGGGGCGCTCGTACGCCCTCGCCTCGTCCGGGCCGTCCGCCAGCGCCGGCAGCAGCTCGCGCACCGCCTCGGCCGGACGGCCCGCCCGCTCCGCCAGCAGGGCCCGGGCCAGTAGGACGTGCCCGCCGTAGCGGCGTGCCGCCGGGGCCGCGAAAGCGTCCGGCGGGAGCAGCGCCAGCTCGGCCCGCGCCGCCTCGCGCTCGTCGCGGTGGCCCCGTACGAGAGCCCGCAGTCCGTGCACCACCACCGGAAGCCAGCCGTCCGAGACCGGCAGCCCGTCCGCCCGGGCCACCCCGGCGAGCGCCGCGTCCCAGTCGCCGAGCCGGTAGTGGAACTCGGCCTGCAGGGCCTCGGTCACCACCAGCCGCCCCGTCGAGCGGGTGGCGAGCGCCAGCTCCCGCGCCTCGCGCAGCGCCGCCGCCACGGGCTCCGGCTCGTCGAACCGCTCATGGCCCTCCGCCTGGTTGGCGAGGAGCAGCAGCCGCATGTCGTTGGCCTCGGGGCCGCGCCGGGCCCAGGCGATCCCCTCGGCGACATGGCGCAGCGACTCCCGGCCGCGGCCCAGGTGGAACAGGACGAAGGCCATCGCGTGATGGGCCTCGGCCCCGCACAGCGGATCGCCCAGCCGGGCCGCCTCCGCCACCACCGGGACGGCCAGGACGTGGGCCTGCGCCGGGCAGCCCCGTTCGGCCAGGGCCAGGACCCGGCAGGCCTCCAGCCGCAGCCGGAGCGCGGGGGAGGGGACCCGCTCCGCCAGCGCGTCCTCGGTGACGGCCAGCGCCCGGGCCATGTCCCCCTCGATCATCAGCGCCGACACCAGCTTGAAGGCCAGCGCCGCCCGGGCCCCGGGATCCGCGGCCCGCCCGTGCAGGGCGGCCAGCAACTGCGCCGACTCGGGCCGGCGCAGCATCAGCGCGGCGTCCGCGAGGCTCCCCTCCAGGGCCTCCCGGTCCGCGCGGTCGGCCTGGCCGGCTGCCCGCTCCAGCAGTTCGACGGCCGCCGCGGGCGCCGCCGCGATCAGGGACTGCGCCGCATCCGCCAGCCAGCGCACCGCCCAGCGGTCCAACGCCCCGCCGGCGAGCGGCTGTTCGGCGGTCCGGGCCGGATCCCGTCCGGCCCCGGCGAGGGCGACGGCCGCCTCCTGGTGCAGGGCGGTGCGGGCGGGCCGGGGCAGCTCGGCGTACAGGGCCCGGCGCAGCGCGGGCTGCCGGAAGCGCAGCTGCTCGCCGGTGTCCTCCAACAGCCCGGCGAGCAGCGGCTCCTCCAGGTCGGCCAGTACCTCGCGGGCGGGCCTGGCCTGTACGAGGGCCAGCTCGCGCGGCGTGAAGGCCGGCCCGAGCAGCGCGGCGTGCCGCAGGGTGGTGTAGGCGGGGCGGGAGAGGTAGCCGAGGCCCCGGGGCAGGGATTCGGGGGGATCGGGCAACTCCTCCTCGGGGAGGGTGAGTTCGGCGACTCCGCCGCACTCCCGGTCGTCGCCCGGCGGTACGGGCCGCCCCGGCCGGCCTCCCGGGCCGTCGGCCGGCCGGTCTCCGCAGCCGTCCCCGCGGGTGTCTTTCGCATCCTCGCCCCGGCGGGGTTCCCGGCCGTCGCGGGTGATCTCGATGAACCCGGCCCACTGTGCGGTCAGCTCCCGCAGCAGCCGGGGATTGCCGCCGGCCTGCCGGGCGGCCTCCCACAGCCGCGGTCCCGGCTCCGCGCCCAGCATCCGGCGCAGCGCCCCGGCCGACTCCGGCCCGGTCAGCGGCTCCAGCCGTACGGTGTGCCCGCCCGGGCCCGTGCCCAGGTCGGCGCACAGCTGCTCCACCTCGGGGCGCCGGGGCAGCGGCCTCCGGGTCGCCGCGAGGAGCAGGGGCAGCCGGTCCGCCGACCGGCCCAGGCGCCGCCACAGCAGCAGGCTGGCCGGGTCCGCCCGGTGGAGGTCGTCCAGGACCAGCAGCAGCGGGCCCCGCGCGCACCACTCCTCGACCCCGGACACCAGCAGGTCCATGGCCGCGAGCCCCGCCCCGCCGCCCTGCTCGGCCCGCCGGGCCTCGCGGAGCAGGGCGATCACGGCCGCCCGGCCGGCGCCCCCGGGGTGCAGGCAGTCCAGCGCGGCCCGCAGCGGCAGCTCGGCCGTGAACGGGTCGGCGGCCCCGTAGCGCACCCGGCAGCCCAGCGCGGCCGCCTCGGCCAGCGCCTCGCGCACGTACGCCGTCCGGCCCGCGCCGGGCTCGCCCTCCACGATCAGGCGGCCGCCGCGGCCCCGGGCACCCCCGCGCACCCAGTCCCGCAACTCCTCGCGCCGCTGCTCCCGCCCGACCCGCACGTCGGCGAACCTCCCAGACTGTTCCCCGGCTGCCGCCGGGGGAGCCCCGGCAGTCGGTCCGCGCCGCTGCCAGGATGGCATGCCACGGGGCCGGTCAGTACCGGGGCGGCTGCGGCCCAGGCCCCGAACTGTGCACACCCGCACGGTATTTGGGTATGCGCAGGGAGATCTTCATGCCCGCGCCGACCCCCGTCTCGATCACCGGGCCGTACGCGTCCCCGTACACCTGCCGGATCCGCTCGTCCACGTTCGTCAGCCCGATGCCCGACGAGGAGCCGCCGCGCTCCCCGGCCAGGATCCGCCGCAGCACGGCCGGGTCCATGCCGACCCCGTTGTCCTCGATGGTGATGAGGGCCTCCGCGCCCGCGTCCCGGGCGGCGATGGTGATCAGGCACTCCTCGGTGGAGTCCTCCAGCCCGTGCTTGACGGCGTTCTCCACCAGCGGCTGCAGGCACAGGAACGGCAGTGCCACCGGCAGCACCTCGGGCGCCACCTGGAGGGTCACCTTCAGCCGGTCCCCGAACCTGGCCCCGGCCAGGGCCAGGTACTGCTCGATGGAGCGCAGCTCCTCGGCGAGCGTGGTGAACTCGCCGTGCCGGCGGAAGGAGTAGCGCGTGAAGTCGGCGAACTCCAGCAGCAGGTCCCGGGCCCGCTCGGGGTCGGTGCGGACGAACGAGGCGATCGCGGCGAGGGAGTTGAAGATGAAGTGCGGGGAGATCTGCGCGCGCAGCGCCTTGATCTCCGCCTCCATCAGGCGGGTGCGGGAGCGGTCCAGCTCGGAGAGCTCCAGCTGGACGGAGACCCAGCGGGCCACCTCCGTCGCGGCCCGCACGAGCACCGCCGACTCCCGCGAACCGTAGGCCACGAGCGCGCCGAGCACCCCGTCCTCGCCGGTGAGCGGGGCGAACACCGCCCATTTCAGCGGGCAGTCGGGGCGGGTGCACTCGGTCCGCACGCTCATGCTGCGGCCGGAGTCCAGCATGACGGCGACCCGTTCCATGGCCCGCCGCTCGTGGTGGTCGGCGCCCGGCCCGTCCCAGGCCAGCACGGACTGCCGGTCGGTGAGGCACAGGGCCTCCGTGCCCAGCAGCGAGCGCAGCCGCTTCGCGGCCTTGCGGGCGGCGTCCTCGGTGAGCCCGGCGCGCAGCGGGGGAGCGGCCAGCGAGGCGGTGTGCAGGGTGTGGAAGGTGGCCCGCTCCACCGGGGTGCCGAGGTCCGGGCCGGTGGCCCGGTTGCCGCGCCGGGCGTGCCGGCGGCCGCCGGCCCAGCCCAGGCCCAGCAGCAGCGCCGCACCGGCCACGGCCAGGGCCGCGAGCACCGCTCCGGTCACGGAGCACCGCCCGCGCGGGCGCCGGGACCGGGGCCGGTCGCGGACGCGGCGCCCGCCCCGGGATCCGTCCCCGCCCCCGTCACGCTCTCCGGCAGGTGCAGCCGGGCCAGCGTCGCCGCCGTCCCCGCCGGGATACGCGACCGGGTTGCCAACGATACGAGCACCATCGTCAGGAACCCCAGCGGTACCGACCACGCCGCCGGCCACGCCATCAGCGTGTGCACCCATCCCGCCGGGGGCAGCCCCGCCCGGGTCGCCAGCACCGCGCCCAGCGCCGCCCCGCCCCCGGTGACCAGGCCCGCCACCGCACCCGGCGGGGTCAGCCCGCGCCACCAGATGCCCAGCACCAGCAGCGGGCAGAAGGACGAGGCCGACACCGCGAAGGCCAGCCCCACCGCGTCCGCCACCGGCACGTCCGTCAGCAGCACGCTCCCGCCCAGCGGCACCAGCATCGCCACCAGCACCGCGATCCGGAACGTCCGCACCCCGCGCGTCGCCAGGACGTCCTGGTGCAGCACCCCGGCCACCGCCATCGTCAGCCCCGAAGCCGTCGACAGGAACGCCGCGAACGCGCCCCCGGCCACCAGCGCCCCCAGCAGATCGCCGAGCACGCCGCCCACCATCCGCTCCGGCAGCACCAGTACCGCCGCGTCCGCGTCCCCGGTCAGGGCGAGTTCCGGGGCGTAGGTCCGCCCGAGCACCCCGTACACCGGCGGCAGCAGGTAGAAGAAGCCGAGCAGCCCGAGCACCACCAGCGTGGTGCGGCGCGCGTCGCGGCCGTTCGGGCTCGTGTAGAAGCGCACCGCCACATGGGGCAGGCCCATCGTGCCGAGGAAGGTGGCCAGCACCAGCCCGTACGTCGCGTACAGGCCGAGCGCGGGCCGGCCCCCGTCCATCGGCCGGGACCAGCGGGGAGTCTTGCGCCCGGACGTCGCACGGGTCTGCGGAACCCGGGTGTCCGGGGCGAACTCCAGCCGCGCCCCGGCCCGTACGGAGTGCTGCCCGGGCGCCAGCGTCAGCGGGGCGGCCGTGTGGCCGTGCCCGTCCACCTGCCCCGTGACCTTCAGCGCGAGCGGCGCGTCCAGGGACAGCCGTACGTCCTCGGCCAGCGTGACGGCGGTGTGCTCGCGGAAGACCGCCGGCGCGTCGAAGGAGGCGCGCGGCGCCCCGTCCCCGGCCCAGGCGGCGAGCAGGAAGAAGGCGGGCACCAGCAGCGCGGTGAGCTTGAGCCAGTACTGGAAGGCCTGCACGAAGGTGATGCTCCGCATCCCGCCGGCCGCGACGGCCGCGGTCACCACGAACGCGACGACCACCCCGCCCACCCAGTGCGGGGCCCCGGTCAGGATCTCCAGGGTCAGCCCGGCGCCCTGGAGCTGCGGCAGCAGGTAGAGCCAGCCCACCCCGACCACGAACAGCACCGCGACCCGGCGCACCGCCTGCGACTCCAGCCGGGCCTCGGCGAAGTCGGGCAGCGTGTACGCCCCCGAGCGGCGCAGCGGGGCCGCCACCAGTGCCAGCAGCACCAGGTATCCGGCGGTGTACCCGACCGGGTACCAGAGCATCTCGGGCCCCTGCAGAAGCACCAGCCCGGCCACCCCGAGGAAGGAGGCCGCGGAGAGGTACTCCCCGCTGATCGCCGCCGCGTTGAGCCGGGGCCCCACCGTCCGCGAGGCGACGTAGAAGTCGGAGGTGGTCCGCGATATCCGCAGCCCCAGCGCGCCGACCAGCACCGTGACCAGGACGACGACGGTGACCGCGGTCAGCGCGTACGTCTGGTTCAAGGCTCGGTCCTCATCGCCCGGGGGAGGGGGTACCGGAGTCTACGCAGGCCCGCGGAGCCCGCAACAGACGCGAACCGGGCCGATCCCCACCCCTCCCACCGGCCGAAAAGGGGTGTCAGAGCGCGGGATCGCGATGCTCGGCGCAGTCGCGCAGGGCGATCTCCAGTTCCACGTACGAGTCTTCGGCGCGGCGGAAGGCCAGGGTCAGGGCGGCCTCGGCGCGGGGCGGGAGCTGTCGGCGGACGCCCTCGTTGGCCTCGTACAGGACGTCGGCCCAGCGGGCGGCGGCGCTGCGCAGGCGGGCGAGCAGCAGTTCGGCCTCGGCGGGGCCGGCGGGCGGGGTCCGGGGCAGTACGGCCAGCGCGTCGAGCAGCGCCTGGATCTCGGCCATGCGCACCCCCCAGCTCGTTCCCGGCGGGCTCCACCATAGGTCCGGGGCCGGTCGGCCGCGGGCGGTGGGGGCCGCGGTGCGACCGACGGCAGCGGTGGGGCGCCGTACGTCCCGTTCGGTGCGACGAACGGCGCCCGCGCACGCCGGACGGTCGGTGGTCCGCCAGGGGGTGTCCTGCCGACCAGCCCCCGCGAGCCCGGCCTGATCGGCAAGACACCCCCAGGTCGTGTCGTCGAAGTCCCGCCGGCCCCGCCCTTCCGGGCGGCCGACGTCGCTTTGACGACACTCCCTAGCCGGTCGCCTGGCGCATCAGCAGGTCCCGCAGCTGGCGGGAGTGGCGGCGGCTGACCTGGAGCTCGGCGGATCCGACGCGGACGCTGGTGGTGCCCGCGTCCAGCCGGAGCTCGTCGATCCGGCCGAGGGCCACCAGGTGGCGGCGGTGGATGCGGACGAACCCGCGGGCCGCCCAACGCTCCTCCAGCGTGGAGAGCGGGATGCGGACCAGGTGGCTGCCCTCGCCGGTGTGAAGGCGGGCGTAGTCGCCCTGGGCCTCGACGTACGCGATGTCGGCGATCGCCACGAACCGGGTGACGCCGCCCAGCTCGACGGCGATCTGGTCCGCGGTGCGGTCGGCGATGGTGACCTCGGGGGCGGGGCGGCGCTGCGGCGGGACGCTCGCACCGGCCGGGGTGACGGGAGCGGCCGGGGGTCCCGCGGGCCCGGGCGGCTGCGCGGCGGCGGTCCGGCCCAGCTGGGCGCAGGCCCGGCGGACGGCCTCGGCCAGCCGCTCCGGGCGGACGGGCTTGAGTACGTAGTCCACGGCCTTGAGGTCGAAGGCCTGGACGGCGAACCCCTCGTGGGCGGTGACGAACACGATCAGCGGCGGCCGCGCGAACCCGGCCAGCAGCCGGGCGATGTCCAGGCCGGTCAGTCCCGCCATGTGGATGTCGAGGAAGACGACGTCGATGCCGTCGGGCCCCTCGGGGCCGGTCTCCAGGGCCCTGGTGATCCGCCGCAGGGCCTGCGTGGCGTCCGAGGCGCCCTCGGCGCTGAGCACCCGCGGGTCGGAGTCCAGCAGGTAGAGGAGCTCCTCGAGGAGCGGCTTCTCGTCGTCGACGGCCAGTACGCGCAGCATGCGGTGGAGTGTATGGAGGAGAACGCCAAGGCGGAACGGGTGCGCGGCGGAACGGGTGCGCGGCCCGCCTGCCGGGGGGAGTGGGCAGGGGGCCGCGCGGTTCCAGATGTGGGGGAGGGAGCGGGGGAGCGGTCAGGAGTCGGCGGTCAAGAGCCGGTGATCAGGAGGTGGTGATCAGCTTGCCGTCGGGGGACACCGCGTACCACGTGCCGCCGACGCCCTGGCCGTTGATGTCGCCGGCCTTCTTGTCACCCGTGAAGGTGTAGACGGGCCAGCAGTCGATGGCCTGCTGCTTCTTGCCGTCGGGGCGGTCCAGGACGGAGTAGCCCTTCTCCACGATGCCCTTGGCGTTGGCCTTGTCGACCGGGGGCACCACGGGCCACTTGGCCACGCAGTCGCCGGTGCAGTTGGAGGCCATCGGCCAGGCGGTGTCCTTCTTGAAGCGGTAGACCGTCATCCCGTTGCCGTCGACGATGTGCTCGCCGAGCTTGGGGTCCTTGGCCACGGTCAGCGCGCCCGCGGCCTCGCCCGCTCCGGCCGGAGCTCCGGCCGGAGCGGCGGCGGCCGCCTTCGCGGCCTTCTTGCCGTCGGCGGCCAAGGCGAACCAGGTGCCGCCGACGCCCTGCCCGTTGGTCTCGCCCGCCTTGGTGTCCTTGCTGTACCGGTACACCGGCCAGCCGGCGACCGTCAGCTGCTTGCTGCCGTCGGTGCGCACGACCTCGCCCAGCAGGGCCGCGTCCATGCCCGCGGCGGCGGTGGCGTCGCCGGCCGCCACGGCGGGCCAGGCCTTCGCGCAGTCCCCGTCGCAGTTGGACTTCGGCGGCTTGGCGGTGTCCTTGTCGAAGCGGTAGAGGGTGAAGCCCGCGCTGTCGGTGAGGAGGGCGCCGATCTGCTCGTTCTGGGCGACGGCCAGCTGTCCGGCACCCTTGGCGTCCGCGCCGGCGGCGGCTCCCGCGCCGGAGTCGGAACCGTAGTCGGATCCGTAGGCGCCGGAGCCGGCGCCGGAAGCGGCAGCGGCAGCGGGAGCCTGGGACGCGGCCCCGGCCGGCTTGGCGTTGCCCGCCGTGTCGTCCCCGCCGCAGGCGGTGGCCGTCAGGGCGACGACGACTGCGACGGCGGCCAGGGTGGTTCCGCGCTTGATGCCCATCTTGATCTCTCCCACGTGTGGTGTCTCCGTGTCCGCCGCCCGTCTCCGGTGCGTCGGCAACTGTGCTCAGGACACGCCCTGTCGGGGTCGATCTGTTCAAGCGGATTCCTGTGGGCTGTTTCACTCACCCCGGACCGAACCCGGAGCGCCGCAGAGCCGTGACCACAGCGAGGCCGAGGACCTGGTGTCCGGAGTCGTTGGGGTGCAGCCCGTCCGCCAGGTGCTCGGGACCCAGCAGGTCACGCCCCGGAAGCAGGGCGAGGCGGTCGTCCCCGGCGGTGATCCGCTCGCTGGCGGCCCGCTCCATCGCGTCGCGCAGGGCGCCCAGGGTGGCGCCGAGCCGGTTCGGGGTGCGCTCGGCGTCGGGCCGCAGTACGGGGGAGACCAGCAGCAGCGGGGTCCGCGGATGCCCCTGACGGACCAGTTCGAGGAAGGCGCGGGTGGTCTCGTACAGCAGCGGCGCCGAAAAGGGCACACGGGACCAGCAGTTGGTGCCGAACGCGAGGGTGAGGACATCGGCGGGCAGCCCGGCGATCTGCTCGGCGGTGGCGAGTTCCCCGCGGGCGGCGCCCGCGTACCCGAGGTTGACCGTGTCCCAGCCCAGCGCTCGCCCGGCGACCGCGGGCCAGCCGTGGGCGGGCCGGGTCGCCCACCAGCCCTCGGTGATCGAATCGCCGTGCACCACCCAGCGCGGGCCGGCCGGAGCCGGGGCGACGGCGCCGCCGATCCCGCGCAGGCCGAGGATCAGCGGGGACTGCCCCTCCGGCGGGTGCAGGGTGAACGGGCCGCTCCCGCCGGGCAGTTCGATCCGTACGACGGCCTCCGCGGCCGGCTCGGTCCAGACCTCGCGGACCACCCCGTGCCGGTCCCACAGCGCGAAGGCGTGTGCGAGGTCGCGCAGCGCGTCGGTGGGGCCGGGCACGGTCGCCCGGTAGCGGATCTCCACGGCGTGCGCCGCGTGCGCCGTGAACTCCAGACGCACCCCTATCGGCAGGGTGGCCCGCTCCCCGGTGTCCCACGGCAGCCGCATGGCGTCCTGCGGGTCGGCCCGGACCGGGCGCCCCTTGTCCAGCCAGGCGACCCCGCGCAGGAAGGGCCCCGGGTCCAGCCAGTGCGTGACGGTGCTCTCGGTGCTCTTCGTGTTCTCGGCGTTCTCGGCGTTCACGGGGCGCCTCCGGTCGTCGGTCCCGGCGGGCATGCTGCGGGAGTTCTGATGAGGAGTCAACGAAGGAGACAAAGGGGGCGTACGCACTGATCGATCATCCGTGCGCAACAAAGGACCATCCAGGACAGATCCGCGCAACGATCGTGCGGCAATGTGCAAGGATGGTGCATTACGGGCGGTATCACTCAGCTCGTAGGCTCACTCGCTGTACGTGGAGTGGCGCGGACCGCCTGCTCGGCGGTCCCCCATGCCCAGGCTCCTTTGTCTGTGTCCTGCCCCGGACCGCTGCGGTCGATGCCACAGTCCCCATCCGCAGTGTCAAAGGAGTCCCTCGTGCTCGAAACCGGCCAGGCGCCACCGCTCGCCTCCGAGCCCCGCAAGCCTGTGAACCCTCTGCTGCGCCGCAAGCCGGTCGAGCAGATGGTCGCCGAGGGCGGCCAGGGTGAGGGCGGCAGTCTGCGCCGCTCGCTCACCATGTGGCAGCTGACCATGATCAGCATCGGCGCCACCCTGGGCACCGGCATCTTCGTGGTCCTCGGCGAGGCGGCCCCCAAGGCCGGCCCTGCCGTCACGATCTCCTTCATCATCGCGGGCCTGACCGCCCTCTTCTCGGCGCTCTCCTACGCGGAGCTGGCCGGATCGGTGCCGGTCTCCGGCTCCTCCTACTCGTACTCGTACGCCACCATGGGCGAGTTCATCGCCTGGGTCTGCGGCTGGTGCCTGGTCCTGGAGTACGCCGTGTCCGTCGCGGCGGTCGCCGTCGGCTGGGGCCAGTACCTCAACGAGCTGCTCGACGGGACCATAGGCGTCACGATCCCCGACGCCGTGTCCGCGCCGCTGGGCGAGGGCGGCTTCATCAACCTGCCGTCGCTGGTCGTCGTCCTGCTCGCCATGGTCTTCCTGATGCGCGGCGCCAAGGAGAGCGCCCGGATCAACACGATCATGGTCGCGGTGAAGATCGTCACCCTGGTGCTCTTCATCGGCATCGGCGTCATGGGCATCAAGTCCGGCAACTACACCCCGCTGGCCCCGCTCGGCATCACCGGCATCAGCGCCGCCGCCTCCACACTCTTCTTCTCGTACATCGGCTTCGACGCCGCCTCCACCGCCGGTGAGGAAGCCAAGAACCCGAAGAAGGACCTGCCCCGCGCGATCATGCTCTCGCTGGGCATCGTCACCGTCCTGTACTGCCTCGTCGCCTTCGTCGCCGTCGGCGCACTGCCCTGGAAGGACTTCGAGGGCACCGAGGCCGCGCTGGCCCAGATCATGACCAACGTCACCGGTGACAGCTTCTGGGGCGTCGTCCTCGCCGCCGGCGCCGTCGTCGCCATCGCCTCCGTCGTCTTCGCCGTCCTCTACGGCCAGACCCGCATCCTCTTCGCGATGTCCCGCGACGGCCTCGTCCCCAAGGTCTTCGCCAAGGTCGACGAGAAGACCGGCGCCCCCCGCGCCAACGTGGTGATCGTCTCCCTGTTCTGCGGCGCGCTCGCGGCGTTCATCCCCCTGGGTGAGCTGGCCAACGCGACGAGCATCGGCACCCTCTTCGCCTTCGCCCTCGTCAACGTCGCCGTGGTGATCCTGCGCCGCACCAAGCCCGACATGCCGCGCACCTTCAAGGTGGCGCTCTTCCCGGTCACGCCGATCCTCGGCTTCCTCGCCTGCGGCTACATGATGTACAGCCTGCCGGCGGCGACGTGGATCGCTTTCGGTGTCTGGATGGCCATCGGCCTCGTGGTCTACTTCCTGTACGGCATTCGCCGCTCCCGACTGGCCACGGCAGAAGTGGCCACAGCAGAAAAGTGATCGACCCGCAGTGCGACTGAACGATCTCGACGAACGCATCGTGCACGCCCTCGCCGAGGACGCCCGCCGCTCCTACGCCGACATCGGCTCCGAGGTCGGCCTCTCGGCCCCGGCCGTGAAGCGTCGCGTGGACCGGCTGCGGGCCGAGGGGGCCATCACCGGCTTCACCGTCCGCGTCGACCCCGCCGCCATGGGCTGGGAGACCGAGGGCTTCATAGAGATCTACTGCCGCCACAACACCTCGCCGGACGACATCCGGCGGGGGCTGGAGCGGTACCCGGAGGTGGTGTCCGCGTCGACCGTCACCGGCGACGCGGACGCCCTCGTGCAGGTCTTCGCCTCCGACATGCGGCACTTCGAGCGGGTGCTGGAGCGCATCGCGGGCGAGCCGTTCGTGGAGCGCACCAAGTCCGTCCTGGTCCTCTCCCCGCTGCTGCGCCGCTTCACCTCGGGCGCGCCGGCCTGACCGCCGCCCCCCTCGAACACCGCTGCGCCCCGGCATCGCGAATGCCGGGGCGCAGCCGCGTCCGGGGTCCTGCGGGCGGCGTTCAGCGGTGCCCCGCCCTCGCGCGGGCCGCAACGGTACGGCGGCCGGTCTGCTCCGGCAGGGCCCGGCGCTCCTCCTCCGTCAGCCCGCCCCAGACCCCGAAGGGCTCCCGGGTCCGCAGCGCGTGCTCCAGGCACGCCTCGCGCACCGGGCACACCGCACAGACCCGCTTCGCGGCCTCGTCGCGGTCCTCGCGCTCCTCGCCCCGCTCACCGGCCGGATGGTAGAAACGGCCCGGCCCCAGATTCCGGCAGGCGGCCCGCAGCTGCCACTGCCAGTGATGGTGTGCGGTGCCGGGCAGGCGTGAGACGTCGTTCATCGCAGGTCCTCTCGGTTCCTTTCGCTTCCATGGGATTCCCCGCGTGTGACCGCTGCGCGCCCCGCGAAACCTGCCAGCCCTGCCTCCGGCCCCGTGCCCGCCCCCGTGCCCCGCTCTCGCGCCCCCGTGCCCCGCTCTCCCGCCCCCGTGCCCCGCTCCGCGAAGTCGCGCGTCAGGCAGCCCCGTCCGGGGTGCGGACGCCCATGAAGAGCGGGCGGCGGCGCAGCGTGAAGCCCATCGACTCGTAGAGGGCGATGGCCCCCGTGTTGCCGGCCGCCGCGTGCAGGAACGGGCGGTCGCCGCGCTCGCGGACGTCGGCGGCCACCGCCCTGATCAGCCGGCCCGCGAGCCCCTTGCCCCGGTGGTCGGGGTGCGTGCACACCGCGCTGATCTCCGACCAGCCGGGCGGGCGCATCCGTTCCCCCGCCATCGCGACGAGCCGGCCCTCGTGCCGGATCCCGAGGTACGTGCCCAGCTCGACGGTGCGCCGGGCGAACGGCCCCGGCTTCGTGAGGCCGACCAGCTCCAGCATCTCCGGCACGTCGGCCGGCCCCAGCCGGACCGCCTCGGGCGCGGCCCCGGCCCGTACCGCCCCGCCGTCCAGCTGGACGCCCGGTATCGAGTCCTCCGTCGTCCACCCCGCGGGCGGGGTCGGCAGGCCGGTGATCCAGACCGTCGTACCCGGGCCGGCCAGCGCGGCCAGATCCGCCCAGGCCGCCGGGTCCTCCGGGTCCGCGAGCGCGACGAACGGCGAGGTGTCGGCGACGTACCGGGCCGCGAGCCCCGCGGGCCCGGCCTCGGCGAAGGCGCTGCTCGGGCCGGTCAGCGCGGCCCAGACCGGGTTGTCGAGGACGTGCACGGGCGTGGCCGTATCGGTGTCGGGCGCCATGGGGTCGGGAACTCCTTCCCTCGGGAACGGCCGCAGGACCGTCCACCACCTTCTTGACGGCCCCGCGCACCGCCACGAGACTGCTGGTGACGACGGTCACGAGAGTCAGCGTCCGTCGCGGGCGCGTTTATGCCCCAAGGGCGGGACGGAGTCGGTGGACATGGCCAGGACGGCTCGTGCACGGGCGCGGATCCTCCGTCGCTGGTGGCTGACCCGGCGCCTGCACATCGACCTGCTGCGCGTGCGCAGCGCCTTCCGCGCGACCGCCTGAGCCTCCTCGTACGCCGCGCGAGGCCTCCCCGACGGTCCCGTCCGACCCGCAGGGCGACCGTACGTTCCACGGGTTCCCGCGCCGCGTACGCATCCCCGCACCGACTCCGTGAACCCGGCGCGCGCCGCGCCGCCGGGAGGTCCGCAACGCCCCCGCGCCGTCCCCAGGAGAGTCATGCTGCCCATGGTCCTGCCCCGAACCGGTCCGGCCCTCGCCCTGCGCGGCCGCATCGGCGCCGGCTTCTCGCCCGTGCCGCACCGCTACCGCCTCTACCTCTGCGCCGACTGTCCGAACTGCCTGCGCGTCGCTGCCGCCCTCACCCGGCTCGGCCTGGAGGACTCCGTCGCCACCACCCTGCTCGGCACGTCCGCCTCGTACGCCGCACTGCGCCGGGCCTACGAGGCCGTCGGGCACCACTACGACGGCGCGCTGGCCGTCCCCGCCCTGTGCGACACCTGGAGCGGCCGCGTCATCGGCAACGACACGGACGATATCCTCGACGACCTGTGGCGACTGCGCGCCCACCCGGCCTTCCGCGCCGACACGTAGCCCCCGGCGGGAGGGGAGTCCACGGGCCCGCGCAACGAATCGCCGTCCGCGCCCCAAAAAGCGCAACGAATCGATGCGCGGAGCGCAACAGTCATGGCTTGTCGACGTCGAACGGGTGAACGTACCTTCAATAGGACCCACTCCCCTCCTGCCACAGAGGTACGCCCATGCCCCCGCTGCGCACCGCCCTCCTCCAGAGTTCCGGACGGCTCGGCGACACCGCCGAGAACCTGAAGGCGCTCGACGAGGCCGCGCAGCGCGCCGCACAGGCGGGTGCCGGGCTCCTCGTGACCTCGGAGATGTTCCTGACCGGCTACGCGCTGGAGGTCCGGGAAGTCGCCGACCTCGCCGAGGCCGCCGACGGCATGTCGGCCCGCGCCATCGGCGAGATCGCCCGCCGCCACGGCCTCGCCGTCCTGTACGGCTACCCGGAGCGCGACGGGGACACCGTGTACAACGCGGCCCAGCTCATCGGCCCCGACGGGGTCCGGCTCGCGAACTACCGCAAGACCCACCTCTTCGGCTGCTTCGAGCAGGACGCCTTCACCCCCGGCGACACCCCCGTCGTCCAGGCGGACCTGAACGGCCTCCGCATCGGCATCATGATCTGCTACGACGTGGAGTTCCCCGAGAACGTCCGCGCCCACGCCCTGGCCGGCACCGACCTCCTCCTGGTGCCGACCGCGCAGATGCACCCGTTCCAGTTCGTCGCCGAACAGCTCGTCCCCGTAAGGGCCTTCGAGAACCAGATGTACATCGCGTACGTCAACCGCACCGGTCCGGAAGGCGAGTTCGAGTTCGTCGGACTCAGCTGCCTGGCGAGCCCCGACGGGGTGACCCGCACCCGGGCCGGGCGCGGCGAGGAGCTGGTGGTCGGCGAGGCCGATCCCGAGCTGCTGCGCGCGTCGCGCGAGACCAACCCGTACCTGCGCGACCGCCGCCCCGGGCTCTACGACTCCCTCGTCTGAGCCCCGCCAGCGCCCTCCCCCCTGCCCCACCCCCGCAAGGAGCCGTACCCCATGACGTCCACGGTGCCCACCACCGCCGTCCCGCACAGCGACGGACAGCCGCCGATCACCATGTTCGGCCCGGACTTCCCGTACGCGTACGACGACTTCCTCGCCCACCCCGCCGGCCTGGGCCAGATCCCGGCGACCGAGCTCGGGACCGAGGTCGCCGTCATCGGCGGCGGGCTCTCCGGCATCATCTCCGCCTACGAGCTGATGAAGATGGGCCTCAAGCCCGTCGTCTACGAGGCGGACCAGATCGGCGGCCGGCTGCGCACCGTCGGCTTCGAGGGCGCCGGCACCGAGGGCCTGACCGCGGAGATGGGCGCCATGCGCTTCCCGCCGTCCTCCACCGCGCTCCAGCACTACATCGACCTCGTGGGCCTGGTCACCGAGCCCTTCCCGAACCCGCTCGCCGAGGCCACCCCCTCGACGGTCGTGGACCTCAAGGGCGAGACCCACTACGCCGAGACCATCGCCGACCTCCCGCAGGTCTACCGCGACGTGTCGGCCGCGTGGAACGCCTGCCTCGACGAGGGCGCCGACTTCTCCGACATGAACCAGGCGATGCGCGAGCGGGACGTCCCGCGCATCCGCGAGATCTGGGCGAAGCTCGTCGAGAAGCTCGACGACGAGACCTTCTACGGCTTCCTCTGCAAGTCCGAGGCCTTCCAGTCCTTCCGCAAGCGCGAGATCTTCGGCCAGGTCGGCTTCGGCACGGGCGGCTGGGACACCGACTTCCCGAACTCCATCCTGGAGATCCTGCGCGTCGTCTACACCGAGGCGGACGACCACCACCGCGGCATCGTCGGCGGCTCGCAGCAGCTGCCGCTGCGCCTGTGGGAGCGCGAGCCCGAGAAGATCGTCCACTGGGCGCAGGGCACCTCGCTGTCCTCCCTGCACGACGGCACCCCGCGTCCGGCGGTGACCCGCCTGCACCGCACGGCCGGCAACCGCATCACGGTCACCGACGCCGACGGCGACATCCGTACGTACCGTGCCGCGATCTTCACGGCGCAGTCCTGGATGCTCCTGTCGAAGATCGCCTGCGACGACACGCTGTTCCCGATCGACCACTGGACGGCGATCGAGCGCACCCACTACATGGAGTCGTCCAAGCTCTTCATCCCCGTCGACCGGCCGTTCTGGCTGGACAAGGACGAGGAGACGGGCCGCGACGTCATGTCGATGACCCTGACGGACCGCATGACGCGCGGCACGTACCTCCTGGACAACGGCCCGGACGCGCCGGCCGTCATCTGCCTCTCGTACACCTGGTGCGACGACAGCCTGAAGTGGCTGCCGCTGTCCGCGAACGAGCGGATGGAGGTCATGCTGAAGTCCCTCGGCGAGATCTACCCGAAGGTCGACATCCGCCGTCACATCATCGGCAACCCGGTGACCGTGTCCTGGGAGAACGAGCCCTACTTCATGGGTGCGTTCAAGGCCAACCTGCCGGGCCACTACCGCTACCAGCGGCGCCTGTTCACCCACTTCATGCAGGACCGCCTCCCCGAGGACAAGCGCGGCATCTTCCTCGCGGGCGACGACATCTCCTGGACGGCGGGCTGGGCCGAGGGCGCGGTCCAGACGGCGCTGAACGCGGTCTGGGGCGTCATGCACCATCTCGGCGGCACCACGGACGCCACGAACCCCGGCCCGGGCGACGTCTACGACGAGATAGCCCCGGTCGAACTCCCGGAGGACTGACCCACCCGGTCCCTCCGCCCCATGACCACGGGCCGCCCCCGCGCCACAAGCGCGGCGGCGGCCCGTTCTCATGCCCCGCTCAGGAGGTCGGGGTGAGGAGGCAGCGGCCCACCAGGCCCACTCCGGCGTCCAGGGAGTCCGTGAATTCCTCGGCCAGGTCGGGGGAGCGGCGCAGGGTCCACAGGAGGCGGGCCGCCGACCAGGCGGCGCCGCGGGCGCGGTCCAGGCTCCACGAGCCGAGCAGATGCGTCAGCGGGTCGGCGATCTCCAGGAGGTCCGGGCCCGGCATCAGGTCCTCCCGGATGTGCTCCTCCAGGGAGACCAGGGTGTCGCCGACCCGGTCGAAGTCCGCCTCCAGGGCCCGCGGTTCGCAGTCCAGGGCCCGGCAGGTGGCCACCACCGCCAGCGCCAGGTCGTGCCCGATGTGCGCGTTGATCCCGGCCAGGGCGTGCTGGAGCGGCCGGACGCCCGGGTGGCGGCGGTACTGGAGCAGCGGGCGCCAGCAGGCCGGGGCCCGGTCCGCCTCCACCGCCGTCAGGTACCGCTCCGCGAACCGCACGCTCAGCGTCTCAGCCCGCCGCGGCGCCGGGAACTCCCCGTGGGAGATGCGCGCGTGCAGCGTTTCCGTCACCGTCAGGTACACCCGGTTGAAGACGGCGACACCGTCCTGTGCGGGGAGGCGCTCGTCCAGGGCGCGCATCCGCGCGAGTACCGCTTCCATGGAGGGCAGCGTCGCAGCCTGAGGTGCGGATCCGGGGAACTTGGCCGTGTGCTTCGCCGGTTCGGGCGAACCCGGCCCGTTCGACGGCTCCGTCAGGGGCGGCCGTCCCGGGCGGCCCCGCCCTCGTCTCCGTCGCCCGCGCCGCCCCCGTTACCCGCGCCGCCCCCGTTACCCGCGTCGCCCCCGTCACCCGCGTCGTACGCCGACGTGCCCGCGTCGAGCAGCGGCTCCTGCTGCTTCAGGTGCGCCGGCGCGAAGTACCGCAGCGCGTGGTAGCCCGTGATCACCACGATCGTGCCGAGCGCGATGCCGCCCAGCTCGAAGCTGTCCGTGAACTGCAGCTTCACCCCGCCGATGCCGATGATGATGCCCGCCGCGGCCGGCACCAGGTTCAGCGGATTGCGCAGGTCCACCCCGCCGTTGATCCAGATCTGCGCGCCGAGCAGGCCGATCATCCCGTACAGGATCACGGTGATCCCGCCCAGCACCCCGCCGGGGATCGCGGCGACGACCGCGCCGAACTTGGGGCACAGGCCGAAGAGCAGCGCGAAGCCCGCCGCCGCCCAGTAGGCCGCCGTCGAGTAGACGCGGGTGGCCGCCATCACGCCGATGTTCTCGGAGTACGTGGTGTTCGGCGGACCGCCCACCGCCGTGGACAGCATCGACGCGGCGCCGTCCGCCGCGATCGCCGTGCCGAGCTCGTCGTCGAGCGGGTCCCCGGTCATCTCGCCGACGGCCTTGATGTGCCCGGCGTTCTCGGCGATCAGAGCGATCACCACCGGCAGGGCGATCAGGATCGCCGACCACTCGAACTGCGGTGCGTGGAAGGACGGCAGGCCGATCCAGTCCGCCTTGGCGACACCCGAGAGGTCGAGCCGCCAGTGGTCGACGGCCGCCTCCCCGCCCACCGTCGAGTGGATCTTGCCGAAGAGCAGGTCGAAGATCCAGGAGATCCCGTACCCGAAGAGCAGCCCCAGGAAGATCGCGATCCGCGACCAGAAGCCGCGCAGGCAGACCACGGCCGCCCCCGTGAACAGCATGGTCAGCAGCGCCGTCCACTGGTCCTGCGGCCAGTACGTCGAGGCCGTCACCGGCGCCAGGTTGAAGCCGATCAGCATCACCACCGCGCCCGTCACCACCGGCGGCATCGCGGCGTGGATGATCCGCGCCCCGAAGCGCCGCACGGCGAGCCCCGCCAGGAACAGGGCCGCGCCGACCACGAAAACCGCGCCCGTGACGACCGCGCTGTCCCCGCCGCTCGCCCGGATCGCCGCGGCGACGCCCACGAAGGAGAGGGAGCAGCCCAGGTACGAGGGCACCCGCCCGCGCGTGGCCAGCAGGAAGACGGCCGTCGCGACACCCGACATCATGATGGCCAGGTTCGGGTCCAGGCCCATCAGGACGGGCGCGACGAAACTCGCCCCGAACATCGCCACGACGTGCTGGGCGCCGAGCCCTGCGGTCCGCGGCCACGACAGCCGCTCGTCCGGCCGTACCACCGCGCCGGGGGCGGGGGTCCGCCCGTCTCCGTGCAGGGTCCAGCCCACGCCGAGGCCCATGTTTCCACCACTTCCGTCGAACCGATCGATCAAGCATCCGGGCCGCGGAGCAGCCTGCGCAATGTTACGGGCGGATAGCCGCTGGCTCGTCCCGGTCCACCGGCGCCGACCCGGCCGCCACCGGCTTCTGCCGCAGTACGGCGGCCCCCACGACCAGCGCGAACGCGAGCAGCGTGACCAGCCCGAAGGACACCACGAGCGAGGTGGCGTCCGCCACCGCGCCGATCGCCGACGGCGCGATCAGCCCCGAGGTGTACGTGATCGTCGCGACGCCCGCGATGGCCTGCGCCGGGGCCGGCCCGCTGCGCGCGGCGGCCGCGAAGGCCAGCGGGACCACCACCGCGATGCCGAGCCCGATCAGTCCGAAGCCCGCGATCGCCACGGCCGGATTCCCGGCCGTCACCACGAGCACCCCGCCCGCGGTGGCCAGCAACCCGCTCGCCCGGACCGTGCGTACCGCCCCGAACCGGTCCACCACCCGGTCCCCGACGAGCCGGGCGAGGGACATGGTGAGCGCGAACGCGGTGGTGCAGGCGGCCGCGAGGCCGGCGTCCGTGTCCAGTACGTCGCGCAGGTAGACCGCCGACCAGTCCATGCTCGCGCCCTCCGCGAAGACCGCGCAGAACCCGATCGCGCCGATCAGCAGCGCGGACTTCGGGGGCGGCGCGAAGTGCGGCGGCGCCTCCGCCCCCGCGGCGCTGCGCAGGTCGAGCACCCCTCGCACGGCGACCAGCCCGGCCGCGGTCAGGGCGAGCGCGGCGACCAGGTGGTGGAGCCGGGCGTCGGCCCCGGCGTGTGCGGCGACCGTGCCGGCCGCCGAACCGATCAGCGCGCCCACGCTCCACATGCCGTGCAGCGAGGACATGATCGACCGGCCGAGCCGGTTCTCGGTCTCGACGCCCAGCGCGTTCATCGCCACGTCCGCCATCCCGGCCGTGGCTCCGTAGACGAACAGGGCGAAGCACAGGGCGGCCAGGTTCGGGGCGAGGCTCGGCAGGATCAGCGACAGGGTCCACAGCACCAGCAGCCCCCGCAGCGCGGAGCGGGCTCCGAAGCGGTGGTTGATCCGGCCGGCCAGCGGCATCGCGACCGCCGCGCCCAGGGCGGGGAAGGCGAGGGCGAGGCCCAGGGTGCCCGCACTGAGCTGGGCGTGCTCCTGGATCCAGGGGATGCGGGTGGCGAAGGAGCCCGTGACGGCCCCGTGGGTGCAGAAGACGGCGGCTATGGCGAAGCGGGCATGGCGCAGGCGCGCCGGGCTGAGGTCTGTTTCCCCTGTCATGGAATTAAACTATCAGGGACCCTGCCTGATAGTTAATGCCGAGGAGCTGCCTAGGATGGGCGCCGTGACTCCTGCCAAGGCCCTGATCCCCGCCGCCCCGTCGCCCGCGTCGCCGAGCACGGCCCGGGCCATCAACGACCGCCTGGCCCTGCGACTCCTGCAGGAGGAGGGGCCGCTGACCGCCACTCAGCTCAAGGCGATGACCGGTCTGTCCCGCCCCTCGGTCGCCGATCTCGTCGAGCGGCTCACCGGCGCCGGCCTGATCGAGGTCGTGGGGGAGTCGGGAGAGCAGCGCCGCGGACCCAATGCCCGGGTGTACGGGATCGTCGCCCGCCGCGCCTACCTGGCGGCCCTGGACGTACGGACGGACAGCGCGACCGCGGTCGTCGCGGACCTGCTCGGCCGCCCGCTGGCCCAGGCCGCGCTGCCGGTGGACGCGGTGGACGAGGCGGTGGACGCGCTGGAGGCCCTCGGGCGGGAGGCGGGCGCGGACGGGCTGCACACGGTGGTGGTCGGCGCCCCCGGTCTGGTGGCCCCGGCCGGGGAGCTGCGCAGCACGGCCGGACTGCCCGCCTGGCACCGGGACCTGGTGGCGGCGCTGCAGCGGCGGCTGCCGGCCGCGGTGGCGGTGGAGAACGAGACCAACCTGGCGGCCCTCGCCGAACAGCGGGTCGGCGCGGCCCGGGACCTGGACTCCTTCGTACTGCTGTGGCTCGGCGCGGGCGTCGGCGCGGCGGTGGTCCTGGACGGGCGGCTCCGGCGGGGGGCCTCCGGCGGAGCGGGCGAGATCGGCTTCCTGCCCGTGCCGGGTACGGGACGGCTCCCCTCGGCCACGGACTGCGGGGGCGGGTTCCACGCCCTGGTCGGCCGGGATGCGGTGGCGGCTCTGGCGGCGGAGCACGGCTGGACCGGCCCGGTGGACGAGGCGGTGTCGGGGGCGGCGGGCGAGCCCTTCCTCGAAGCCCTGGCGGAACGGCTGGCGCTGGGCGCGGCGGCGGTCGCGGCGGTCCTGGACCCGGGGTGCCTGGTCCTGGCGGGGGAGCTCGGCCACGCGGGCGGCCCCGCCCTCGCGTCGGCGGTGGCCCGCCGGCTGACGACGCTGACCCCGGTCCCGATGGAGGTCCGGGCCACGGCCCTCGGCGACTCGGCGGTCCTCACGGGAGCGCGCCTGGCCGCCCGCGAAGCCGCCCAGGCGGACCTCTTCGCCCCCTGAGCCGCACCGTACCGGCCCGAGCTGCACGGGCCCGGCCCGACGGCCTACTCGTCGTCGATGCTCTCGTCGTGGAGCCGGCGCCAGATGCGGGTGCGGTGCAGCACGTAGAGCGCACCGGCCAGGAAGACCACCTGGAGTCCCACGGCGAGCGCCCAGAAGATGCTCCGGCTCTCCAGCTCGTCCGTCAGGTAGGCGAAGTTCATGCCGAAGAACCCCGTCAGGAAGGTCAGCGGCAGAAAGATCGTGGAGACGATCGCGAGCCGGTTGATCACGCCGTTCTGCTCGCCGGACACCAGCGAGGAGTAGGTGGCGAAGCCGCGCCGGGCGGCTTCCTGGAGTGCCTCGATGTCCGTCAGCACCAGCCTCGACACGCGCTGGTACTCCCGGGCGAGCCGCTGGCGCTCCTCCGGGAAGTTGCGGTTCAGCACCCGGCGCGTGATGGCCTCCTCCGCCGCCTGGTGGTAGGGGAGGAGCGTGTGGTGCAGGAGCGCCGAGGTCCGGCGCAGCCGCGCCAGGCTGTAGAGCTGCTCGGGCTTGCGCTGCCGGAACATCTCGTCCTCCAGGTCCTCCACCTCCAGAAGGGCCTGGACGGCGGACCGCCGGTAGGTCTCCAGGGCCTCGCCCAGCAGCAGGAACAGCGTGGCCACGGCGTCGGGGGGCCGTTCGTGCGGGAGTCGGGCGACAAGGTTCTCCACCAGCCCGGCCGGTCCCCGGTGCACCGTGACCAGGTACCGCTCGGTGGCCACGACGTGGAGGTGGACGACCTGGCCCGCCTCGACCGCGGGGACGACGAACGCGGCGGCGTCACCGAGGAACTCGGCGCGGGCGGATTCCCTCTCGCGGCCGAGCCACGCCAGGTCCTCGGCCTCCAGGCCGAGCAGGTGGGCGATCGGCTGCTCCCCGGGCGGTGCCTCCTCGGGCAGCTCCGCGTCCACGAACAGGAAGCGGGATCGCCCGAGGAGGTCACGGGCCTCGGACACCGGGGTACGCCGCGCGATGCCCTCCGGCATGGACACCACTGAAACGATCATCGCCCCTCACCGTGGATCATGCTGTGGGTCATCTGGCGCGGTCATTCATGGCGGTAACTCCCATATTGCCCCTTGCCGGGTCCGCGCAAGCGTACGAGAGCCTCCGCGTGGTGGCTCACCCAGCGGCCTCCGCCGCCCCGGCGGCCCGGGCCGCCAGGAACTCGGCGAAGGTGATCTTGCCGACGGCGTGCGAGGGGGTCAGGTTGCCGCCGCGGCGGAAGGCCGCGTACGCCTTCCCCGCCAGGGGCAGCGGGAACACCGTGCGCGGACGCCCCGTCGCCGCCAGGTACGAGCGGCCCAGCCCCACCAGCGTGTGGATCTCCGGGCCGCCCATGTCCGTGACCCGGCCCGCCGGTGTCGGGACGGCCAGTTCCGCCAGCCGGTCCGCGACCTCCTCCACGGCGACCGGCTGCACCCGGACCCCCTTCGGCAGCGGCACCGGCACCACCGGCACCTTCGCCAGCGCGTCCGTCAGCGTCGCCACCAAGTCGTGGAACTGCGTCGTGCGCAGGATCGTGACGCCCAGCCCCGACGCCTCCAGCATCCGCTCGACCTTGTACTTCACCGTGTAGTAGCCGAACGGGACCACGTCCACCCCGACGATCGAGATGTAGACGACGTTCGTGACCGTTCCGGCCCGCCGGGCCGCCTCGATCAGGTGTCCGGCGGCCACGTCGTCACCGCCGCGCGGGGTGCTCGCGCAGTGCACGACCACCTCCGCGCCGGCCATCGCCGCATCCAGCCCGCTGCCGTTCCGCAGATCGACCGGGTGGTCCTTCGCGCTGCGGCTCAGGACCCGTACGTCGTGGCCCGCGGCCCGCAGCCGGGTGACGACCCGCCTGCCGAGGTTCCCGGTGCCTCCGGTGACGAGAATCGTGCTCATGGTGTCCGTTCCTTCCCTGAAGGGATCCGTTCACCAGCCGGGACCGGACAGCCCCCGGGAATGTGACAGCTGCCGCTGAAGGAATTCCAGCTTCTCCGGATTCACCACGCTCCGCACCCCGCGGACCAGCCCGTCCTCGAACTCCACCTGCAGGACCGCGCCCCCGCCGACCAGCAGGGCGATCTCGCCGTTGACCTCCGCGAGGGCGACCGGCTGCCCGGCCCCGTACTTGCGCAGCGCACCCGCCAGGAACCGCGCCACCTTCTCCCGGCCCAGGATCGGCCGCCGGGCCGCGGTGACGATCCCGCCGCCGTCCGCGACGTACCGCACGTCGGCGGTCAGCATGGACTCCAGCCGGGCCAGGTCCCCCTCGCGCGCCGCCGCCAGGAAGGTCTCCACCAGGCTCTGCCACCGCGCCGCGTCCGGCTCGAAGCGCGGGCGCGGGCGCGGCGCGGCCGCCCCCGCCTCCGCCCGGCCCGCCTCCACGCGCCCCGCCGCCCGGCGGTACAGCTGCCGGCAGTTGGGCTCCGTCAGGTCGAGCAGCCCGGCGATCTCCCGGTGGCCGTACGCGAAGGCCTCGCGCAGCACGTACACCGCCCGCTCCACCGGGGTCAGCCGCTCCAGCAGGACCAGCAGCGCCATCGAGACGCCGTCCCGCTGTTCGGCCGACTCCAGCGGGCCCAGCGCCCCGCCCCCGGTGAGGACCGGCTCCGGGAGCCAGGGGCCGACGTACTCCTCGCGCCGGGCCCGGGCCGAGGTCAGCCGGTTCAGGCACAGGTGCGTGACCACCTTGGCGAGCCATGCCCCCGGGTGCTCGATGCCCTCGCGCCCGGCGGAGCTCCAGCGCAGCCAGGCGTCCTGGACGGCGTCCTGCGCCTCGGCGGCCGAGCCGAGCATGCGGTAGGCGATCCCGAACATCCGGGGCCGGTGCTCCTCGAAGTCCGCGAGCGCCGCGGGGTCCTGTGCGATCACCGCCGCAGCCTACGAGGGGCACCCGCGTCCGCACGTGCGAGGACCCGGTGGCCGCCGGGCCACCGCGTCCTCACGTCCGTTCACCTACGGCGGGTGCGCGGTGTCAGCAGGCGCCCTGGTCCTTCCAGACGCCCCAGTCGCCGGTGGTGCCGGGCTCCTCGTTCTGCGTCCACCACTGGGCCTTCCAGTTGTGACCCTTGTGCGAGACGACCTGTCCGCCCGTGTGCACGCTGCCCGCGACGTAGGCCGGGTTCGTGCAGGTTCCGCCCGGCGGTGTCGTCGGCGGGGTGGTCGGCGGCGTCGTCGGGGGAGTGGTCGGCGGGGTCGTGGGCGGGGTGGTCGGCGGGATCGTCGGGCCCCCGGCTCGACGAGCGTCGTACCGCGCGCCAGGTCCCCGGCGAGAGCGTAGGCGGTGCCGGAGATGTTCACCGTCCAGTTGGAGGGCGTGGAGACCGGCAGGTAGTAGTTGAACGCCAGGTCCACCGAGGCGCCGGGAGCCAGCGTCTGCCATGCCGGGAGCTTCAGCGAGACCCGCTGGAAGTCGCCCTTCAGCCCGCCGGCGCTGGTGCCGGTGTGGCCGCTGCTGACCACCTTCGTGCCGAAGCCGGACTGGTCGGAGGCGTTGTCCGGGGCCGAGGTCCCGTAGTCGAATTGGAACTCCGTGCCGCCCGGCAGCGTGGCCTTGGTGTTGTTGGTGATCTTGAGCTTCGGGGTGATCGGGTAATTGGAGTCGCCCAGCTTGAACTCGCCGAACTCCGTCCTGATGTCCACGGCCTGGGTCGGCAGGGCGGTCGCGCCCGCCTTCTTCGCGCCGTACGGCGCGGCCGACTTGAACTTCTCGTACATCAGGGAGGTGAGCGTGTCGCCCATCTCGTACTGGCCCTTGGCGGTGTTGTACCCGTAGTCGCCCGCCAGCTCCCAGACCATGGTGCCGCCGATGCCCTTGTTCACCACGTAGTCGGCCTTGGCGGCGACGGACTGCTCGTCCTCCGTCGACAGGAAGACCTTCTTCTGGGCGTTCCACAGCCACGGCGCCACCAGCGCGGAGTCGTACTTGCGGACGTAGGTGCCGGTCAGCGTGGTGTTCGCGGGGAAGCCGTACTTGGTGACGTAGTCGCCGACGACGCCCTTCTCCAGGTTCTTGGCGTGCCACATCGGGTTGGAGCCCGCCGGGGACTCGACCCCGTTGGTGTCCAGGTCGTGCCACAGGTTGTCGATGCCGACCGCGCCGTCCCCGCACTTGGTCAGCCCCGCGCCGGCCGGGCAGGTGGTCGCGGGGGCCTTGCCCCACAGGCCGTCCGTACCGCCCTGCACGTTCTTGAAGCCGCGGGTGTAGTACGGCAGGCCCATGTTGATGCGGCCCGCCGGCATGGAGCCGCGGAAGTAGTGGTAGGCCCAGTCGGAGTTCAGGTAGCCGATGCCGCCGTACTGGGAGGTGGAGTAGACGCCGGCCGCGGCCAGTTCGCCGTCCTTGCCGTCGTCGAAGAGCGAGGCGTTCGGGCCGACGTACTCGTTCCAGGCGCCGTGCAGGTCGTAGGACATGATGTTGACGTAGTCCAGGTACTTCTGCATCTGGAACGTCTCCATGCCGCGCAGCAGGTAGCCGGAGGAGGGGGCGGCGACGGAGAGCAGGTAGTGCTTGCCGTCGGCGGCGCCCGCGCGGTCGAGCTTCTCGCGCAGCGACTTCATCAGCGAGGCGTAGCCCTGGACGAGGCCGGCCCGGCGGGCGTTGGAGAGCTGCCAGTCCAGCGGGTTGCCCGCGTCCTTCATGGTGGTCGGGTACTCGTAGTCGATGTCGACGCCGTTGAAACCGTACTTGCGGATGAACTCGACCGAGGAGTCCGCGAAGGTGTCGATGCCGGCCTGGTTGACCGAGCCGTCGGCGTTGGTGGCCATCGAGTAGAAGCCCCCGGAGGCGACGCGGTTGCCGTCGTCGCCGAAGTGGCCGCCGGTCTCGGCCCAGCCGCCGACCGAGATCAGCGTCTTGACGTTCGGGTACTGCTTCTTGAATTTGTTCAGCAGGTTGAAGTGGCCCTTGTACGGCAGGGCCGGGTCCATCTCGGCGCCCGCCACGCCCGGCCAGGTCATCCCGGTGGCGGCGTTGTTCGCGTTGTCGCCGCCGACCGAGATCCTGTTGTCGGAGCCGACGTGGGCGAAGGCGTAGTTCAGGTGGGTGACCTTGGACCACGGGACGTTGTTGGCCAGGTAGGCGGGGGTGCCGTCCTTGCCCGTCCGCCAGCCGGTGAAATACCCGATGACGCGGCGCTGGTGGTCGGGGCCCATCTTCTCGCGGCCCTCGGAGTCGTAGACCGAGCAGTAGGGGACGTCGACGCCGGCCGTCTTGTACAGCCCGTCGGGGCGACAGCTCTCGTTGTCGGCGGCGTGCGAGACGCCCGCCGAGAGCCCGCCGACCAGCAGTCCGGCGATCGCCGCGCCGGATGTCAGGAGCATCGCTCTCATACGTGTGGGGGACGGCATGGTGCCTCCTGGGGAGGGGAGGATGGCAGACACAAAGGACACAACAGGCGGAGAAGTGGTGCGTGTTGGCCCGTGACGTGCGCACATCTGACGGGCTGTCTCCCGGGGAAGATGAAGGGAACGTTAAGAGGACTAGACCACCCCGTCAACAGGTCTGGACCAATGGCGGTCCGACGTGACGGATTCCCGCGCCGGCGCCTCCCTGTGACCCAGGCCACAGCATCTCGCTCGCATGGCCGACGATCGACCGTGGCAAACTGGCAGCAGTACCAGTAAGCAGCGCACTCCGGGGTCGGTGTAATTCCGAACCGGCGGTATAGTCCGCGACCCGTCCGCAGCCAGCGGCCGGTTGACCAGGTGAAATTCCTGGACCGACGGTGAAAGTCCGGATGGGAGGCAGTGCGCGGCGGGCCAGTCACCGGTACGCCGCCGTCGGCGGTTCATCGGCGTATCCCCTGCGGATGCGTCCGGGCGGACCGTTTTTTCGGCCTCGGCGTCCCCGCGTGAGCTGTACCGCTTCATCTGTCGTATCCCGACAGGCCCCGGAGTCCGTGCCCGACAGAGGCAGGAGGACCCGGTGGCGAACCACGCCGCGCACGCACCGCACGACGCCTTCGACGAGGGCGAGACCGCCCCCGGCGCCGTCGCCGCAGCCGACGCGCAGGCCATGCGCCGCGCCATCGAGCTCGCCGCCCGCGCCCTCGGCTCCACCAGCCCCAACCCGGTCGTCGGCTGCGTCATCACCGACGCCGCGGGCACCGTCGTCGGCGAGGGCTGGCACGAGCGGGCCGGCGGCCCGCACGCCGAGGTCCACGCCCTGCGCGCCGCCGGCGAGGCCGCCCGCGGCGGCACCGCGTACGTCACCCTCGAACCCTGCAACCACACCGGCCGTACGGGCCCCTGCGCCCAGGCCCTCGTCGAGGCCGGCGTCACCCGCGTGGTCTACGCCGTCCCCGACCCGAACCCGCAGGCCAGCGGCGGAGCCACCACCCTGCGTGCTGCCGGGATCAAGGCCGAGGGCGGGTTCCTGGAGGCCGAGGCCGCGGCCGGCAACGCCGCCTGGCTCACCTCCGTACGCCTGGGCCGCCCGCACGTGACCTGGAAGTACGCCGCCACCCTCGACGGCCGCAGCGCCGCCGCGGACGGCAGCAGCCGCTGGATCACCGGCCCGGAATCCCGCGCCGACGTCCACCGGCTGCGTGCCGAGGCCGACGCCGTCCTCGTGGGCGGCGGCACCCTGCGCGCCGACGACCCGCACCTGGCCGTACGAGGGATCGAAGGGGCCACCCAGCCCCTGCGCGTCGCCCTCGACACCCGCGCCGGCCTGCCGGCGACCGCCCGCATCCTCGACGACGCCGCGCCCACGCTGCTCGTCGTCGGCGAGGACGCCGACACCCGGCACCTGCCGGGCGGCGCCGACCTGCTCCGGCTGCCCCTGCACGACGGCCGCATCGCCGTCCACGACCTCCTCGCGCAGCTGTACGACCGCGGCGTGCGCTCCGTCTTCCTGGAAGGCGGCCCCACCCTCGCGGGCGCCTTCCTCGAAGCCGGAACCGTCGACCGCGTCATCGGCTACCTCGCCCCGGCCCTCCTCGGCTCCGGCCCCGCCGCCCTCGCCGACGCCGGTATCACCAACATCGCCCGCGCGGTGCGCCTCGACATCACCGAGGCCGTCCGCGTCGGCGCCGATCTCCGCATCACCGCCGTACCCGTGTCCGAAGCCGTCCCCACCCCCACCGCCCCCAAGGAGCACTGAGTGTTCACCGGAATCGTCGAAGAACTGGGCGAGGTCACCGCCGTCGAGCAGCTCTCGGAGGCCTCCCGCTTCCGCCTGCGCGGCCCCGTCGTCACCGACGGCGCCAAGCACGGCGACTCCATCGCCGTCAACGGCGTCTGCCTGACCGTCGTCGAGACCGGCGACGGCGAGTTCACCGCCGACGTCATGCAGGAGACCCTCAAGCGCTCCAGCCTCGGCGCCCTCCACGCGGGCTCCCGGGTCAACCTGGAGCGCCCGATGGCCCTCGGCGGACGGCTCGGCGGACACCTGGTCCAGGGGCACGTGGACGGAACCGGCGAGATCCTGTCCAGGACGCCCTCCGAGCACTGGGAGATCGTCAAGGTCTCGCTCCCGGAGAACCTGTCCCGGTACGTCGTGGAGAAGGGCTCCATCACGGTGGACGGCGTCAGCCTCACCGTGGTCGAGGCCGCTGCGGACTGGTTCACCATCAGCCTCATCCCCACCACGCTCGCGCTGACCACCCTGGGCCTCAAGCAGCCCGGCGACCCGGTCAACCTCGAGGTCGACGTCCTCGCGAAGTACGTCGAGCGGCTGCTCGCCGCCGGTGTGGACCCGCTGACCGCCAAGGAGGATCAGCAGTGACCGCCCTGACCTGGCTCAACGCGGAGGCCTTCACGGTCTTCGGCCAGAAGGTCATCTGGTCCGACATGATCGGCAACCTGATGGGCCTGGCCGCCCTCGCCCTGGGCTGGCGCCGCTCCATATGGACCTGGCCCGCCCAGCTCCTGTCCGGCCTGATCCTCATAGCCGCCTACGCCTCCGCCCACCTCGCCGGCGGCGTAGGCAAGCAGCTCCTCGTCATCGGCGTGGCGGCCTGGGGCTGGCGCGCCTGGCAGCGCGGCCGCCAGGAGGCCCAGGACGGCACCCTCGCGGTGCGGACCGCCACCTGGACGGAGCGCGGACTGCTCCTCGCGGGGGCGGCGCTGGGCACCCTCGCCGTCGGCGGCCTGTTCACGCTCTTCCCGAACCTGTCCTGGAGCCCGTGGGCCGACGCCTACATCTTCGTCGGCACGATCGTCGCGATGGTCGCCCAGGCCCGCGGCCTCGTCGAGTTCTGGTTCGCCTGGCTCCTCGTCGACCTGGTCGGCGTCCCCCTCGCCTTCACCAACGGACTGGCCTTCTCCGGCCTCGTCTACGTCGTCTACTTCGCGCTCGTCCTCTGGGGCGCCCACGACTGGTACCAGCGTTCGCGCACCACCCCCGCCCCGGCCCTGGAAGGAGCAACGGCATGACCTCCCTCAAGCCCGTGCCCGACATCGACGCCGTCCTCGACGCCGTCTTCCGGCTCGACCCCGTCGAGCAGGCCATCCGCGACATCGCGGCCGGCCGGCCGGTGGTCGTCGTCGACGACGAGGACCGCGAGAACGAGGGCGACCTCGTCATCGCGGCCGAGAAGGCGACCCCCGAGATCGTCGCGTTCATGATGAGCGAGTGCCGCGGCCTGATCTGCGCCCCCATGGAGGGCCCGGAGCTGGAGCGGCTCGAGCTGCCCCAGATGGTCCAGAACAACACCGAGTCGATGAAGACCGCCTTCACGGTCTCCGTCGACGCGAGCGCCGCCCACGGCGTGACCACCGGCATCTCGGCCGCCGACCGCTCCACCACCCTGAGAATGCTCGCCGACGGGGTCTCCGAGCCCTCGGACTTCGTCCGCCCGGGCCACGTCTTCCCGCTGCGCGCCAAGCCCGGCGGCGTCCTGGTCCGCAACGGCCACACCGAGGCCGCCGTCGACCTCGCCCGCCTCGCGGGCCTGCGCCCCGTCGGCGCGATCGTGGAGATCGCCGGCGAGGACGGCGTCATGCTGCGCCTGCCCGAGCTGATCCCCTTCGCCCGCAAGCACGGCCTGACGATCATCTCCATCGAGGACCTGATCGCCTACCGCCGCTCCGCCGAGCCGACCGTGCGCCGCGAGGCCACGGTCACGCTGCCGACCGCCCACGGCGACTTCACGGCGTACGGCTACCGCTCCACCGTCGACGGCGTGGAGCACGTCGCCCTCGTCCACGGCGAGATCGGCGACGGCCGGGACGTCGTGGTCAGGGTCCACTCCGAGTGCCTGACCGGCGACATCTTCCACTCCCTGCGCTGCGACTGCGGCCCCCAGCTGCACGCCTCCATGGCCCGCGTCAAGGAAGAGGGCCGCGGCGTGGTCGTCTACCTGCGCGGTCACGAGGGCCGCGGCATCGGACTGGTGTCCAAGCTGCGCGCGTACGAACTCCAGGAGCGCGGCCGCGACACCCTGGACGCCAACCTGGAGCTCGGCCTGCCCGCCGACGCACGCGACTACGCCGCCGGCGCGCAGATCCTCGCCGACCTCGGCGTCCAGAGCGTCCGGCTGCTGACCAACAACCCCGACAAGTCCGCCGCCCTCGTACGGCACGGCATCGCGGTCAACGACCGGGTGGCCATGCCCACGGAGGCCGGGGAGCACAATCTGCGGTACCTGCGCACGAAGCGGGACCGCATGGGCCACGACCTGCCCTGGCTGGACCGGGCCGTGACCGCCACCACCTGCGGCAACCAGTAAGCACGCACGAACCACCCCACCAGCAGCACACACCACGAACCACGAACCACGAAGAACCGAGGAGCACAGCTGTGAGCGGCAAGGGCGCACCCGAACTGAGTGTCAGGAACTGCGGAGACCTCCGGGTCGCAGTCATCGCGGCCCAGTGGCACGAGAAGGTCATGGACGGGCTCGTCGACGGCGCCCTGCGCGCCCTGCACGAACTGGGCATCGACGAGCCGACCCTGCTCCGCGTCCCGGGCAGCTTCGAACTCCCGGTCGCGGCGAAGGTGCTGGCCGGCCGCGGCTACGATGCCATCGTCGCCCTCGGAGTCGTCATCCGCGGCGGCACCCCGCACTTCGAATACGTCTGCCAGGGCGTCACCCAAGGCCTGGTGCAGGTGTCGATCGACACCGGAGTCCCCGTCGGCTTCGGCGTACTGACCTGCGACAACGACGAGCAGGCGCTGGATCGCGCCGGGCTCGAGGGGTCGAACGAGGACAAGGGACACGAAGCGGTCATCGCCGCCGTCTCGACCGCTGTGACCCTGCGGTCCGTCAGCGAACCCTGGCACTGAGTGGTGGCGGGGGACCCCGTATTCTGAGGACCATCATGGCGAACACACCCTCCAAGAGTTTCGAAGAGCTCTTCAGCGAGCTTCAGCTCAAGGCCGCCACCGGCGACCCCGGCTCCTCCCGCACCGCCGAGCTTGTCGGCAAGGGCGTCCATGCGATCGGCAAGAAGATCGTCGAGGAGGCCGCCGAGGTCTGGATGGCCGCCGAGTACGAGGGCAAGGAAGCCGCCGCCGAGGAGATCTCGCAGCTGCTGTACCACGTCCAGGTGATGATGGTCGCGCGCGGGATCTCCCTCGACGACGTCTACGCGCACCTCTAGGCCGCAGCCCGTCCCGCGGGTCCCCCGCCCGCCGCCCACCCAACATCTTTCGCAATCCACGCACTGAAGGAAGCCCCATGCTGCGCATCGCCGTCCCCAACAAGGGTTCACTCTCCGGAGCGGCGTCGGCGATGCTCCATGAGGCCGGCTACCGCCAGCGCAAGGAGTCCAAGGAGCTCGTGGTCCTCGACCCCGAGAACGGTGTGGAGTTCTTCTACCTCCGCCCGAAGGACATCGCGATCTACGTCGCCTCGGGCAAGCTCGACATCGGCATCACCGGCCGTGACCTGCTGCTCGACTCCGGCGCCAGCGCGGAGGAGATCCTCCCGCTGAACTTCGGCCGCTCGACCTTCCGCTACGCCACCAAGCCCGGCACCGCGAAGGGCCCCGAGGACTTCACCGGGATGACGATCGCGACCTCGTACGAGGGAATCGTCGCCAAGCACCTCGCCGAGCAGGGCATCGACGCCTCCGTCGTGCACCTGGACGGCGCGGTCGAGACCGCCATCCAGCTCGGCGTCGCCCAGATCATCGCGGACGTCGTCGAGACCGGCACCAGCCTGCGCAACGCCGGCCTGGAGGTCATCGGCGAGCCGATCCTCACCTCCGAGGCCGTGGTCATCCGCCGCAACGGCGCCGACGCCGAGAACCCGCAGGCCCAGCAGTTCCTGCGGCGCCTCCAGGGCGTCCTCGTGGCCCGCAGCTACGTGATGATGGACTACGACTGCCGCGCCGAGCACCTGGAGCGGGCCGTCGCCCTCACCCCGGGCCTGGAGTCGCCGACCATCTCCCCGCTGCACAACGAGGGCTGGGTCGCCGTCCGCGCGATGGTCCCCGCCAAGGAGGCGCAGCGGATCATGGACGACCTGTACGAGCTCGGCGCGCGCGCGATCCTCACCACCTCGATCCACGCCTGCCGTCTCTGACCCGTACGTCCTTCCGACCCGTACGCCCCCTCCCGAAGGCATCTCCCGCATCATGGCCGAGTCCGCCGCCCAGCCCGCACTGCCCGCCCTGCCGGTCACCTTCCGGCCGACCCGTACCCGGGCCGTCCTGCTGGGCGTCGGGCTCGCCATGTTCGCCACCATCACGGCGATCGCCCTGCTGCTGGAGAACCTCGGCCCGGGGGAGCGGGTCAGCTTCGTCTTCACCGCCGTCCTGCTGTCGTCCGTACTCGTCCTGCTCAGCCGACCCAAGGTGGTCGCGGACGAGGCGGGCGTCACCGTCGTGAACCTGACCAACACCCGCCGCCTGGAGTGGGCGCAGATCCTGCGCGTCAACCTCCGCCCGGGCGACCCGTGGGTGTTCCTGGACCTCAGCGACGGTACGAGCCTGCCCGCGCTCGGCATCCAGCCCGGCGTGGCCAAGCAGCAGGCCATCGGCGACGCCCGCGCGCTGCGCGCGCTCGCCGAAGCCCGGGGAACCGGGCCGCACCACCACTGAGCGCCCGCCGCGCGGACGCCCGACCCGCACACCCCGGACAGCGGAAGCCCGAACAAGCGGTGAACAGCCGTGGAACGGGCCTCGCACGGGGCCTGAGCGGGCCTTGAGCGGCTCTCGGACGAAGCACCGGAGCCGCAGCCGACCGCTGCGTCCCATTGCGGCGGCGATCTCAGTGACTACCCTGGTGGCGGGGCGCACCCGTACGCCCTCCCACCGGCCCCGGGACCCCGAGGCCCGCGGGCACCTGCGACTTGAGGAGTGACTCCCTCCAGCAATGGACGGATCGTCCGGTAGTACCCGCGCCGCCCTCCCCACGGAGGCGGCGGCATGACCATCCCGCTACTTCTGCTCGTGGCGGCATTCGCCCTGATCCTCGCCAACGGCTTCTTCGTGGCGGCCGAGTTCGGCCTCGTCACCGTGGAACGGCCCGAGGCCGAACGCGCCGCAGCCGACGGCGACCGCCGTGCCCGCACGGTGGTCGAAGCCCTGCGGGAGCTGTCCTTCCAGCTCTCCGGCACCCAGCTCGGCATCACCATCACCTCCCTCGTGGTCGGCATGCTCGCCGAACCGGCCCTCGCCGGACTGCTGACCGGGCCGCTCGCGGCCACCGGCCTGCCCGCGGGAGCCGTCTCCGGCGTCGCCGTCTTCATCGGCATGCTGCTCGCCTCCGCCGTCCAGATGGTCGTCGGCGAGCTCGTCCCGAAGAACTGGGCGGTCTCCCGGCCGCTGCAGGTGGCCCGCTTCGTGGCCGGCCCGCAGCAGGTCTTCTCCCGTGCCTTCCGGCCGGTCATCGCCGGCCTCAACGCCGTCGCCAACCGTCTCGTACGGATGCTCGGCGTGGAGCCGGCCGAGGAGATGGCCTCCGCCCGCACCCCCGGCGAACTGGTCTCCCTGGTCCGTCATTCGGCCCAGGCCGGCGCCCTCGAACAGGACACCGCCGACCTCTTCGTGCGGACCCTCTCGCTGGGCGAGCTCACGGCCCAGCACGTCATGACCCCCCGGGTGAAGGTCAGCGCCCTCCAGCACACGGCCACCGCGGCCGACGTGCTGAACCTGACCCGCGCCACCGGGCTGTCCCGCTTCCCGGTCTACCGGGAGCGCATCGACGAGGTCACCGGGGTCGTCCACCTCAAGGACGCCCTCGCCGTGCCCGAGTCCGAGCGCGCCCGCACCACCGTGAGCCGCATCTGCGTCGCCCCGCTGCTGGTGCCCGGCTCCCTGCCGGTGCAGCCGCTGCTGGAGCGGCTGCGCAGCGAGCAGCCGATGGCCGTCGTCGTCGACGAGTACGGCGGCACCGCCGGGGTGGTCACCCTGGAGGACATCGTGGAGGAGCTCGTCGGCGAGGTACGCGACGAGCACGACCTCGCCGAGGACGAGGGCCCCGAACTGGCCGCCGTACCCGCCGAGGACGGCCGCCCCTCCTGGGAGGCCGACGGCAGCTGCCGGGTGCAGACCCTGCGCCGGATAGGCCTGGAGGTGCCCGAAGGCCCGTACGAGACCGTCGCCGGCCTCGTCGCGGACCTGCTGGGCCGGATCCCCGCCCCCGGGGACCGCGCCGAACTGCCCGGCTGGAAGCTGTCCGTCCGCCAGGTCGGCCGCAACCGCGCCGAGCGCGTCCGGCTGGTCCGGCTGGGCAGCGTCCCCGTCGCCGCGCACGGGACCGCCCCCGAGGCCCCCCGCCCCACCGTCCGGATCGACGCGGGCGCCGTACGCACCGGACCCGGCCGGCAGGCCTCCCCGGACGGCCGGTCGCCGCAGTCGGCCCAGCTGGAAGGCGCCGGCCGATGAACGCCCTCCAACTGCTGTTCGCCCTGCTCCTGGTCCTGGCCAATGGTTTCTTCGTCGGCGCCGAGTTCGCACTCGTCTCCGTACGGCGCAGCCAGATCGAGCCGCTCGCCAAGGAGTCCAAGCGGGCCCGCCAGGTGCTGTACGGGCTGGAGAACCTGCCGCGGATGATGGCGGCGGCCCAGTTCGGCATCACCATCTGCTCCCTGACCCTCGGCGCGGTCGCCGAGCCGACGGTGGCACGCCTGCTGGAACCGCTGTTCCACGCGGCGCACATCCCGCAGGGCATGATCCACCCGCTGGGCTACGCGGTGGCGCTCGCCGCCGTCGTCTTCCTCCACCTGGTCATCGGCGAGATGGTGCCCAAGAACCTCGCCATGGCCGCGCCCGAGAAGACCTCCCTCTGGTTCAGCCCGGGCCTGGTGGCCTTCGCCCGGCTGTGCGGCCCCGTCACCAGTGCGCTGGGCTCCTGCGCGCACCTGGTGCTCCGCCTCTTCAAGGTGGAGCCCAAGGACGAGGTCGAGGCCGTCTACACCAGCGCCCAGCTCGGCCGGCTCGTCGAGGACTCCCGGCAGGCCGGGCTCCTGGAACCGGGCGAGCAGGAGCGGCTGGAGGACGCCCTGGAGCTGGGCAGCCGCCCGGTCACCGACGTGCTGCTCGCCCGGGACCGGCTGGTCACGGTCGGCCCCTCGGCGACCCCGCGCCAGATCGAGCAGCTGACGGTCCGCACCGGCTACTCTCGCTTCCCGGTCCGCTCCGAGAACGGGGCCTTCATGGGCTACGTGCACGTGAAGGACGTCCTGGACCTGGAGGACCGGGAGCGGGCCGTGCCCCAGCGGGTCTGGCGGCGGATGACCACACTGTCCGCCACCCTCCCGCTGGACGACGCGCTCAGCGTCATGCGCCGGGACGCCACCCATCTGGCCCAGGTCGCCGACCCGGCCGGCCGGGTGCTGGGCCTGGTCGCCCTGGAGGACGTCCTGGAGATGCTGGTCGGCGAGGTACGCGATCCCGCGCACCGCGTACCGGCCCGCCGTCCGGGCCCCCGGCAGAACAGCCCCGCCGGGGTGTGAGAGGCCGAGGCGTGAACCGCTGCCGCCCCGCAGGACCTCTGCGGGGCGGCAGCGCTACATCGGCGGCGGCTCCGGCCGGTCCCGGTCCTGGGGGCCGCGGCCCGACAGGACTTCCCCGTACGCCTGCATCAGGTCCGGCAGCCGCAGCGTCGCCAGGTCGTCCCGCGAGGGCTCGCCCGGGAAGCCGGCCAGCCGCAGGTCCCGGTACGCGCAGCTCTTCTCGTACAGGGTGCGCAGGAAGCGGCCGTTGCCCAGCTCGTCGATCCAGCCCTGCTCCACCACGTGCCCGCTGATGCTGCGCAGTTCGTCCAGGGCCTCCTCGTCCCAGCAGTCGCCGTTGGCGTCCGCCAGTACCCCGCCGATCGCGGTCAGCTCCAGCGGCCGGTAGCTCGGGAAGTCCACCCGGGTCGTGAACCGCGAGGACAGCCCCGGATTGGCCGCCAACAGCCGGTCCATCCCGGCCGGATAGCCGGCCAGGATCACCACCAGGTGGTCCCGGTTGTCCTCCGCCCGCTTCAGCAGCACCTGGAGCGCCTCGTCCCCGTACGCGTCGCCCTTGCTGTACCCGGTGTTGGAGAGGCTGTACGCCTCGTCCACGAACAGCACCCCGCCGATCGCCGAATCGATCAGCTCGTTCGCCTTCACGGCGGTCTGCCCGAGGAACTCGCCCACCAGGTCCGCCCGCTGGGCCTCCACCAGATGGTCCCCGCCCAGCAGCCCGAGCGCGTAGAAGACCCGGCCCAGGATCCGCGCCACCGTCGTCTTGCCCGTGCCCGACGGCCCGGAGAAGACGAAATGCCGCTTCGGCGGCTGCACCGGCAGCCCCTGCCCGGCCCGCAGCCGGGCCATGTGCAGCTGTGCGGAGAGCGCCTTCACCTGCCGTTTCACCGGCTCCAGCCCCACCATCCGTTCCAGCTCCGCCAGCGCCTCGGCGAGCAGCGCCGGATCGGCCGGCCCCGTCGGCAGCCCTCCGGGCGCGGCCTGCGGCGGGACCGCCACCTTGCGGCGTACGCCCTCCACCCGGCCCCCGCCCGGACCGCCAGGAGCCCCGAACCGCGGATCCGGATCCGGCGAGATCAGCGGGTCCGGCTCCGCCTGCCCGTCCGCCGCGATGTCCTGGACGGGGCCGCCGCCGAGGGCCACCGCCGCGAAGTCCCCGCCGACCGGCGAGAGATCATGACCCGCGTACCCCTCGTAGCCGGACGCGGCGTATCCGGTGTATCCGTCGGCCCCGTCGACGTAGTCGCTGTCCTCGATCGCCGTCAGCCGGGCCGCCGTGTCCATGAACGCCGGGTCCACCCGGTGTACCGCCCGGTATAGCGGCAGGGCCGCCGCGCTGCGCCCGGTCCCCTCGTGCGCCCGCGCCAGCCAGTACCGCAGCTCCTTGCGCTGCGGCTGCTCGCTGCGGCACCGCATCAGCGCCGCCGACAGCATCGGCTCGGCCTGCCCGTACATCTCCAGGCGGACCCGGGCCATCCCGCCGAACAGGCCCGCCTCGATGCCCAGCAGCGGATCGTCCACCAGCGGCTCGGTGTGCCGCACCAGCTGCTCCCAGTCCTTGACCAGGTAGGAGCGGCAGGCGTGCAGGAACCGCACCTGCGCATCGGTGTCCACCGGCGGCAGCGCGGCCAGCGCCTGGTCCAGCTCGGGGACGTGCCGGCCGTCCAGCCAGTGCGAGGCGTGCGCCAGCAGCAGGTCCCGCCGGCTCTCCAGTACCGGCTGTACCCACCAGCCGAGCCAGTACCAGGAGTTCAGGGTCCGCCGGTGGCGGGCCCGCTGCTCGCCGAAGCGGTCGCGGTGGGCGTACATGCGCAATAAGGCGTTCGTGGTGTCCACCCGGAGCGCGTGCAGGCCCAGCCATGCGTCGGCCATCGAGGGATCCAGTCGTACGGCCGCCCGGAACTCCTCCTCGGCCTGCGGATAGGCGCCCATGGTGCAGGCGTCCACCCCGCGCAGCCAGGCGAGTTCGGCCGGGGCGTGCGTGCCCGGCGTGCCGAAATCCATCACATCCCCCACAAGCCTGCCCCCGTGGTGCACAGCAACCCCCGCGTCGCGCCCGCGAGTTGTCCACTGCGCCGATGAAATCAGGGGTGCATCGTACCTGCGGCCAAGCACCATACGTAGGGTGCGGCCGACACCGGTCGGAGGCGCACCAGAGGCGCGCGAGGTGACTCAGGGTGAAGATTTCGGGGGGACCTGGCTCACGCGGAGCCGGTGGAAGACCGGCCCGGGGCAGAACGAAGCCCCCGATCACGGGGGAACGATCGGGGGCTTCGCGTCCGTTGCAGCCTGGAAAGACCGCGCATTCAGAACGTAAGGCCGGTGCGGGGCCCAGGTCAAGCGAGTCGGTGCAGGCCCGCTCGAGCGGATTCCCCGAGCGGCTCAGGTCCGGGGGAATCCGTCACCTTCCGTAACGGAAGAGGTCCTTCCGGAGGTCGCATCCGCCCCGGAAGTCCACTCGTATCCCGTACCGCTCTGGCGTACCAAAGTGTCGGCGAAGGGGCGCGAAGGATCATCCGCGAAGTGTGCGAGCTCCGCGTGCTCCCATCCGTCCCAGAAGTCGGAAAGTTCACGCCCGTCCCGATTTCTCCCGCGCCCCCAGGACTGCGCGCGCGGGGTCTCCATCCACAGCAGTCGCGCCAGATGCGGGCGCAGCGCCCGCCGCCCGGCCCCGACCCCCTCGATCAGCAGAAGCGGAACCGGCTCCAGCACCCGCTCGGGGCCGAACCGGCGCTCCACCCAGTCGTACGGGGCCCAGTGGGCCGGCCGCCCGGCGGCGAGCGGCTCCAGCACCTGCGCGCGCAGCCGCTCCGGCCACTCGAAGAGCTCCTCGTGGGTGGCCACGTCGTCCAGGTGCAGCACGGGTGCCCCGCCCAGCGCCTCGGCGAGCCGCCCGGCGAAGGTGCTCTTCCCGGACCCGGCGTGCCCGTCGACCGCGATCAGCCGGACCGGGCCCAGCGACGGGGGCAGTGCGGCGAGTTCACGCGCGAGTGACTGAAGTGACTGCTGAGGCTCCACCCGGCCAGGGTAGGGCGTTGGCCTGCCCCGGTGCCGTGTCACCCCGACACGGTGCCGTGGCTTCGCCGCCCGGCGGGCGGGAACTGGAAGGGTGGAGCCTTCGACCGCCGCACCGACCCCTGGGGGACACGCCGATGACCGCACCCACACCACGCCGTGCCCTGCTGGCCGTCGCGCTCGCCGCGGCCGCGGCGGCCACCGTCCCGGGCGGCCGCGCCTGGGC
>NZ_JBHYXN010000040.1:41358-78900 GCF_042752335.1 Streptomyces sp. NPDC059355 | reverse complement strand
CGCCCGGTTTACATTCCGAACCCGGAAGCTAAGCCTTTCAGCGCCGATGGTACTGCAGGGGGGACCCTGTGGGAGAGTAGGACGCCGCCGAACAACCCGCCCTTTTAGCTCAGTCGGTAGAGCGTCTCCATGGTAAGGAGAAGGTCAACGGTTCGATTCCGTTAAAGGGCTCCAAAGAAAAGGCCCCCGCCTCATGGCGGGGGCCTTTTTGCGTTTCCAGGAGCCGGCTCCTGCGCCGGACGGGCGGGCTGCACCGCACCTCCCTAAACTGGGCGGGAAGGGGGGAAACCTGGGAGGCGTGATGACCGTTCCGTTTGACGCGGCACCGAAGCACACGCAGAGCGACCCCGAGGACGTCCTGAAGCAGGTCGGAGGCACCTGGCACTGGGCACTCGGCTTCGCCCTCGCGACCCTGATCCCCGGCATCCTGGTACTCGTCTGGCCCGACGAGACGCTGCACATCCTGGCCGTCATCATCGGTCTGCAGCTGCTTGTGGTGGGTGTCTTCCGCTTCGTCTCCGCCTTCTCGCACAGCAACGACGGCGGCAGCAGACTGGCGGGCATCCTGGTCGCCATGCTGGCGCTCCTGGCCGGCGTCCTGGTGCTGCGGCATCCGATGCAGACCATCGGCGCACTGTCCCTGATCCTCGGGGTGTTCTGGTTGCTGACCGGAGTACTCACGGCCTACAGCGCGATCGCCGACCGCGCGCTCGTACACCGGGGCCTGCTCTTCGGCCTGGGCGCCCTCGGTACCGTCGCCGGAATCGTCGTGCTCTGCTTCCCGGTGGATTCCGCGGTCGCGCTGACCCGGCTGCTGGGGCTCTGGCTCGTCCTGCTGGGCGTGTTCGAAGTCGTGATGGCGTTCGCACTGCGCTCCGCCACCCGCCACATGAGGTCCGACTAGTCGCCCGTGCGCTGCTGGGGGACGCGGAAGGCCAGGATGGCCATGTCGTCCGAGGCGGGTTCAGCCGCGAAGCGCTCCACCGCGCGCAGGACACGGGCGGCGACCGCGCCGGCGGTGAGGCCCGTACAGGTGGTGAGGACCTCGGTGAGGCCGTCGTCGCCCAGCATGCGCGTGCCCTCGCGGCGTTCCGTCACGCCGTCCGTGACGCAGAGCAGCACGTCGCCCGGGTCCAGCGTGAGGGTCTGCTCGTAGAGGTCGAGGTCGTCGATCACGCCGAGCAGGGGCTGCGGGTCCGCGGCCGGGGTGACCTGGCCGTCCGGGCGCAGGCGGAGCGGCAGCGGGTGGCCGGCGCAGACGACCTTCATCAGGGCGCCGCCGTCCGGCTGCGGGTGGAGCTCCCCGTAGAGGAGGGTCAGGAAGCGGCTGCGGGCGCCCTCGTCGAGGATGGCCGCGTTGAGCCGCTCCAGCACGGCCGGGCCGCCGAGACCTTCGCGGGCCAGCAGGCGCAGGGCGTGCCGGGCGAGGCCGGTGACGGCGGCCGCCTCGGGGCCCGTACCGCAGACGTCGCCGATCGCGAAGCCGTACGCGCCGTCGCGGATCGGGAAGACGTCGTAGAAGTCGCCGCCCACCTCGTTGCCCTCGCCGGCCGCGCGGTAGATGACCTCGACCTCCATGCCGGGGATCGCGGGGGAGCCGGGCGGGAGCAGGCTGCGCTGCAGGGAGCGGCTGATCGCCGTGCGCTCCGAGTACAGGCGGGCGTTGTCGAGGGCGAGGGCGGCCCGGCGGGAGAGGTCCTCCGCGAGTTCGAGGATCTCCTGGCGGAAGTGCTCCTCGGAGGGCTTGCCGAGGGTGAGCATGCCGATCACGCGGTTGCGTGCCAGCAGTGGGAGGACGACGGTCTCCCCGCCGACCGCCTGGGCCGTCGCCGGCCAGGGGCGGGCGCCGGCTTCGCGGACCGGTTCGGGCGGGCTGACGCGGGAGAGCAGGGCCTTCAGGCCGTCGATGCGCTCCTCGTCCTCGTGCAGCACGTATGAGAGGTACGGATCCGAGGACTGGTCGGCGATCGTGTACACGGCGCACCAGGTGGCCAGGGTCGGGACGGTCATCTGGGCCATGAGGGCCAGGGTCTGGTCCCGGTCGAGGGTGCCGGCCAGCAGGTCGGAGGCCTCGACGAGGAAGGACAGGGAGCCGCGGCGCAGTCGCTCCAGCTCGCCGAGACGGGCGGACTCGACGGCGAGGGCGATGCGGTCGGCGGCGAACTGGAGGCGCAAGGCCTCGGCGTTGGAGTAGCGGCCGGGGTTCTCGGCGGCGACGCCGAGCGAGCCGGTGAGCCTGCCTTCGACCTTGAGCGGGACGGTGATCACCGAGCGCATGCCGGTGGCCTCCAGGAGCGGGACGGCTCCGGGGACGGCGGCGAGGTCGTCGTGGACGGCGGGCATGCGGGCGGAGCCGTACCGGTTGGTGCCGGCCTCGACGGGGACGCGGGCGAAGCGCTGGCGGGTGGAGGGGAGCCCGGTCGTGGCGCGGACCTCGAGCTCCGTCTCGTCGTCGGTGGCCAGCAGCAGGAAGGCGGAGTCGGCGTCGAGCATGTCGCGGGCGCGTTCGACGGTGCGCTGGAGGAGTCCGTCGAGGTCATCGGGGGCGGGGGAGCCGATGAAGACCTCGAAGGGGTCCGCGGGGCGGGGCTCGGTGAGCTGGAGGCTGTCGGCGGAGGCCACCCGTACGGGGGTCTGGAGCAGGGCCCGCTCGTCGTCGTGGACCAGTAGGCAGACGATCGAGGGCTCGCCGTGGGCATCGCGGACCCGCAGGTGGGAGGCGTACACGGGGATCACGCGGCCGTCGGCGCCGCGGATGCCGTAGCTGCCCTCCCAGCGGGAGAGGCGCAGGGCCTCGGCGATGCCGGTGCCGGTGCCGGGGGTCTGGGGCCAGGCCGCGAGCTCGGCGAGGGGGCGGCCGACGACCTTCTCGGCGGAGTAGCCGAAGACGTGCTCGGCGTCCTCGTTCCAGGCGGAGATCGAGTCGGAGGCGTCGATCTGGAGGACGGCGACGCGCACCCGGCTGTCGGCCAGGGGCAGGAGGCGGTCCGGGACGACGGGTCCGGCGGATCGGGTACCGACCGGCCGGTCCGGGAGGTCGAGCCGGAACCACACGTGCTTGTGGGTGGCCGTGTACTCGACTCCCCAGCGGGTGGCGAGGGCGGCGCAGAGCATCAGTCCGCGGCCGCTCTCCCGGTCGGGGTCGGCGTACGGGCGCTCGCCCGGGTGCTGGAGGGGGAGCTCGCGTTCCGGATAGCGGTCGGCGATCTCGACCCGTACCCCGTCCCCGGAGCGCAGGCACAGCACCTCGGCCCTGGTGCCGGCGTGGACCACGGCGTTGGTGACGAGCTCGCTGGTGAGCACCACGGCGTCGTCGACGATGTCCGCGAAGCCCCATCCCTGCAGGGTGTCGCGGACGAACGCCCGGGCCGCGGCGACCGAGCGCCCGAGGGGGTCGAAGCTGGCAGCCGCCCGAGCCGTGATCACGAATCTCCTTCGACGCGGTTGGACATCGGGTGCCAGGTTACTTACCTTCGCGGTCGGCATGGTGCCGTCGTCAGGGATTCCACCCGCAGGGTGCGGCCGGTGTGCGATGGTGCCGAAGTGTTATGGCCGGGTTCGGCCAGGGTGAAACACTGGGCAGGATCGGATAGCCGGGCGTGCGACTCGCCGGGTGTCGGTGGAACAACGGTCGACCCTTTCGGGAGGGACACGGTGGAGTCTGGCGCAGCGGTGCGGCGTACGGGAACGCGCCCGAAGGGCGGGAGGTCCCGCCGCAACGGCACGACGGAAGTCGATACCGCGGCCCTGAACAGGCTGCTCACGGCCCTGGTGTCGATGCGGGACGGGAACTTCCGCAAGCGGCTGACGGTGTCCGGCGACGGTGTGATGGCGGAGATCGCCGCCGTCTACAACGAGGTCGCCGACCGGAACCTCCATCTGACGGGAGAGCTCTCCCGGGTGCGGCGGATGGTGGGCCGCGAGGGGAAGCTGAGCGAAAGGCTGGAAACAGGCGCCTGCGAGGGCTCCTGGGCGGCGGCGATCGATGCCTCGAACCAGCTGGTGGACGATCTTGCACGGCCGGTGTCCGAGGTGGGCCGGGTGCTGTCGGCGGTCGCCGAGGGTGATCTGGACCAGCGGATGGACCTGCGTACGCAGGCCGCGGAGGGGGCCGGGCATCCGCTGCGCGGTGAGTTCCTGAAGGTCGGGCGTACGGTCAACAACCTGGTCGACCAGCTGTCCGCGTTCACCGACGAGGTGACGCGGGTCGCACTGGAGGTGGGCACCGAGGGCAAGCTCGGTGGTCAGGCCCAGGTGCGCGGGATGTCAGGTTCCTGGAAGGATCTGACCGACTCCGTCAACACGATGGCGTACCGGCTCACCGCTCAGGTGCGTGATATCGCTCTCGTCACGACGGCGGTCGCGAAGGGCGATCTGTCGCGCAAGGTCACGGTGCACGTGGCCGGCGAGATGCTCCAGCTGAAGAACACCGTGAACACGATGGTGGACCAGCTGTCCTCGTTCTCCTCCGAGGTGACGCGCGTCGCCCGTGAGGTGGGTACGGAGGGTGAGCTCGGCGGCCAGGCGAAGGTGCCCGGAGTCGCGGGCGTGTGGAAGGACCTGACCGACTCCGTCAACACCATGGCGGGCAACCTGACGGCCCAGGTGCGCGGGATCGCGCAGGTCACGACGGCTGTGGCCAATGGTGACCTGTCGCAGAAGGTACGGGTCAGCGCGCGCGGCGAGGTGGCGCAGCTGGCCGAAACGATCAATCAGATGACGGAGACGCTGCGCACCTTCGCGGACGAGGTCACCCGCGTGGCCAGCGAGGTCGGGGCGAAGGGCCTGCTGGGCGGCCAGGCGCAGGTGCCGGGTGCGGCGGGTACGTGGAAGGACCTCACCGATTCGGTGAACACGGTCTTCCGCAATCTGACCACGCAGGTGCGGGACATCGCGCAGGTGACGACGGCGGTGGCCAACGGCGACCTGTCGCAGAAGGTCACCGTGGACGTGGCGGGCGAGATGCTGGAGCTGAAGAACACCGTCAACACGATGGTGGACCAGCTCCAGTCCTTCGGTGCCGAAGTGACGCGAGTGGCCCGTGAGGTCGGCGTCGAGGGTGAGCTGGGCGGCCAGGCGCAGGTGCCGGGTGCGGCGGGTACGTGGAAGGACCTCACCGATTCGGTGAACACCGCCTTCCGCAACCTGACCGGGCAGGTGCGCAACATCGCGCAGGTGACGACGGCGGTGGCCAACGGCGACCTGTCGCAGAAGGTCACCGTGGACGTCTCGGGCGAGATGCTCCAGCTGAAGAACACCGTGAACACGATGGTGGACCAGCTGTCCTCGTTCGCCGATCAGGTCACGCGGATGGCCCGGGACGTGGGCACGGAGGGCCGCCTCGGCGGCCAGGCACGGGTCGAGGGGGTCTCGGGCACCTGGAAGGAGCTCACCGACTCCGTCAACTTCATGGCCGGCAATCTGACCTCCCAGGTGCGGCAGATCGCGCAGGTGACCACGGCGGTGGCCCGCGGGGACCTCTCGCAGAAGATCGACGTGGACGCGCGCGGCGAGATCCTGGAGCTGAAGAACACCATCAACACGATGGTCGACCAGCTCTCGGCGTTCGCCGAGCAGGTGACGCGGGTGGCCCGGGACGTGGGTACGGAGGGCCGGCTCGGCGGGCAGGCGCAGGTGCCCGGGGTGGCCGGCGTATGGCGCGACCTCACGGACTCCGTGAACGGCATGGCCGGGAACCTGACCTCGCAGGTGCGCAACATCGCGCAGGTCGCGACGGCGGTGGCCCGCGGGGACCTCTCGCAGAAGATCGACGTGGATGCGCGCGGCGAGATCCTGGAGCTGAAGAACACCCTCAACACGATGGTCGACCAGCTCTCGAACTTCGCGGAGCAGGTGACCCGCGTCGCCCGTGAGGTGGGCACCGAGGGCATCCTGGGCGGCCAGGCGGAGGTGAAGGGGGTCTCCGGCACCTGGAAGGACCTCACGCAGTCCGTCAACTTCATGGCGAACAACCTGACTTCGCAGGTGCGCAACATCGCCGAGGTGACGACGGCGGTCGCGATGGGCGATCTCTCCAAGAAGATCACCGTGGACGCGAAGGGCGAGATCCTCGAACTCGTCACCACCGTCAACACGATGGTCGACCAGCTGTCCTCGTTCGCGGAGCAGGTGACGCGGGTCGCCCGCGAGGTGGGTTCCGAGGGCATCCTCGGCGGCCAGGCGCGGGTGCGCGGGGTGACCGGCATCTGGAAGGACCTGACCGACAACGTCAACCTGATGGCCAACAACCTGACCTCGCAGGTGCGCAACATCTCGCAGGTCTCGGCGGCGGTCGCCAACGGCGACCTGACCAAGACGGTCACGGTCGAGGCGCGCGGCGAGGTCGCGCAGCTCGCCGACACCGTCAACACGATGGTGAAGACCCTGTCCTCGTTCGCGGACGAGGTCACGCGCGTGGCCCGCGAGGTGGGTACGGAGGGCCGGCTCGGCGGCCAGGCGCACGTGCCGGGTGTGTCGGGTACGTGGAAGGACCTCACCGATTCGGTGAATTTCATGGCCTCCAACCTCACCGGCCAGGTGCGGCAGATCGCCATGGTCACGACCGCCATCGCCAAGGGCGACATGACCAAGAAGATCGACATCGACGCCCGGGGCGAGATCCTGGAGCTGAAGACGACGATCAACACGATGGTGGACCAGCTGTCCTCGTTCGCCGACCAGGTCACGCGGGTGGCGCGCGAGGTGGGTACCGAGGGCATCCTGGGCGGCCAGGCGCGGGTCCGGGACGTGGACGGCACCTGGCGCGACCTCACGGAGTCCGTGAACGAGATGGCCGGGAACCTGACCCGGCAGGTTCGCGCGATCGCGGCCGTGGCCACCGCGGTGACCCGCGGCGACCTCAACCTGAAGATCGACGTGGACGCGGCGGGCGAGATCCAGGTCCTCCAGGACAACATCAACACGATGATCGCGAACCTGCGCGACACCACCTTGGCCAACAAGGAGCAGGACTGGCTGAAGGGCAACCTCGCCCGGATCTCCGCCCTGATGCAGGGCCGCCGCGAGCTGGACGACGTGGCCTCGCTGATCATGAGCGAGCTGACCCCGGTGGTCTCGGCGCAGCACGGGGCGTTCTTCCTGGCGCTGCCCTCGGGAGCCACCACCGAGATCGGGACCGACGGCGGTCCGGACGGTTCGTACGAGCTGCGGATGCGCGGGAGTTACGCGTACGCGGGCGGGGCGGTTCCCACCTCCTTCCGGCCGGGGGAGGGGTTGATCGGGACCGTCGCCGAGGAGAAGCGGACGATCCTCGTCGAGAACACCCCGCCCGGCTACCTGAAGATCTCCTCCGGTCTCGGGGAGGCTCCGCCGGCGCACGTGATCGTGCTGCCGGTGCTGTTCGAGGGAAAGGTGCTGGGCGTCATCGAGCTGGCGTCCTTCCAGCCCTTCACCCAGATCCAGAAGGACTTCCTGAGCCAGATCGCCGAGATGATCGGTACGAGCGTCAACACGATCAGCGTCAACTCCAAGACGGAGATGCTGCTCAAGCAGTCGCAGGAGATGACCGAGCAGCTGCGAGAGCGCTCCGACGAGCTGGAGAACCGGCAGAAGGCGCTGCAGGCCGCCAACGCCGAGCTGGAGGAGAAGGCGGAGCTGCTGGCCCAGCAGAACCGGGACATCGAGGTGAAGAACACCGAGATCGAGGAGGCCCGGCAGGTCCTGGAGGAGCGCGCCGAGCAGCTCGCGGTGTCGATGCGCTACAAGTCCGAGTTCCTGGCGAACATGTCGCACGAGCTGCGGACGCCGCTCAACTCGCTGCTGATCCTGGCCAAGCTGCTCGCGGACAACGCGGACGAGAACCTGTCGCCGAAGCAGGTGGAGTTCGCGGAGACCATCCACGGGGCGGGCTCGGACCTGCTCCAGCTGATCAACGACATCCTGGACCTGTCGAAGGTCGAGGCCGGGAAGATGGACGTCTCGCCGACGCGGATCGCGCTCGTGCAGCTCGTGGACTACGTGGAGGCCACCTTCCGGCCGCTGACCGCGGAGAAGGGCCTGGACTTCTCGGTACGGGTCTCCCCGGAGCTGCCCGCGACCCTGCACACGGACGAGCAGCGGCTGCTCCAGGTGCTGCGCAACCTGCTGTCGAACGCGGTGAAGTTCACCGACACCGGGGCGGTGGAGCTGGTGATCCGGCCCGCCGGCGCGGACGTGCCGATGGCGATCCGCGAGCAGCTGCTGGAGGCCGGTTCGCTGCGGGAGGCGGACGCGGACCTGATCGCCTTCTCGGTGACGGACACCGGGATCGGGATCGCGGCGAGCAAGATGCTGGTGATCTTCGAGGCGTTCAAGCAGGCCGACGGGACGACCAGCAGGAAGTACGGCGGCACCGGGCTCGGGCTGTCCATCAGCCGGGAGATCGCCCGGCTGCTGGGCGGGGAGATCCACGCGGCGAGCGAGCCCGGCCGCGGTTCCACGTTCACGCTGTACCTGCCGCTGCACCCGAGCGAGCTGCCGCCTCAGGGGTACGCGCCGCCCACGCCCGGCGGCGGGCGCGGCGAGGTGTACCGCAGGCAGGTCGACGGGGCGCGGCCCGCGCTGCCGGCGACCCCGGCGGCGCCGGTCTCCGCGGCGCAGCCGCAGCACGCGCAGCACGTGCGGCCCGCGCTGCCGGCGGCCGAGCCGGCCGGTCAGGGGCAGGGCGGCGCCGCGCTGTTCCGGCGGCGGCGCAAGGCGCTGAGCGACCTGGAGCCGCGTACGGCGGTGCCGGGGCAGCCGAACGCGCAGGGGACCGCGGACGGTTGGGTCAATCCGGAGGAGGATCTTCCGGTGCTGCCCAGGTCGTACGACTTCCACGGCGAGAAGGTGCTCATCGTGGACGACGACGTGCGCAACGTGTTCGCGCTGACCAGCGTGCTGGAGCAGCACGGACTCGCGGTGCTGTACGCGGAGAACGGCCGGGAGGGCATCGAAGTCCTGGAGCAGCACGACGATGTGACGGTCGTACTGATGGACATCATGATGCCGGAGATGGACGGGTACGCGACGACTTCGGCGATCCGGCGCATGCCGCAGTTCGCCGGGCTGCCGATCATCGCGCTGACGGCGAAGGCGATGAAGGGGGACCGGGAGAAGGCGATCGACTCCGGTGCTTCCGACTATGTCACCAAGCCGGTCGACCCGGACTATCTGCTGTCGGTGATGGAACAGTGGATGCGCGGCAAGTGATCAACAGGCGAGCACTCTGATACCAATTGCTGACTGACTGTGGCGAAAGCGGTGTGAAAGGGCGGGAGGCGGGGAACCTTCTGCTCTCCCACACCGTTTCTGCTTCGTGCACAGTGACATCCTGGTGACAGGGTGTGGCGATCTCGGGACTGGGGCTACGATGACCGGCACAAGGACGGACGGCGCAAGGATGCCGTCCTCTTCTGGGGCGGGGCCCGGCGTACAGGCCGGTGCCAGGAGCCGGGGAGGCCCCATGCCGGGGCGAGGAGGACAGGGCATGGTGCAGAAGGCCAAGATCCTCCTGGTCGACGACCGGCCGGAGAATCTGCTGGCGCTGGAGGCCATCCTCTCCGCGCTCGATCAGACACTGGTCCGGGCGTCGTCGGGGGAGGAAGCGCTCAAGGCGCTGCTGACGGACGATTTCGCGGTCATCCTGCTGGATGTGCAGATGCCCGGGATGGATGGATTCGAGACCGCCGCGCACATCAAGCGGCGCGAGCGGACCCGGGACATCCCGATCATCTTCCTCACCGCGATCAACCACGGTCCGCACCACACGTTCCGCGGCTACGCCGCCGGCGCGGTGGACTACATCTCCAAGCCCTTCGACCCGTGGGTGCTGCGGGCCAAGGTCTCGGTGTTCGTGGAGCTGTACACGAAGAACTGCCAGCTGCGGGAGCAGGCGGCGCTGCTGCGCCTCCAGCTGGAGGGCGGCGGCTCCAACGGCGACGCCGGCAAGGAGACGGCCGGCCTGCTGGCCGAGCTCTCCGCGCGGCTCGCGGCGGTAGAGGAGCAGGCCGAGGCGCTGACCAAGCAGCTCGGCGAGGAATCGGCCGACGCGGCGGTCGTGGCGACCGCGGCCCATCTGGAGCGCAAGCTCACCGGACTGCGGCGGGCGCTCGACGCGCTGGAGCCCGGGACCGGCGGGGGATCGCCGGTGCTGCCCGCGCAGAACTGAGCGCGTCCAGGGGCCGAACACCGGGCCGTTCGCGCGGGTGTCATGTCTGGCGGTGCGTCAAAGCACTGACACGGCGCGCGACACGAACGGGTGAAGGGGTGGGCACGCGTGTCCACCGGCGCGCGCAACGGTAACCTCGGCCCCATGGCCTCACGTACGTCCGGCAAGGGTTCCCAGAGCACAGCGGGCACCGCGAAGGGCCGCACCGGCCGGACGACGGCGCCGGCGAAGAAGGCGGCCGCCGCGCGCGGGTCCGCCGCGAAGAAGACCGCGGCGCCCCGGCGCGCCCCCGCCAAGAAGGCGCCGCCCAAGCCCGCGCCGTCCCCCACCGGGGGCGTGGTGCGGCTGGTGCGCGCCGTGTGGCTGGGCTGCGCGCACGCGGTCGGCGCGGTCTTCCGCGGAGTCGGCCAGGGGGCCAAGAACCTCGACCCGGCCCACCGCAAGGACGGCGTCGCGCTGCTGCTGCTCGCCCTGGCGCTGATCGTCGCCGCCGGTACCTGGTCGAACCTGAGCGGTCCCGTCGGGGATCTGGTCACGATGCTGGTCACCGGTGCCTTCGGACGACTGGATCTGCTCGTGCCGATCCTGCTCGGCGTCATGGCGGTACGTTTCATCCGCCATCCCGAGCAGCCCGACGCCAACGGCCGGATCGGCGTCGGCCTCTCCGCGCTCGTCATCGGCGTCCTCGGCCTCGTGCACATCGCCTGCGGGGCGCCCGGCCGCGACGAGGGCACCACCGCCATGCAGAACGCGGGCGGGCTGATCGGCTGGGGCGCCTCGAAGCCGCTGATCTTCACCATGGGCGCGCCGCTGGCCGTGCCGATGCTGGTGCTGCTCACGATCTTCGGGCTGCTCGTGGTGACCGCCACCCCGGTGAACGCGATCCCGCAGCGGCTGCGGCGGCTGGGTATCCGGCTGGGGATCATCGCCCCGAACGAGTACGACGAGGGGTACGGGGAGGGCGGCGCCGCCGCCGACCGCCACGACGCCGAGCAGTGGCGGGCCCGGTCGGGGGCCGCCGGTCCGGGGGCGTCCACGGATGCCGCCGGTTCCGCCGACGCCGCCGAGGAGCAGGCGCTCGCCCGGCGGCGGCGCCCGCGCCGGGCCCCGGCCCGGCCGGCCGCCGAGCGCGGGATGGACGCCGTCGACGTGGCCGCGGCGGCGGCCGCCGCGCTGGACGGGGTGGTCTACGGCGGAATGCCGCCCTCCCCGCTGGTGGCCGACCTCACGCACGGCATCTCGGTGGAGCGCGAGGGGGCGGAGATCACCACTCCGGTGCCGCCCGCGCGGGTGGAGCGGCCCAAGGCCGCGGAGCCGGAGCCGGAGCCCGTTCCGGAGCCGGCCGGGGCGCCGCACGCCACCACCGCCGCGGCTTCCGGGACCCTGTCCGTCCCGGACCTCACCAAAGCCCCGCCGTCGTCCCAGCCGCTGCCGCCCCGGGCCGAGCAGCTCCAGCTGCGCGGGGACATCACGTACGCCCTGCCCTCGCTCGATCTGCTGGAGAAGGGCGGGCCGGGCAAGACCCGCAGCGCCGCCAACGACGCGGTCGTGGCCTCGCTGACCAACGTGTTCTCCGAGTTCAAGGTCGACGCGCAGGTCACCGGCTTCACCCGGGGCCCGACGGTCACACGTTACGAGGTCACGCTCGGCGCGGCGGTCAAGGTCGAGCGGATCACGGCGCTGGCCAAGAACATCGCGTACGCCGTGGCCTCGCCGGACGTCCGGATCATCAGCCCGATCCCGGGCAAGTCGGCGGTCGGCATCGAGATCCCGAACACCGACCGCGAGATGGTCAACCTGGGCGACGTGCTCCGGCTGGCGGACGCGGCCGAGGACGACCACCCGATGCTGGTGGCGCTCGGCAAGGACGTCGAGGGCGGCTACGTCATGGCCAACCTCGCGAAGATGCCGCACGTGCTCGTCGCCGGCGCCACCGGCTCCGGAAAGTCCTCCTGCATCAACTGCCTCATCACCTCGGTGATGGTGCGGGCCACCCCGGAGGACGTCCGGATGGTGCTCGTGGACCCCAAGCGCGTCGAGCTGACGGCGTACGAGGGCATCCCGCACCTGATCACGCCGATCATCACCAATCCCAAGCGGGCCGCCGAGGCGCTCCAGTGGGTCGTGCGCGAGATGGACCTGCGCTACGACGACCTGGCCGCCTTCGGCTACCGGCACATCGACGACTTCAACCGGGCCATCCGGGACGGCAAGATCAAACTGCCCCCGGGCAGCGAGCGGGAGCTGAGCCCGTACCCGTACCTGCTGGTGATCGTCGACGAGCTCGCCGACCTGATGATGGTGGCCCCGCGCGACGTCGAGGACTCCATCGTCCGCATCACCCAGCTGGCCCGCGCGGCCGGCATCCACCTCGTGCTCGCCACCCAGCGGCCCTCGGTGGACGTGGTCACGGGCCTGATCAAGGCGAACGTGCCCTCACGGCTCGCCTTCGCCACCTCCTCGCTCGCCGACAGCCGGGTCATCCTGGACCAGCCGGGCGCCGAGAAGCTGATCGGCAAGGGTGACGGGCTGTTCCTGCCGATGGGGGCGAACAAGCCGGTCCGCCTCCAGGGCGCCTTCGTCACCGAGGACGAGATCGCCGGGATCGTGCAGCACTGCAAGGACCAGATGGCGCCCGTCTTCCGGGACGACGTCACGGTCGGGCAGAAGCAGAAGAAGGAGATCGACGAGGAGATCGGCGACGACCTGGACCTGCTGTGCCAGGCGGCCGAGCTGGTGGTCTCGACCCAGTTCGGGTCCACCTCGATGCTCCAGCGCAAGCTGCGGGTGGGCTTCGCGAAGGCCGGCCGGCTCATGGACCTGATGGAGTCGCGCGCGATCGTCGGCCCGAGCGAAGGTTCGAAAGCGCGCGACGTCCTGGTCAAGGCGGACGAGCTGGACGGGGTCCTGGCCGTCATCCGGGGAGAGACCCAACCGTGATTCGCGGGCGGGCAACCGTTTCCCCTGGAGCCGCGTCAAGTTGAGGGAGGTGGCACCGCCGTGTCCGGTCGGGGCCGCCGCAGCACCCCGACTTCCCACACTGTTCGGTTTGCCATTCGGATGGCGTAGGAAGTCCACCCTCCGGTTGCTCCACCCTTTCGTCACCCCCCTAGACTGGGCATCCAGCAGGTGGCTACACGCTCGAAAGGCGCCCTCGTGTCCATCGGCAACTCCAACTCCCCCGAAGATGAGCGTCCTTCGACCGACGACCGGTCCGAGGACCGCATCATCGAACGCAAGGCCGAAGGACCGTCCATCGGGACGGCCCTGAAGAAGGCCCGGATCGCCGCCGGGCTCACTGTCGACGAGGTCAGTTCCACCACCCGCGTGCGCATCCCGATCGTGCACGCGATCGAAGCTGACGATTTCACGCGGTGCGGCGGCGACGTCTACGCCCGCGGTCACATCCGTACGCTCGCCCGCGCCGTCCACATCGATCCGGAACCCCTGGTCGACGCGTACGACGCGGCCCACGGCGGCCGGCCGGCACCCACGCCCGCCGCGCCGATGTTCGAGGCCGAACGGATCCGTCCCGAGCGGCAGCGGCCCAATTGGACCGCTGCCATGGTCGCCGCCATCGTCGCCGTGATCGGCTTCGTGGGCTTCACCGCCTTCAGCGGCAGCGACGCGAAGGACAAGCGGCCGGTGGCGGACGCCTCCGCCGCCCCGCAGGCGGCACCCAAGCAGTCGGCCGGGAAGCCGGCCGCCCAGCCGCAGCAGCCGAAGGCCCCCAAGCCGGAGCCCTCGGACAGTGCGATCGCCGCCGCGCCCAAGGACCTCGTCACGGTCGTCCTGACGGCCAACGACGGCGAGAGCTGGATCTCCGCGAAGGACCACAGCGGCCGCCTGCTGTTCGACGGGACGCTGGCCCCGGGCGAGTCCAAGACCTTCACGGACAAGGAGTCCATCGACCTCGTCCTCGGCGACGCCGGGGTCGTGAAGATCTTCGTGAACGGCAAGGAGATCAAGGACGACTTCCAGCCGGGTCAGGTGGAACGCCTCACATACACCAAGGACGACCCCCGCCAGGGGGCGGCCCAGGCGGGCTGATACAGCGCTGAATCCGTGATTCCGGGTCCCCGGGGTGCTGCGCCGCACCCCGGGGATCTTGGTTTACCGGGACTTGGGGCGGGGGCCGCCGTTTGGACAAAGTAGTCTTGAGTCCATGCCCGAACGCCGTACCGTCGCCCTTGTCACTCTTGGCTGCGCCCGTAACGAGGTGGACTCGGAGGAGCTCGCAGGCCGCTTGGCGGCGGATGGCTGGGAGCTCGTCGAGGACGCCGCCGATGCGGACGTAGCCGTCGTCAACACCTGCGGCTTCGTCGAAGCCGCCAAAAAGGACTCCGTAGACGCCCTGCTGGAAGCCAACGATCTCAAGGATCACGGCAAGACCCAGGCCGTCGTCGCCGTCGGCTGCATGGCCGAGCGCTACGGCAAGGAGCTCGCCGAGGCACTCCCCGAGGCCGACGGCGTGCTCGGCTTCGACGACTACGCCGACATCTCCGACCGCCTCCAGACCATCCTCAACGGCGGCGTCCACGCCTCCCACACCCCGCGCGACCGGCGCAAGCTGCTGCCGATCAGCCCCGCGGCCCGCCAGGAGAGCGCGGTGGCGCTGCCCGGCCACGCCCAGTCGGCGCCCGTCGAGGAGCCGGCCGAGGCCCCCGCCGACCTCCCGGACGGAGTCGCCCCCGCCTCCGGGCCGCGCGCGCCGCTGCGCCGCCGCCTGGACAAGAGCCCGGTGGCCTCGGTCAAGCTGGCCTCCGGCTGCGACCGGCGCTGCTCGTTCTGCGCCATCCCGTCCTTCCGCGGCTCCTTCATCTCGCGCCGCCCCAGCGATGTGCTGGGCGAGACGCGCTGGCTCGCCGAGCAGGGCGTCAAGGAGGTCATGCTGGTCTCCGAGAACAACACCTCGTACGGCAAGGACCTCGGCGACATCCGCCTGCTGGAGACCCTGCTGCCCGAGCTGGCCGCGGTGGACGGCATCGAGCGCGTCCGCGTCAGCTACCTCCAGCCGGCCGAGATGCGGCCCGGCCTGATCGACGTACTGACCTCGACCCCCAAGGTCGTGCCGTACTTCGACCTGTCCTTCCAGCACTCGGCCCCCGACGTGCTGCGCGCCATGCGCCGCTTCGGCGACACGGACCGGTTCCTGGAGCTGCTGGACACCATCCGCACCAAGGCCCCGCTGGCCGGCGTCCGGTCCAACTTCATCGTCGGCTTCCCCGGTGAGAGCGAGTCGGACTTCAAGGAGCTGGAGCGCTTCCTCACCCACGCGCGGCTCGACGCGATCGGCGTCTTCGGCTACTCCGACGAGGACGGCACCGAAGCCGTCACGTACGCGAACAAGCTGGACGAGGAGACGATCGCCGAGCGGCTCGCGCACATGCAGCGGCTCGCCGAGGAGCTCACCTCGCAGCGCGCCGAGGAGCGGATCGGGGAGACCCTGGAGGTACTCGTCGAGTCCGTGGAAGCGGTGGGCGGGGCCGATGAGGAAGAGGCCGGTGCCTACGGGCGGGCCGCGCACCAGGCGCCCGAGACGGACGGCCAGGTCGTCTTCACGGACAGCACGGGCCTGGTGCCCGGCCGTATCGTGACGGCGAAGGTGGTCGGCACGCTGGGCGTGGACCTGGTGGCCGAGCCCCTGCACCTCGACGAGGAGGCGGCCGGATGACCGGAGTCCCGGCATCTGCGGCGGGCGGGACCGGCCGCCGGCCCGCGCCCGGCGCGAAGCTGGGGGCCGCGGCGGTCAATCAGGCCAGCCTGTGGAACATCGCGAACATCCTGACGATGATCCGGCTCGTCCTGGTGCCGGGATTCGTCCTGCTCCTCCTCGCCGACGGCGGGTACGACCCGGTGTGGCGCGCGTGGGCCTGGGCCGCGTTCGCCGTCGCCATGATCACGGACATCTTCGACGGGCACCTGGCCCGTACGTACAACCTGGTCACGGACTTCGGGAAGATCGCCGACCCCATCGCCGACAAGGCGATCATGGGGTCGGCGTTGATCTGTCTCTCCTGGCTGGGAGACCTGCCCTGGTGGGTGACCGGGGTGATCCTCGGGCGGGAACTCGGGATCACGCTCATGCGTTTCTGGGTCATCCGGTACGGGGTGATTCCCGCCAGCCGGGGCGGCAAGCTCAAGACCTTGGTCCAGGGGACGGCGGTGGGCATGTACGTCCTCGCGCTGACCGGGCCGCTGGCGACCCTGCGCTTCTGGGTGATGGCGGCCGCCGTCGTGCTGACCGTGGTCACCGGTTTGGATTACATCCGTCAGGCCGTGGTGCTGCGGCGCCAGGGTCTGGAAGCGGAGCGGGCCGCAAGGTGACATACGCGGTGGGGGATTCTCCGGTGGTCGGTGGGGCGCCTTCGGGCGCCGCGGAACCGGCGGCGGAGACCGGGGCCACCGCAGCGGTCGCCGCGGAGGTGTTGCGCCTCCTTGCGGAGAGTGACCAGACCCTCGCCGTCGCGGAGTCGCTGACCGGCGGCATGGTGGCCGCGGAGCTCACGGGCATCGCCGGGGCCTCCCGCTCGTTCCGCGGTTCGGTCACGGCGTACGCCACCGAGCTGAAGCACCGCGTCCTGGGGGTGGACGCCGGACTGCTGGCTGCCGAAGGTGCGGTGAACGCGCAGGTAGCGGCCGAGATGGCGGCCGGCGTACGGCGCGTGCTGGGTGCATCGTGGGGGATCGCGACCACCGGCGTGGCCGGTCCGGACCCGCAGGACGGGCAGCCGGTGGGCACCGTTTTCATCGCCGTGGCGGGTCCGCGGGGCAGGAAAACCGTCCCGCTGAGGTTGAACGGCTCCCGTGCGGAAATTCGTAGGGAGAGTGCACGGACAGTGCTCGAACTGCTCTCGAGCGAACTCCGCGAGAATGCGCGGGGGCAGGATACGGAACAGAACGGGGGGATTTGATGTTTGCAGCCCTGAGTGAACACGACATAGCTCCCCGCACGGCCGCGGCGCGAGGCGGTACGGTGGGGCGTGAAGGATGCGGCTACACGGTCAGAGGAGGGAGCCACCGATGATTCTGCTCCGTCGCCTGCTGGGTGACGTGCTGCGTCGGCAGCGCCAGCGCCAGGGCCGTACTCTGCGCGAAGTCTCCTCGTCCGCCCGAGTTTCTCTCGGCTATCTTTCCGAGGTGGAGCGGGGGCAGAAGGAGGCATCCTCCGAGCTGCTCTCCGCGATCTGCGACGCGTTGGACGTACGGATGTCCGAGCTGATGCGCGAGGTCAGCGACGAGCTGTCGCTGGCTGAGCTGGCGCAGTCGGCAAGCGAACCGGTCACGGTGCCGGTCCGCCCGATGCTCAATTCGGTCTCCGTGGCTTCGGTCACGGGCGGGCCGGAGCGGGTGACCATCAAGGCGCCTGCGGAAGCGGTGAATGTCGTAGCCGCGTGAGGTCGATGCGCGAGCTGTGAAGAAATGAGCGTGGCCGGAGCCCCGGCCGGTGCATGACGCACCGGCCGGGGCTCCGAGCCGTTCTGGGTGCGCAGCTCGGGGGTGTACGGGAGGATGGGGAATCCGGACGAGTCCGGATCGCGGCCCTGATCCCGGGAGGCAGCCGTGCGGTGGTTACTGCGGATACCTCCGGTACGGGGCATATCCCCGATGGTGGCCCTCGCGGTGGCGATGGGCGCCCTGTGGTGGTGGGCGGTGCTGCGGCTGGCGCTGGCGCCGGGCGAGTCGGGTCCGGTGGAGGGCGCGGTGGCCGTGGGCGGCTGGGGGCTGGGCCTGCTGCCGGTGCACTGCACGCCCGGGCCCGTACGCAGGGCCCGGCGGGCGGCGGCGGAGTCGTCCGCCGGGGCGGTGGCCGAGCCGGACGACGCGGTGCCGGGTGGTGAAGGATTCACCAGGGCATCGACACTCCGCCGTTCGGGCGGAGGATCTGGCCCGTCATGAAGGACGAGGCGTCCGAGGCGAGGTAGAGCACGGCCTGGGCGATGTCCTCGGGCTCGCCCACGCGGCGCAGGGGGGACATCCGGACCATCACGGCCTCGGTCTGTTCCCGGACCTCGGGGCTGTGCCGGCCGGTCATGGGGGTGCGGATCCACCCCGGGGCGATGGCGTTGACGCGGATCCCGTGGGGCCCGGCCTCCGTGGCGAGGGTCTTGGTGAGCTGGACGACGGCGGCCTTGGCGGCGCTGTAGCAGAGCAGGCCGGGCTGGGCGGCGTCCACGGCGCCGGAGGCCATCGTGATGATCGATCCCGGGCGGCCGGCCGCGATCATGGCCCGCGCGGCCTCCTGGCAGGTGCGCAGGATCCCCTTGAAGTTGATGTCCAGGACCCGGTCGAGGTCCTCGTCGGAGGTCTCCAGGACGCTGCTGGTGTGCATGATCCCGGCGATCGCGGCGGTGATGTCGAGTGCGCCGGCGGCGGCCACGGCGGCGCGCAGGGCGGCCCGGTCGGTGACATCGAGGGGGTGGACGGTGGCGGACCCGCCGGCCTTGGCGACGAGGTCGGCGGTCTCGGCGAGGCCCGGCTCGTCGCGGTCCGCGCAGTGCACGGCGGCGCCCGCCTCGGCGAGGAGAACGGCGGTGGCGCGGCCTATGCCGCTCGCGGCGCCGGTGATCAGGGCGGTCCGGCCGGTGAGGTCGTACGGGGCTCTGGGTGTGGGCATGCCGGGACGGTACGACCGGATCTGACGGACCGTCAACCAGGTGGGAGCGCGGGAGGGGTCGGGCCGGATTGGCAGCGGGGGCACCAGTACGTCGGGCGGTCGTCCTGCGGGGCCTCGCGGACGGGGGTGCCGCAGCGCAGGCAGGGGCGGCGGGCGCGGCCGTACACGAAGAGCTCCTGGCCGCGGCGGCGGCTGCCGGTGGTGTTGCGGACGGCGCTGGCGCCGGTGTTGGCGCGCAGCAGGCGGTGGGCGGCGCGGGCCAGGCGGACGGCTGTGGTCCCGGGGTCGGGGAGGCCGCCGACCGGGGTCCAGGGGGTGGCCTGGGCGAGGAAGCAGAGCTCGGACTTGTAGATGTTGCCGATGCCGGCCAGGTTGCGCTGGTCGAGCAGGGCCTCGCCGAGCGGGCGCCCGGGGGTGGAGAGGAGGTTGTCGGCGGCCTTCCCCGCGTCCCAGTCGGGACCGAGGAGGTCGGGGCCCAGGTGGCCGACGGCCCGGTCCTCCTCGCAGGTGCGGAGCAGTTCGACGACGGGGAGGCGGTAGCCGACGGCCGTGTGCCCGGCGGTGCCGAGAATGGCGCGGATCTCGTACGCGGGGCCGCCGTGCCACTTCTCCCGCGCGGCGAAGACCCGCCAGGAGCCGTCCATGCCCAGGTGGGTGTGGAGGGTCAGGCCGCCCTCGAAGCGGGCGAGGAGGTGTTTGCCGCGCGGGGTGACGCCGAGGGTGGTGCGGCCGGTGAGGTCGGCGGTGGCGAAGCGGGGGACGCGCAGGTCGCTGCGGGTCAGCTCGTGGCCGGCGAGGGCGGCGTCCAGCCGGGCCGCGGCGCGCCAGACGCTGTCTCCTTCGGGCATGGCGCCATTGTCGCGCCACGGGGCCGGGACGGCGGGAGCCCCCGCCCGCGCGGTGGCGCGGGCGGGGGCCCGGTCGTCCGGAAGGGGAAGGCGCGGGGTGGCCGCTGCCGGTTCCCGTGCCGCTACTTCCAGAAGAGGCCCTTGCCGTCGTTCAGGTTGTTGTACGGGTCGCCCCAGTACTCGGCGCCGACCACCTTCGTCTGGGCGGACGGGGCCAGGGCGATGGCGCAGCTGGTCTGCGTCTGGCCGTTGGTGAAGCCCTTCGGCAGCGTCTCGTCCTTGCACTTCTCGAACTTGCCGATGACGGAGACGCCCTGGGCCTCGGAGCCGTCCGGGAGGATGCCCTTGATGTGACCCACGGAGGCGAACGAGAGGTCCACGGTGCCGATGTTCTTGACCGTGTAGCGGACGTAGTAGGGGATCATCCCCTTGACCTTGTCGCCCAGCTTGAGCGAGTCGAGGTCGGCCGGCTGGCCCGGCTCGACGGCGGTGACGGTGAGGGCGATGGTGCCGCCCTTGGTGCTGCCGTAGCTGAACGGGACCTGTGCCGTCTCGCCGATCTTGAAGGTCTGGCCGGGCTTCGCCTGGCCCGCCGCGCCCGCGGGGGCCTGGCCGCCGCCGGCGGAGGGGCTGGCGGGGGTGCTGGGCTGCGCGGAGTCCTGGCCGCCCTGGCTCGGCTGGGCGGCCGGAGCGCTCGACTGCGCGGGGGCGACCTCCTCGTTGCCGCTCTTGCAGCCGGTGAGGGTCAGGGTTCCGGCAACCGCCAGACCGATGACGCCCGTTGCCGCTCGTCGCATGCTGTTGGTGCTCACTTTTCTGGTCCCCCATGAGTGTGATCTTTGACGTGGCATCGTCACGCTTGATGCCTGCGGTGATCTTGATAGTCCAGAAAAGGGCGGGGCCGCCAGTCGAGAGGGGCTTCGTGACGTGCTCAAGACATAAGCGGGACGTAAGCGCGATGGTCGAGACCGGAATGTTGGATTCAGCGGTCGGATGCGGTCGCCGGATTCACGAGCGCATGCGCAGCCCCCGCGGGGTGGCGTGGAAGCCGGCCGCCTCCAGGGCCGGGCCCAGCGGGGAGGTCAACGCCGCAGCGGCGTTGATCCGTTCCACCGTGAGCGCCGGGAGCGCGCCGATCCGGGAGGCCGCCGCCAGGGCCGCGGTGGCCGCAGCGAGCCGCGGGTCCTCGGCCGGGGGCCAGGCCAGCAGCGTCTTGCCGCCCCGCTCCAGGTACAGGGTGAGCTCGCCGTCGACCAGGACCACCAGCGATCCCGCCTTGCGGCCCGGCTTGTGGGTGGCCCCGGCCGGGGGCTCCGGCCAGGGCAGCGCCGCCCCGTACGCGTTCGCCGGGTCGGCTGCGGCCAGGACCACCGCCGCGAGCGGGGGCGGGTTCCGCTCGGCCGACCGCAGCCGGTCCACCGCGCCGTCCATCGCGAACTGGGCCGCGCCCAGGCCCTCCACCACATAGCCGCGCCGGGCCTGCCCGCTGTCCTCGAAGGCCGACAGGACCCGGTACACCGCGCTGAAGCCGCCCTCCACGCCCTCGGCGGCCACCGCGCCCCGCGTCACCACCCCGTGCCGGTCCAGCAGGGTCCGGGCCAGTGCGTGCGCCCGGTGGGTGGGGTCGGGAGCCCGGGTGGGCAGCAGTGACCAGCGCCCCGAGACCGTGGGCGGGCCCGGGCGGGACACCTGCGCGCTGAGCGTCCCGTACCGGCCGCGCGGGACGGTGCGCCGGGCCCGGTGGGCGGTGGCGCCCGCCGTGCGGCCCGAGCCGAGCAGTGAGCGCAGCGGGGAGAGCGTGTCGTTGGTCAGCCGGCCCGACCAGGCCAGGTCCCAGACGGCCTCGGACAGTTCGAGGTCGGTGGCCTCGGACCACTTGGCGCGCACCGATTCCGCGAGCTGGCGGAAGAACAGCCCGTACCCGCCGGACAGGGTGTCGAGGACCGACTGGTGAAGGGGCGTCAGCTCCAGTGGGTGCGGCGGGGGCAGCAGCAGCGGCGCGGCGTCCGCCAGGTAGAGGGAGACCCAGCCGTCCTTGCCGGGGAGGGCCCCGGCGCCCGCCCAGACCACCTCCCCGGTGGTGGTGAGCTCGTCCAGCAGGGTCGGGGAGTACCCCGAGACCCGGGAGGGGAGGATCAGCCGCTCCAGCGCCGAAGCGGGCACCGGGGAGCCCTGGAGCTGCTCGATCGCCCGGGCCAGGCCGTCGATGCCGCGCAGGGCGCCGCCCAGGTGCTGCCACTGCGGCAGGAAGGTGGCCAGGGAGGTCGGCGGGACCGGCTCCAGCTCTTGGCGCAGCGCCGCCAGGGAGCGGCGGCGCAGCCTGCGCAGCACGGTCGCGTCGCACCACTCCTGGCCGATGCCGGCCGGGTGGAACTCGCCCTGCACCACCCGGCCCGCCGCCGCGAGCCGCTGCAGGGCGCCCCCGGTCACCGCCGCGCCCAGGCCGAAGCGGGCGGCGACGGCGGTCGTCGTGAACGGCCCGTGGGTGCGGGCGTACCGGGCCAGGAGATCGCCGAGCGGGTCCTTGACCGGCTCGGTGAACGCCTCGGGGACCCCGACCGGGAGGGCCGTGCCCAGCGCGTCGCGCAGCCGGCCCGCGTCCTCGATCGACGCCCAGTGGTCCGCGCCGCCGATCCGGACCGCGATGGCCCGGCGGGCCTCGGCCAGGGCCTTCGGCCAGGCCGCATCGGCGCCGCGCTCGGCCAGTTCGGCCGTGGTCAGCGGGCCGAGCAGGCGCAGCAGGTCGGCGACGGACTCGGCGTCCCTGGCCCGCCGGTCCTCCGTCAGCCACTGGAGCTCGCGCTCCAGCTCCTCCAGCACCTGCGCGTCGAGCAGTTCGCGCAGCTCCGCCTGGCCCAGCAGCTCCGCCAGCAGCCGGGAGTCCAGCGACAGCGCGGCCGCCCTGCGCTCGGCGAGCGGCGAGTCCCCCTCGTACAGGAACTGGGCGACGTACCCGAACAGCAGCGACCGGGCGAACGGGGACGGTTCGGCGGTGGTGACCTCGACCAGGCGGACGCGGCACGCCTCGATGTCCCCCATCAGCTCCGTCAGGCCCGGCACGTCGAAGACGTCCTGCAGGCACTCCCGTACGGCTTCCAGCACGATCGGGAACGATCCGAACTCGGAAGCCACCTGCAGCAGTTGGGAAGCCCGCTGGCGCTGCTGCCACAGCGGGGTCCGCTTGCCGGGACTGCGGCGCGGCAACAGCAGGGCGCGCGCCGCGCACTCGCGGAACCGGGAGGCGAACAGGGCGGAGCCGCCGACCTGGTCGGTGACGATCTGGTTGATCTCGCCGTGGTCGAAGGCGACGTCCGCGGCGCCCAGCGGGGCCTGTTCGTCGTCGAACTCGAAGGAGGCGGTGTGCGCGGGGTCGTGGTCCAGCAGGTCCATCGACAGCAGGTCCGCGTCGGGCAGCCGCAGCACGATCCCGTCGTCGGCATGCATGACCTGCGCGTCCATGCCGTACTTCTCGGCGAGGCGGGCGCCGAGGGCGAGCGCCCAGGGTGCGTGCACCTGGGCGCCGAAGGGGGAGTGGACCACGACCCGCCAGTCGCCGAGCTCGTCGCGGAACCGCTCGACCACGATGGTCCGGTCGTCGGGGACGTGGCCACAGGCCTCGCGCTGCTCCGCGAGGTACGCGAGGACGTTCTCCGCGGCCCAGGCGTCGAGCCCGGCCGCGACCAGGCGCAGCCGGGCGTCCTCCTCGGTCAGGCCGCCGAGCTCGCGCAGGAACGCGCCGACCGCGCGGCCCAGTTCGAGGGGGCGGCCCAGCTGGTCGCCCTTCCAGAACGGCAGCCGGCCGGGAACCCCGGGGGCGGGGGAGACCAGGACCCGGTCGCGGGTGATGTCCTCGATGCGCCAGGAGGTGGTGCCCAGCGTGAACACGTCCCCCACGCGGGACTCGTAGACCATCTCCTCGTCGAGCTCGCCGACCCGGCCGCCGCCCTTCTTCGGGTCCGCGCCCGCGAGGAACACCCCGAAGAGGCCCCGGTCGGGGATGGTGCCGCCGGAGGTGACGGCGAGGCGCTGCGCCCCCGGCCGGCCGGTGATCGTCCCCGCCACCCGGTCCCAGACGACCCGCGGTCTGAGCTCCGCGAACGCGTCGGACGGATAGCGGCCCGCCAGCATGTCGAGCACCGCGGTGAACGCCGACTCCGGCAGGGCCGCGAACGGCGCCGCCCGCCGCACGAGCGCCAGCAGTTCGTCCAGCTGCCAGGTGTCCATCGCGGTCATCGCGACCAGCTGCTGCGCGAGCACGTCCAGCGGATTCGACGGGATCCGCAGCGACTCGATCGACCCGGTGCGCATCCGCTCGGTGACCACGGCCGCCTGGACCAGGTCCCCGCGGTACTTGGGGAACACCACCCCCGTGGAGACCGCGCCCACCTGGTGCCCGGCCCGGCCCACGCGCTGGAGCCCCGAGGCCACCGAGGGCGGGGACTCCACCTGCACCACCAGGTCCACCGCGCCCATGTCGATGCCCAGTTCCAGACTGGAGGTGGCGACCACGGCGGGCAGCCGGCCCGCCTTCAGATCCTCCTCCACCAGCGCCCGCTGCTCCTTGGAGACCGAGCCGTGGTGCGCCCGCGCCAGCAGCGGCGGGGCTCCCAGGGCGGCCCCCGACTGGGCCATGATCTCGGCCGGCGGCGAGCCGTCGGGCAGCTTCTCGCCCATGGCGCGCTCGTACGCGATCTCGTTCAGCCGGTTGCACAGCCGCTCGGCGAGGCGGCGGGAATTGGCGAACACGATCGTGGAGCGGTGGGCCTGCACCAGATCCGCGATGCGCTCCTCCACATGCGGCCAGATCGAGGGCTTGTCCCCGCCCTCCCGCCCCTCGGCGGCCGATCCTCCCCCTGGCTTCGCCGGGGGGACCCCCACCAACTCGCCCATGTCCTGCACCGGGACGACCACCGACAGGTCGAACTCCTTCGCCGAGGGCGGCTGCACGATCTCGGCCTTGCCCCGCGGAGCGAGGTACCGCGCCACCTCGTCCACCGGCCGGACCGTCGCCGACAGCCCGATCCGGCGGGCCGGGCGGGGCAGCAGCTCGTCCAGCCGCTCCAGGGACAGGGCCAGGTGCGCGCCGCGCTTGGTCCCCGCGACCGCGTGCACCTCGTCCAGGATCACCGTCTCGATCCCGGCCAGCGCGTCGCGCGTCGCCGAAGTCAGCATCAGGAACAGCGACTCGGGCGTGGTGATCAGGATGTCCGGCGGCCGGGTGGCCAGTGCCCGCCGCTCCGCCGGCGGCGTGTCCCCCGAGCGGATCCCGACCCGGATCTCCGGCTCGGGCAGGCCCAGGCGGACGGACTCCTGGCGGATCCCGGTCAGCGGGCTGCGCAGATTCCGCTCGACGTCCACCGCGAGGGCCTTCAGCGGGGACACGTACAGCACCCGGCAGCGCTTCTTCGGCTCGGCCGGCGGCGGGGTGGACGCCAGCTGGTCGAGGGCGGCGAGGAAGGCGGCCAGGGTCTTGCCGGAGCCGGTCGGCGCCACGACGAGCACGTCGGAGCCCTCCCGGATGGCCCGCCAGGCGCCCTCCTGCGCGGAGGTGGGCGCGGCGAAGGCCCCCGTGAACCAGGAGCGGGTCGCGGGGGAGAACGCATCGAGCGCGGAGCCGGCCATGCCCCCATCCTGCACCCGGCCACTGACAACGGCCCGGACCTGGGCAGACACCCGCACAGGGCGGTCGCCGCAGCGGGCGGAGCGCAGAATGGAGGCATGACGGATGGGGTGCACGGGGCGGAGGGGGCGGACGAGCGGGAGTGGGCCCGGCACTGGCGGTACGCCCAGCTGCCCGGCCTGGACCTGCTGCGCGCCCACTACGTACGCCACACCTTCCCGCGCCACACCCACGACGGGTACGTCATCGCGGCCGTCACCGGCGGCATCGAGGAGGTCGGCCTGCCCGGCGGCACCCTGCGGGCCGGGCCGGGCAGCGTGGTCCTGATCAACCCCGAGGTGCCGCACACCGCGCGCGCCGGGGTCCCGGAGGGCTGGGCGTACGCCACCCTCTACCCCTCCCGGGAGCTGATCGCGGAGGTGGCCGCGGAGATAGGCAGCCTGCGCGGGACCCCGGGCTTCACCGCCGACTCGGTCACCGACCCGCAGACCTCGTACGTGATCACCGAGGTGCACCGGGCCGCCGAGGAGGGGAACGCGCTGGCCGCCGACACGCTGCTGCGCGGTGCGGTCGCGCGGATGCTGGCCCGCCACGCCGGGCCGCTGCCCGTCCGTACGGTCCGCAGCGCCGGAGCGGTCGACGCCGCGGCGGCGCGGGCGGTGCTCCAGGAGCGGATGGCGCGGCCGCCCTCGCTGGAACGGCTCGCCGCGGAACTGGGGACCAGTCCCTTCGCCCTGCTGCGGGCCTTCCGGGAGGCGTACGGGATGCCGCCGCACACCTGGCTGACCGACGCCCGGGTCCGGCGGGCCCGGGTGCTGCTGGACGCGGGCACCCCGCCCGCGGAGGCGGCCGTCGCCGTCGGCTTCACCGACCAGCCCCACCTGAACCGCCACTTCACCCGCATCGTGGGCGTCCCCCCGGGCGCCTACCGCCGGGGGCGCTCGGGCGGCCGGCTCCCGGGCGGGGGCTGAGCCCGGCCCCGCCCGTCCGCCTCCTGCCTCCCGCTTCCCGCGTGCAAGAACGTACAAGACCGGTGGGGGCGGGCTGCGTACGGTCGGGGCGTGGGAGAGCGACAGATGGTGAGGCAGGAGACCCCCGAGGGGGTCGCGGAGCGGCCGCGACGGGCCGTCCTACGGGACGCGCTCGGGGTCGGGGTGGCCGTCGGGCTGTCCGGGTTCGCGTTCGGGGTGACCGCCGCCGGGGCCGGGATCAGCGTGCTCCAGGCCTGCGCGCTGAGCCTGCTGGTGTTCACCGGAGCCTCACAGTTCGCGCTGGTCGGGGCGCTGGCCGCGGGCGGGAACCCGTTCACCGCGGCCGCCGGAGCCTTCTTCCTCGGTACGCGGAACGCCTTCTACGGGCTGCGGCTGTCGCAGCTGCTCGCCGTGCCCAAGGCCGTGCGGCCGCTCGCCGCCCACTGGGTGATCGACGAGACCACCGCAGTGGCCCTGGCCCAGCCGGACCGCAGGTCGGCCCGGCTCGGGTTCACCGTGACCGGGCTGAGCCTGTACGTCCTGTGGAACCTCACCACCCTGCTCGGCGCCCTCGGCGCCGAGGCCCTCGGGGACACCTCCGCGTGGGGGCTGGACGCCGCCGGGCCGGCCGTCTTCCTGGCCCTGCTCGCGCCGATGCTGAAGACCGCCACCGAGCGGGCCGTCGCCGCGCTCGCCCTCGTCCTCGGGCTGGGCCTGCTGCCCGTACTGCCCGCCGGGCTGCCGGTGCTCGTCGCCGCCCTCGCCGCCCCCGCGATCCTCTGGCTGAAGGGACGCCGCTCGTGAACGTCTGGATCGCCATCGCGCTCACCGTCGTCGGCTGCTACGCCGTCAAGCTCGCCGGGCTGCTCGTGCCCGCCGGGGTACTGGAGCGGCCGGCGGTGCGCAGGCTCGCCGCCCTGCTGCCGGTCGCGCTGCTCGCCGCGCTCACCGCCCAGCAGACCTTCAGTACCGGGCACGAGCTCGTCCTCGACGCCCGCGCCGCCGGGCTGGCCGCCGCAGGGCTCGCGCTGCTGCTGCGGGCGCCGTTCCTGCTCGTGGTCGCCGCCGCCGTGGTCGTCACCGCGGGAGTGCGGGCCCTGGGCGGGTAGCGTCCGCCGGGGGATCACCGGCCAGGGGGCGCCCGTACGCGCGCAGTGTCAGCAAGGCCTCCAGGGTGGCGATCGGGCGCCGCTCCAGCGAGCTGCCCGGCGCCCACGCGAGGCGCCGCACCGGCCAGCCGCCGTCCTGCTGCTGTCCGGCGGCCAGGAAGTCCAGCGACCGCCGGATCTCCTCGTCGGTGAACCAGCCGCGTGCCAGGGACTCCGGCCGCCGGGCGAGGTCGTGCGGGAACAGCTGCTCGCCCGGCGCGCAGCCGGGGTACGGCGGGTACTCCCGGCGCCGGCGCGGGTCGAGCACGACCAGCCGCTGCTCCCGTACGAGCCGTCCGAGCCGGTCCGCGGCCGCCACCGCCCGCGCCCGGTCGGGGGCGCCGTCGAGGAAGGCCACCGCGCTCTGGACCTCGTACGGGCCCGCTCGGCGCAGGCTCTCGACCCGCTCCCAGCAGAAGTCCGTGGCCCGGAACAGCCACGCGTGCCAGATCCGGTTGCGGTGCAGTACGCCGACCACCGGGCCCGTGGTCAGCAGGTCGCCCGGCGGATCGTCGTACACCGGGTGGTAGGGGGCCCCGGGATAACCGCGCGGCGCCGGGAGGACCACCGGGAGCGCGCCGTCCGCGGTGGAGACCCGGGTCAGGTGGCGGCAGAGCCGCTCGATCCGCTGCCCGGCGCAGCGGCCCAGGCTGTCCAGGACCCGGAGCGCGTGCGCGGTGTGCAGCGGATGGCTGAGCGGACCGCGCAGATCCGGATCGAGGGCGTGGCCGTAGCCGCCGTCGGCGTTGAGGTACGAGCCGAGGGCGGTGTCCACCGCGTCGGCCTCCCCGCCGAGGAAGTGGAAGGCGAACCGCCGCTGCTCCAGGACCCGGGCCGTGAGCCAGAAGAACTGCTCGGCGCGGGCCAGTGGGGTCGGTGGGCTCGACGAGGGCGGTGGGGTCAGCGAGGAAGCGTCGTCTCCAGGCATGCGTGACACCGTAGGGCGCGCCGCCTCGCGGACGGGAGGGGAACGGCGCCGGTGCACTCTCCCGGGGCGGGATACTGGGCGCATGCGGTTGACGATTTTCTGGGAGCGGATGGCCGAGCACTTCGGCGCGGGCTACGCGGACTCCTTCGCGCGGGACCACGTCATGACGGAGCTCGGCGGACGCACCGTCCAGCAGGCGCTGGACGCGGGCTGGGAAGCCAAGGACGTGTGGCGCGCGGTGTGTTCGGCGATGGACGTGCCCGCCTCGCTGCGCTGACGCGGGCGGCCGTTTCCCCGTACGCGGTACGGGTGGGACAGACTGGTCGGCGTGGCAGCCACCGATGAGACGACCGACACGACGACCGACACGACGACCGACACGACGACGGACACGACGACCGACACCGCCGAGGGGGCCGGGCCGGCCGAGGCGGCCGAGCCCGAGGGATCCTCGGCACCTCCCGGCGGCGCCACCGCACCGCCGGCGGGGGCCGGGGCCCGGATGCCGCGCTGGCTGCCGCGCGCCGTCGTCCTCGTACTCGCCCTCATCGCCTGCTTCCAGCTCGGCAGCTGGGCCTTCCACCAGCTGACCGCACTGCTCGTCAACATCCTGATCGCGTTCTTCCTCGCGCTCGCGGTCGAACCCGCCGTGTCCCGGATGGCGGCCCGCGGCATGCGCCGCGGACTCGCCACCTTCCTGGTGTTCCTGGGCGTGTTCGTCGCCGCCGCCGGCTTCGTCGTGCTGCTCGGCTCGATGCTCGCCGGGCAGATCGTCGAGATGGTGGGGGGCTTCCCCCGCTACCTCGACTCGGTGATCGGCACGATCAACACCACCTTCCACACCAAGCTGTCCCGGCTGGAGATCCAGGACAGCCTGCTGCACTCCGACTGGCTCCAGAAGTACGTGCAGAACAGCGCGACCGGCGTGCTCGACGTGTCCGCCACCGTGCTCGGCGGGCTCTTCCGGCTGCTGACGGTCGGGCTCTTCTCCTTCTACTTCGCCGCCGACGGGCCGCGGCTGCGGCGCGCGCTGTGCTCCGTACTGCCGCCCGCGAAGCAGTCGGAGGTGCTGCGAGCCTGGGAGATCGCCGTCGCCAAGACGGGCGGCTACCTGTACTCGCGCGGGCTGATGGCGCTGGTCTCCGGCATCGCGCACTACATCGTCTTCGCGGTGCTCGACGTGCCGTACGCGCCCGCGCTGGCGGTGTGGGTGGGGTTGGTCTCCCAGTTCATCCCCACCATCGGCACCTACCTGGCGGGCGCGCTGCCGATGCTGATCGCCTTCCCGGACTCGCCCTGGTACGCGCTGTACGTGCTGGGCTTCGTGGTGATCTACCAGCAGTTCGAGAACTACGTCCTGCAGCCGAAGCTGACCTCGAAGACGGTCGACATCCACCCGGCGGTGGCCTTCGGGTCCGTCATCGCCGGCACGGCCCTGCTGGGCGCGGTCGGGGCGCTCATCGCGATCCCGGCCGTCGCCACGCTGCAGGCCTTCCTCGGCGCGTACGTGAAGCGGTACGAACTGACCGAGCGGGCGGCCGGGGACGCGGCTACTGCGTCTCCCCGGCCTTTTCCCCGGCCTCGGCGACGAAGGACGCCAGGGCCTCGCTGACGGTCGCCTCGACGGCGTCCTTGTCGACGCCGAGGCCGCTGAGCGGGCCTTCGCCGTTCTCGAGTTCGAGGAGGGCGAGGAGGACGTGCTCGGTGCCCACGTAGTTGTGGCCCAGGCGCAGCGCCTCGCGGAAGGTGAGCTCCAGGGCCTTCTTGGCGCCGGCGTCGAAGGGGATGAGGGCGGGGAGCTCCCCGGTGGCGGCGGGGGGCAGGGCGGCGGTCGCGGCGGCGCGCACGTCGTCCGCGGAGACCTGCTGGGCGCGCAGGGCGAGCGCGGCGAGGCCCTCCGGCTCGGCGAGCAGGCCGAGGACGAGGTGCTCCGTGCGGATTTCGGAGTTGCCGGCGGCGCGGGTCTCGTTCTGCGCGGTGACGACGACGTTGCGGGCGCGCGGTGTGAAGCGGCCGAAGCCCTGGTTGGGGTCCATGCCGCCCTCACCCTCCTTGTCGGCCTTGGGGACGAAACGCTTCTGGGCGGCCTGGCGGGTGACGCCCATGCTGCGGCCGATGTCGGTCCAGGAGGCGCCGGAGCGGCGGGCCTGGTCCACGAAGTGGCCGATGAGGTGGTCCGCGACGTCGCCGAGCGACTCGGCGACGACGACGGCGCCGCTGAGCTGCTCCAGGGAGTCGGTGTGGACCTTCTTGATGGCCTCGATCAGGTCGTCGAGGCGTACCGGATTGGTCATGCGAACGGGTTCCACCGAAGGGTTCGTCATAGAGGCAACCCTAGGTTGACAGTCGAAGAGGTGTCAACCCTGGGTTGTCAGTCGGGTGTCCGGTGAGCCTGCTTGACAGGGAAATCGAACATCCATTCTGATGAGTTATCCACAGCCGAACCGGGCGTGGAAGCGCATTGTCAGTGGCAGGCGTTAGCGTCAATGGCGTGAAGCGATCGACTCAAGCAAACCGGGTGGAACCCATGGCAGGCACCGACCGCGAGAAGGCTCTCGACGCCGCGCTCGCACAGATTGAACGGCAATTCGGCAAGGGTGCGGTCATGCGCCTCGGCGACAAGCCGAACGACCCCATCGAGGTCATCCCCACCGGGTCGACCGCGCTGGACATCGCCCTCGGCGTCGGCGGGCTGCCCCGCGGCCGTGTGATCGAGGTGTACGGCCCGGAGTCCTCCGGCAAGACGACCCTGACCCTGCACGCCGTGGCCAACGCACAGAAGGCCGGCGGCACCGTCGCCTTCGTGGACGCCGAGCACGCGCTCGACCCCGAGTACGCGAAGGCCCTCGGCGTCGACACCGACAACCTCATCCTGTCGCAGCCGGACACCGGCGAGCAGGCGCTGGAGATCGTGGACATGCTGGTCCGCTCCGGTGCCCTCGACCTGATCGTCATCGACTCCGTCGCCGCGCTCGTGCCGCGTGCGGAGATCGAGGGCGAGATGGGCGACTCGCACGTGGGTCTCCAGGCCCGACTGATGAGCCAGGCGCTCCGGAAGATCACCGGTGCGCTCAACCAGTCCAAGACCACCGCGATCTTCATCAACCAGCTCCGCGAGAAGATCGGTGTGATGTTCGGCTCGCCGGAGACCACCACCGGTGGCCGCGCGCTGAAGTTCTACGCCTCCGTGCGCCTCGACATCCGCCGCATCGAGACCCTCAAGGACGGCACCGACGCGGTCGGCAACCGCACCCGCGTCAAGGTCGTCAAGAACAAGGTCGCGCCGCCCTTCAAGCAGGCCGAGTTCGACATCCTCTACGGCCAGGGCATCAGCCGCGAGGGCGGTCTGATCGACATGGGCGTGGAGCACGGCTTCGTGCGCAAGGCCGGCGCCTGGTACACGTACGAGGGCGACCAGCTCGGCCAGGGCAAGGAGAACGCCCGCAACTTCCTGAAGGACAACCCCGACCTCGCCAACGAGATCGAGCGGAAGATCAAGGAGAAGCTGGGCGTGGGCGTGCGCAAGGACGCCGCCGCAGAGGCGGCCGCCGGTGCACCTGCCGCCGAGGCCGCGGCCGTGCCCGCCCCCGCGTCGAAGGCCAAGACGACGGCCAAGGCTGCCGTCGCCAAGAGCTGACCGTGCGGGAGCAGGAAAGGGGCGGTGGGAGCGGTGGCCGGGAGGGCCGTCGCGGAGATCGCCGGGAGGGCGGTCGCGAAGGCCGTCGTGAGGGCGGCCGGGAAGGCCGCCGTGACGGCGACCGGGAAGGCCGCCAGGAACTGCCGCCCCAGAGTCCCGAGGAGCAGGCGCGGGCGATCTGCCTGCGCCTGCTCACCGGGATGCCGCGCACCCGGCGGCAGCTCGCGGACGCCCTGGAGAAGCGGGGCATCCCCGAGGAGGTGTCGCAGGAGGTCCTCTCCCGGTACGAGGAGGTCGGCCTGATCGACGACGCCGCGTTCGCCGGGGCCTGGGTCGAGTCCCGGCACCGGGGCCGGGGCCTCGCCCGCCGGGCGCTCGCGCAGGAGCTGCGCACCAAGGGGGTGCACGCCACCCTCGTCCAGGAGGCCCTGGAACAGCTGGACTCCGACCAGGAGGAGCAGACCGCCCGGGAGCTCGTGGAGCGCAAGCTCCGCTCCACCCGGGGCCTGGAGCGGGACAAGCGGATCCGGCGCCTCGCCGGGATGCTCGCCCGCAAGGGGTACCCGGAGGGCATGGCCCTGCGGGTGGTGCGCCGTGCGCTGGAGCAAGAGGGCGCCGAAGGCGCGGACGAGGACGAAGGCGGCCCGGGGTATTCGGGGTTCTGAGGTACGCGGGTCCCAAGGTGCGCGGGTTCCGGGCTTCCGGCCGCGGAGCCCCGGGGTCGGGGGCAGGCCCCGGGGGTGGGGGTAGCCCCAGGGCCGAGACGCCAGGGTGGCGCTCCAGGGCCAGGGCAGTGGCGCGCAGGTCGCCGCGGGCGACGCACGCGGGCCCGTGGAGTTCCTCGACGCGGCCGGCGCACGCATCAAGCTGGTCTCCATGGGCGGGGCCATGGGCGGCACCTCGCTGCTCGTCGCGATCCTCGTGGTCGTCGGCACCTTCGCCCTCTCCGTCCAGCAGCGCTACCGCGAGCTCGCCCTGCTGCGGGCCATCGCCGCCACGCCCCGGCAGCTGCGCCGCATGATCGGCCGCGAGGCCCTGCTCGTGGGCCTGGCCGCCGGTGTCGCGGGGGCGCTCGCCGGACTCCCGCTCGCCGCATGGCTGCACGGCCGGTTCGTCGACAGCGGGGTCGTCCCCGCCAACCTGGAGCGCACCGCCGGGATCTTCCCGATGTTCGCCGCCGTCGGTGCGAGCCTGCTCGGAGCCTGGGCCGCGGCCCGGATCACCGGACGGCGGATCGCCCGGATCCGCCCGGCCGAGGCGCTCGCCGAAGCCGCCGTGGAGCGGGGGCGGCCCGCGTGGATCCGGATCGCGATCGGGGTGCTGCTGCTGGCCGGCGGTGTGGTGCTGGTCGCCGTACTCAGCACGCTGCGCACCGAGCCGGCATCGACCCCGGTGACCTTCCTCGCGGTCGTCGTCTTCGCCGGGGCGGTCTCGCTGCTCGGCCCGCTGCTGGTCCGGGGCGCGACCGCGGTGCTCGCAGGGCCGCTGCGGATGGCCGGCCCGGGCGGGTACCTGGCCGCCGCGAACCTGCGCGGCAACGCCACCCGGATGGCCTCCGCCGTCACCCCGCTCGCGCTGCTGATCGGCATGACCTGCACCGTCCTGTTCATCACGCCGACGCTGGGCAACGCCGCCCGGGCGCAGGCCCGTGACGGGGTCCGGGCCGGCTGGGTGCTGGCCGCGCAGGGGCCGGGGGTCACGGGTGCGGCGGCGGAGCGGGTCCGGCGGACCCCCGGGGTCACGGCTGCCACCGAGATCGTGCACACGTCCGTACGGGTGGGGCTGACGAAGTACGGCGCGCAGGGCGTCACCCCGGCCGGGCTGACCCGGACCTGGGACCCGGGTGTGACGAGCGGGAGCCTGGACGGCTTCGGCGAGAAGAGCGCGGCGGTGAGCGAACTGGCCGCCGATCAGCTGGGGCTGAAGCCGGGGAGCCCGCTGCAGCTGGCGCTGGGCGACGGGACGCCGGTCACCCTGACCGTCTCGGCCGTGTACGCGAGGGGGCTGGGCTTCGGCGACCTGACGCTGCCGCACGATCTCGTCGCGGCGCACGTGGACAACCCGCTGGCGAGCAGCGTGCTGGTGGCGGCGGAGCCGGGGACCGGGCGGGACCAGCTGGCCGCGGCGGTCGGCGGATTCCCGGGGGTCGGGGTGCTGTCGGCGCGGGACGCGGACGCGGCGCGGGGCGAGCGGCAGCGGGAAGGTGCCGAGATCAACTTGCTGGCGATGGGGCTGGTGCTGGCCTTCACCGCGATCGCGGTGGTCAACACCTTGGCGATGTCCACGTCGGAGCGACTGCGGGAGTTCGCGATGCTGAGGCTGGCGGGAGCGAAGCGGCGCCAGGTGCTGCGGATGCTGCGGGCGGAGGCGCTGGCGGTGGTGCTGATCGGGGCGGTGCTGGGGTCGGGGATCGCGCTGGCCGTACTGACCGCGTTCAGCGTGGGGATGACGGGGACCGCGGCGCCGGCGGTGCTGCCGGTGGTGTACGTCGGGGTGGTGGGTGTGGCCGGCCTGCTGGCGCTGGCCGCGACCGCCGTGCCGGGGCGGGTCGCCCTGCGGGTGCCGCCGGTCGAGGTGGCCACCTCGCGGTAGCGGCCCGCCGCCGTCCGCGGCCCGGGCCCGGGGCTCTGCCGCCGAAGCGGCGGGGGCCCCGGGCCCGGTGACGTACGTGGCCTGCCGGGCCCGGTCCCCGGACGCCGGCCGGGCTATGAGGCCGGGGCGACGGGGAGGCCGGCGGCCTTCCAGGCCTGGAAGCCGCCCGTGAGGTCCGTCGCGCGGTGGAGGCCCAGGGCGTGGAGGGAGACCGCTGCCAGGGAGGAGGCGTAGCCCTCGTTGCAGATCACCACCACCCGCAGGTCGTGCGAGGTGGCTTCAGGGGCTCGGTGGGAGCCCTGGGGGTCCAGGCGCCACTCCAGTTCGTTGCGCTCCACCACCAGCGCTCCCGGGATCAGGCCGTCACGCTCGCGCAGCGCCTGGTAGCGGATGTCCACCAGCAGTGCGTCGCCCGCGCCGAACGCCTCGTACGCCTGCGCCGGGTCGATCCGCGTGTACGTCGACCGGACCCGATCCAGCAGGGCGTCGATGCCGACCGGGGCGCTCACTGCCAGTCCGCCGGGCGCTCGACCTGCTCCAGCGTGAGCACCTGTCCGCTGCGGCTGAAGCGGCGGATGAGGGGCAGCGGCGGGTGGTACGCGTGCACCGAGACCGCGTGCTCCGTCTGCGACTCGTTGAGCACCTCGTGGACGTGGTGCTCCCCGAACGCCCGGCCCGTCCCCGCGCCCAGGCTGCGGCTGCGGTCCAGGTCCGGAGCGAGTTCCAGGCTCCGCCAGCCCTCCGAGGGGAGCCGTACGGCCAGCGAGTGCTCCCTCAGGTGGCCGCGGGCGGTGACGAACGCGCCCTGCGACTCGGCGTGGTCGTGCCAGCCGGTGCCGGTGCCCGGCGGCCAGCCGATCACCCAGGCCTCGCTGCCGCCCGGCCCGTCGAGGCGGATCCAGGTCCGGCCCTCGGGGTCGAGGGGGAGGGAGTCGATGACCGCCGGGTCGGCGGCGGTGCGCAGGGCGAAGTCGAGGAGTTGCGCCGCCGTCACCGCACGAGCGGGGGCGCGTACGGGGGCGTGCGGAGGTGCGAGGGGCGCAGTGGATGCACTGGGGGCAAGGGGCGCAGACATGGGGGCGTGACCGTCCTGGGGGTTCGCGAAAGTGCGCGCGGAGCGCGCGGGGGAGGGCGAATCAGCAGGAAGGGCGACACACGCAGCCCGCGTAGCGGAGCAGGTCCATATGGACCCTCCGCCACAGGCGTACGTCGTTGCCGGTCATGTTCGCGAGTGAAGCATGCGGACCGGAGACCGGTCAATCGATCACGGCTGGATGTGTCGGGGTCGCGGGTGCGGCCGAGGAGGGGTCGAGCGGCGCGCGAGCGCCCTCGGGCGCTCCCCACCGGACCGTGTCCGCCGCCTCGTACAGCTCCGCGGGCCGCACGCCCGCGAAGGTGGCCGCCAGGTGCCCGTCCGGCCTGACCAGCAGGACCGTGTGCGCGGGCGCCCCCGGGTAGCCGTCCGCGACCAGCAGTTCGGTCCGGACCGGCAGCGCGCTCACCGCCGCCGCGAGCCGCGGCATCAGCCCGGCGCCCAGCCAGTGCCGCCGGTCCCAGACCCCGGTGCCCGGGGCGACGAGGATCACCAGCGGCCGGCCCCGCCCCAGCAGGTCGCGCAGCGGCACCGTCGACCCGTCGGGCGCGGTGACGGGAACGTTGGCAACCTGACCGCCCGGCTCCGTGTCGGTGGGCACCTCGCGTACGGCCACCGGCGGGGCGTACGTCGGCGCCGCACCCAGCGGTCCCCGACCCAAGTGGCCGTCGGTCAGCAGCAGTTCACCGGAGCGGGTGGCGCCGGGCAGGTACGTCCGCAGCCCGCCGCCACCGCGCAGTACGGGCATCGTCTGGTCGGCGGCGCGCAGCCGGGCCGCGACCGCCGTGCGGCGCTCGCCCTCGTAGCTGTCGAGGAGGGCCTCGGAAGCGCCCTGGTGCCAGGCCAGGGACAGCTTCCAGGCGAGGTTCTCGGCGTCCCGCAGCCCCTCGTCCACCCCCTGCGTGCCGAGGGCGCCCAGCAGGTGGGCGGCGTCCCCGGCGAGGAAGGCGCGCCGGTCGCGCCAGCGCCGGGCCAGCCGGTGGTGCAGGGTGTGCACCCCGGTGTCGAGGAGCTCGTACGGGGGTGTCGTGCCCCCGCACCACGCGGCCAGGGTGTCCCGGATCAGGGTGACGAGCGCGTCGGGCGTGACCAGCTCCCCGCGGGCCGGCAGCAGCCAGTCCAGCCGCCACACCCCGTCGGGCAGCGGCCGGGCGGTGGTCTCCTGCGGCGGGTCGCGGTACAGAAGGGCCTCGCCGGGCCAGGGGAGTTCGGTGCGCAGGGCGGCCACGGCGTGCCGTTCGACGGCGGTGCGGCCCGGGAAGCGGATGCCGAGCAGCTTGCGCACGGTGGAGCGGGCCCCGTCGCAGCCGACCAGGTAACTCCCGCGCCACCAGGTGGTCTCGGCGCCCCGGGTGTGCGCGGTGACCCCGTCGTCGTCCTGTTCCAGGGAGTCCAGCTTACTGTCGGCGACCAGCTGGATCAGCGGATGCGCGGCCGCGGCGTCGCGCAGCCCGCGCGTGAGGGCGTGCTGCGGCAGGTGCAGGGGCGCCTGGCGGTCCTCGAAGGTGATGCGCCGGGCGTCCTCGGCCCGGCTGCGGCGCCGCATGGTGCGCCAGGCGGCGAACAGTGCCCCCTCGTCGCGCAGCGTGGCACAGCCCAGCCGGTGGACCATGGCCGAGGTGTCCTCGTGCAGGACGACCGTACGGGCCGGTCGGGGCAGGTCCTTGCCCGGTCCCTCGTCGAGCACGACGCTGGGCACGCCCGAGCCGGCCAGGGCCAGCGCCAGGGACAGCCCGACGGGTCCTGCGCCGACGACGATCACCGGGTCCATGATGCGGCTCCCGATGTCCGGTATGTGATCACAGAACGTATGCAACCCACTGGAGGTGCCTGCGTCAAGTGACACCGGTCCGTCCAACGCCGTGTGGTGCGGCGGGTGATTTACGCCGCCCCCCAGGTGTGACGCCCGGGTACTGACCCGGCGTCAGCCGCCCGAGCCGG
>NZ_JBHYXN010000040.1:0-41348 GCF_042752335.1 Streptomyces sp. NPDC059355 | reverse complement strand
GGGCTCGTTGTGGCGGCACCGTTTGTCTGTTTTGTCACCACACAACCTACCCACCCCAGGGGCGGGGCCGGCCACCACACCCACCGCCCCCACCCCCGGGGTGGGGGGGGGGGCTGCCGGCCCCCCCCACCACAGGTGTCACGCCAGTGTACTGACCGGGCGTCAGCCGCCCGAGCCGGGGGAGAGCCGTCAGGGAGCCTGGCCCACGCCGGCGGCTCCGCCCGCGTCGACCTCGGCCACGTCCCCGGCGACGACCGCGCCGGTGCCCTTCCGCGACTTCCGCATCCGGCCTTCTAGCCAGGAGGCGAAGGTGGTGAGCGTGAAGTTCACGGCGATGTAGATCAGGGCGATCACGACCATGGTCGCGATGGTGTTGCTGTAGTTGGCGGAGATCTGCCGGTTCATCGACATCAGGTCGGCGAAGCCCAGGGCCGCGCCACCGAGTGCCGTGTCCTTGAGGATCACCACGAGCTGGCTGACCAGGGCGGGCAGCATCGCCGTGACGGCCTGCGGGACCAGGACGTACGTCATGATCTGGCCCTTGCGCATGCCGATCGCCTTCGCCGCGTCGGTCTGGCCGCGCGGCAGCGTCAGGATGCCGGCCCGGACGATCTCGGCGATGACCGAGGCGTTGTACAGGACCAGACCGGTGACCACCGCGTACAGGGGCCGCAGGTCGGAGCTGACCGTACCGAGCATCACGTACAGCGCGGAGCTGAAGAACATCAGCATCAGGACCGGGATGGCGCGGAAGAACTCCACGACCGTGCCGACCGGGACGCGGATCCACGCGTGGTCGGAGAGTCGCGCGATGCCGAGGAGCGCGCCCAGAGGCAGCGCGATCACCATGGCGATCAGGCCGGCCTTGAGGGTCTCGCCGAGACCCGGCAGCAGGAACGTCGTCCAGATCTGGCTGTCGGTGACGAACGGGGCCCACTTGTCGGCCTCAAGCTGGTTCTTCTCCGCCATGAGGGAGAGCGCCCACCACAGGGCCAGAGCGAGAACCACCAGGAAGATGCCGGTGTAGACCCAGTTGCGGGTTTTGGCCTTGGGGCCGGGGGTGTCATACAGAACGGAGCTCATCGCTTCACCGCCACTCGCTTGGCCACCCAGCCCAGCAGCAGGCCGGTGGGCAGGGTCAGCAGGACGAAGCCGAGAGCGAAGACCGCGAAGACGGCGAAGATCGCGTCCGCCTCGTTCTCCAGCATTTCCTTCATCAGCAGGGCCGCCTCGGCCACACCGATCGTCGCCGCCACCGTGGTGTTCTTGGTGAGGGCGATCAGTACGTTCGTCAGCGGTCCGACGACCGCACGGAAGGCCTGGGGAAGCACGATCAGGGTGAGCACCTGGAAGAAGCTCAGCCCCAGCGCGCGGGCCGCCTCGGCCTGTCCCACGGGCACGGTGTTGATGCCCGAGCGGATCGCCTCGCAGACGAAGGTTCCGGTGTAGGCGATGAGCCCCAGGATCGCGAGGCGGAAGCCGATGTCCTTGGAGCCGTCGCCGCCGAGCGTGATGCTCAAGGTCTGGTACAGGCCCAGTGAGCAGCCGAGGATCAGCAGAGTCAGCGGTGTGTTGCGCACGGTGTTGACGTACGCGGTGCCGAAGGCCCGCATCACCGGGACCGGGCTGACCCGCATCCCGGCCAGGAGGGTGCCCCAGATCAGGGACCCGACCGCCGAGTAGAGGGTGAGCTGAACCGTCACCCAGAAGGCTCCGAGCACGTCGTACTGCCCGGAATTAAGAAAGTCGAACACGTTGCCCTGCGCTCTCCCCAGGATGGCCGGTGAGGTGCGCCGCCGTCCGCGGCAGGCGGACGGCGACGCTCCTCACCGATGAATCAGCTGCCTTCGGTGATCTGCGGAGCCGGCTCGGCCTTGTAGTTGGCGGGGCCGAAGTTCTTCTCGACGGCCTTCCCCCAGGAGCCGTCCTCGACCATCTTCTTCAGCGCGGCATTGACCTTCGTCTGGAGGTCCTTGTCGCCCTTCTTCAGGCCGATGCCGTAGGGCTCGTCGCTGAGCTTCAGGCCGGTGAGCTTGAACTTGCCCTTGTTCTTCTCCTGCGCGGCGTAGCCGGCGAGGATCGAGTCGTCCGTGGTCAGCGCGTCCACGGCCTTGTTCTCCAGGCCGGTGAGGCACTCGGAGTAGCCCGGGAACTCCTGCAGGTCGGCCTCGGGGGCCAGCTTGGTCTTGACGTTCTGCGCGGAGGTGGAGCCGGTGACCGAGCAGAGCTTCTTCTTGTTGAGGTCCTCGGCCTTGGTGATCGAGGAGTCGTCGGCGCGGACCAGCAGGTCCTGGTGGGCCTTGAAGTACGGGCCGGCGAAGTCGACCTTCGCCTTGCGCTTGTCGTTGATCGTGTAGGTCGCGACGACCAGCTTCACGTCACCGTTGGCGATCAGGTTCTCGCGCTCGGCGCTGACGGCCTGCTTGAACTCGATCTGGTCCGGCTGGTAGCCGAGCTCCTTGGCGACGTACGTCGCCACGTCCACGTCGAAGCCCGTGAACTTGCCGTCCGGGGTCTTGAGACCCAGACCGGGCTGGTCGAACTTGATGCCGATGACGATCTTGTCCTTCTTGGCGCCACCGGACGCGCCGCCGTCACCGCTCGCCTTGTCGCTGCCGCCGCCGCAAGCGGTCGCCGTCAGGGCGAGGACTGCGGCAACGGCTGCGGCCGCACCGGCCTTGAAAACCTTCATGGTGAACTTCCCTCGGATGAGACGTTGTTGGACGACGAGCGACACGCGTGCTCTGAGCCGCCAGGGGATCACTACCAGAGCAGGACCGTCAGTGGTGCAGGATCTTCGAAAGGAAGTCCTTCGCTCGGTCACTGCGCGGGTTGCTGAAGAACTGCTCGGGCGCGGCCTCTTCGACGATCTTTCCGTCGGCCATGAAGACGACCCGATTGGCCGCAGAACGGGCGAAGCCCATCTCGTGCGTGACGACCACCATCGTCATGCCCTCCCGGGCGAGCTGCTGCATGACTTCCAGCACCTCGTTGATCATTTCCGGGTCGAGCGCCGAGGTCGGCTCGTCGAACAGCATCACCTTCGGGTCCATCGCCAGCGCACGGGCGATCGCCACGCGCTGCTGCTGGCCGCCGGACAGCTGCGCCGGGTACTTGTCGGCCTGAGAGCCGACGCCCACCCGGTCCAGCAGGGACTTGGCCTTCTCGAGCGCGGCCGCCGAGTCCGTCTTGCGGACCTTGAGCTGACCGAGCATCACGTTCTGCAGCACCGTCTTGTGCGCGAACAGGTTGAAGGACTGGAAGACCATGCCCACATCGGCGCGCAGCCGGGCCAGTTCCCGTCCCTCCGACGGCAGTTCCTTGCCGTCGACCGTGATGGTGCCCGAGTCGATCGTCTCCAGGCGGTTGATGGTCCGGCACAGCGTGGACTTGCCCGATCCCGAGGGACCGATCACGACGACGACCTCACCGCGGGCGATGCTCAGATCGATGTCCTGAAGCACGTGCAGCGCGCCGAAGTGCTTGTTGACGTTGCTCAGTACGACCAGGTCGTCCGCGGCCGGGGCCGCATCCTGCGCGTCCTTGGTCACTGATACTCCGCTCATCGGCTTCTTGCTCCGTCCTCCTCGGTTGGGAGGACAGTAGTGACGTCGTGCGCACACCGTCATTACATCTGAGGGAGAATTGAGCATAACGAAACGGCCTCGCTCCGATACGCTCCGTGCGCACCACGGCTACCGGGGCAGGATCGCCCGTACCGGGTGCATAACGGAAGACGCGCCGGACCGGAACCCCCTTGACGTGGGCCTCTTCATCGGCGTGGATGCAGGGTGGCCCTGACCGCGGGCCCTGATCAGGAAAACAGGAAAGGGGGACGCAATGAGACTGCTGCTCGTCGAGGACGACGACCACGTCGCCGCCGCCCTGTCCGCGATCCTCGCCCGACACGGCTTCCAGGTGACCCACGCCCGCAGCGGCGAGGAGGCCCTGCAGGCCCTGCTGCCCGCCGGAGCTCCCCCCTTCGGTGTCGTCCTCCTGGACCTCGGGCTGCCCGATCAGGACGGGTACGAGGTCTGCGGCAAGATCCGGAAGCGCACTTCGACGCCCGTGATCATGGTGACCGCGCGCGGCGACGTACGCTCCCGCATCCACGGCCTCAACATGGGCGCCGACGACTACGTCGTCAAGCCGTACGACACGGGTGAACTCCTCGCACGCATCCACGCCGTCGCCCGGCGCACCGGCGCCTCCGAGGAGGCCGCCGCCACCGGGACGGCTGCCCCCGACGTGGTCCGGCTCGGCCCCGTCAACATCGAGCTGGCGACCCGCCGGGTCAGCGTCGACGGCGCCGACGTACCGCTCACCCGCAAGGAGTTCGACCTGCTGGCCCTGCTCGCGCAGCGCCCCGGGGTCGTCTTCCGGCGCGAGCAGATCATCAGCGAGGTGTGGCGCACCAGCTGGGAGGGGACCGGGCGGACCCTGGAGGTCCACGTCGCCTCGCTGCGCTCCAAGCTGCGCATGCCCGCGCTCATCGAGACCGTCCGCGGGGTGGGCTACCGGCTCGTCACCCCGGCCGCGCCCTAGCGGGGCCCCGCCGTGCGCGCCCGCCTGCTCCCCCTGCTCGTCGTCCTCATGGCGGGCGTGCTGCTCGCCCTCGGCTTCCCGCTCGCCGTGAGCCTGGCCGCGGGGCAGCAGCAGCGCGTGGTCGTCGACCGCATCGACGACAGCGCCCGCTTCGCCGCCCTCGCCCAGTTCGTCATCGACGCCGAGGGGTCCGGCTCCTCGGGCGCCACCGAGCGCCGGGAGACGCTCCAGCAGGAACTCGCCCGCTACCAGCAGCTGTACGGCATCCGCGTCGGCATCTTCCTGCGCGACGACAACGCCATGGCCCGCGCCCCCGGCTGGTGGGAGCTTCCGGCGACGGAGGACGGCCGCCGCGCCTTCTCGGAGGCGCTCGCCGGGCGCCGCAGCCACGACCCCGCCCAGGTGTGGCCCTGGCAGTCCCACGGCAAGCTGCTCGTCGCCTCCCCGGTCGTCCTCGACGGCGACGTCGTCGCGGTCGTCGTCACCGAGTCACCCACCGACCAGATGCGGGCCCGCATCCTGGACGGCTGGCTGATCATCATCGCCGGGCTGGCGGCCGCGATGCTCGTGGCCTTCGGCGCCGCCCTCGTGCTCACCCGCTGGGTGCTCAAGCCCGTCCGGACCCTCGACGCCGCCGCCCACGGCATCGCCACCGGACGGATGAACTCCCGGGTCGCGGCGGCCGGCGGGCCCCCGGAACTCCAACGCCTGGCACATTCGTTCAACGAGATGGCCGACAACGTCGAAGAGGTCCTGGAGCAGCAGCGGGCGTTCGTCGCCGACGCCTCCCACCAGCTGCGCAACCCGCTCGCGGCGCTGCTCCTGCGGATCGAGCTGCTCGCCCTCGAACTGCCCGAGGGCAACGAGGAGATCGCCTCCGTGCGGACCGAGGGCAAGCGCCTGACCCAGGTCCTGGACGACCTGCTCGACCTGGCGCTGGCCGAGCACACCTCCGCCGAGCTCAGCCTCACCGACATCGCCGGGCTGACCGCGGAGCGGGTCGCCGCCTGGCGCCCGTACGCGGAGGAGAAGGGCGTACGGGTCACCGAGACGGGCCGGACCGCCGTCACGGGCTGGGCCGACCCGATCGCGCTCTCCAGCGCGCTCGACGCCGTGATCGACAACGCCCTCAAGTTCACCCCGGAGGGTGAGGAGGTGGAGGTGTCGGTGGCCTCGGCCGGGCCCTTCGTGCAGGTCGTCGTCGCCGACCGCGGCCCCGGGCTCACCGACGAGGAGCTCCTCCGCGTCGGCGACCGGTTCTGGCGCAGCGGCCGCCACCAGAACATCAAGGGCTCGGGGCTCGGCCTGTCGATCTCCCGGGCACTGCTCGCCGCGGGCGGCGGGTCCCTCGCGTACGAGAAGAACCCGCCGCACGGGCTGCGGGTGACGGTGGCGGTCCCGCGCAGCGATCCGCATACGTCCTGAGCGCCTGAGCGCTGAGCCCGTGAGTTCCTGAGCCCGTGAGCCCGGCCCCCCCGCCGGGGTCCGGTCGGGCGGTCAGGCCCAGGGGAGCGTCGTGCCCGCCGGGGCCGAGGCCGCGTACAGCTCGTCCACGGCCCGGACCTCGAACGCGGCCGCGGGCTCCCGGCCGGCCCGGGCGACGGCCGGGAGGTGCAGGGCCGTGCCGCAGGTGCCGCCGAGGAAGCGGCGGGTGCCGTCCGGGAGCAGCCGGTACAGCTCGTAGTGCCGGACCGCACCGGCCGCCCGGCGCCAGGACAGCCGGACGGAGGCCTTGCCGTCCTGCTGGGCCGAGGCGTCGACGGTCAGTGCACCCGGAGTCGCCGGGCGCCGCCGCGCGGTGTCGTCGCGTACCGATATCGCGCCGAGCCGCCAGGACACGGCTCTGCTCCCCTGCGCCGTGATCCGTACGGCAAGCCCGTACGCGGTCTTGCCCGCCAGGGCCGAGAGCCCGATCCGGGAGGTGTGCCAGGCGCCCTGGCCGGAGCCCGGCGCCCGCGTCTTCAGCCAGGTGTACGGGACGGGCTCGCCCGGGGCGGCCGGCTCGCGTGTGGCCACGCCGACCTCCACGGTGACCGCGCCCGCCTCGGTGGCGTGCACCAGCTCCAAGGCCGCGGAACCGGTCAGGGGCAGCCGGGTGCAGTGCAGGCCGACGACGGCCGGGGCGCTCAGGCCGCCGGACACGAGGACGCTGGAGCCGCCGCGCCAGGCCTTCGCGAAGTCCAGGGTGACCGACGGACGCGCTCCGGAGGACTCGACGGCCCAGCGGCGGCCCGGGAGCCGGTCCTGGAGCCCGAGGTGGTTCCACGGGGTGTCGGAGGTGACCTCGCCGTCCTCGTACCAGCGCTCCCCGTGCCCGGTGTTGAAGGCGCAGGCGAACGGCAGCGCGGTGACGGTGGACCGGTCCGCGACGGCGGTGGCGGGTGCCCGCCAGGTGCCCTCGGGCGCGGGGTGCGCCGGGTCCAGGGACTCGCCCGTCCAGAACCGGTCGTCGGCACGGTGGAAGGCGCCGGGGGAGCGGTCGGTGAGGTGGTTGCGGGTCCACTCGGGCCGGTAGAAGCCGAAACTGGCGACGTGGGCGCGGTCGCGCGGGATGATCGCGTCCCAGCGGACGCCGGAGTCCCAGCCGCCCGACTCCACGTCGAGTGCCGCCCACAGCTCGTGGCGGGAGCGGCCCAGCCGGTCGGCGAGCGCCCCCGAGGAGGCCAGGGTCTGCCGGGTCCAGCGGAAGTCGACGAACATCGTGTCCGCGACCCGGCCCGCCCGGTCCTCGAAGAACTCCTGGTTGAGCTGGTTGAGCGCGCCCTGCCAGCCGACCCGGCCGGTGCTGTTCATGGCGTCGTACCAGGTGATCCGCAGGCCGTACGGGGCGCCGGCCGCCCGCAGCGCGCGCAGGAACTCCCGCATCCGGGCGGCGAGCGAGCTGTCGCCGCCGTCGGTCTCGGCATTCACGAACCAGCCGTCGAACCCGTACGTCCGCGCCACCAGTACGAGCTTCTCGGCGATCGGGAACCGGCCGAGCGGGTCCCGCTGGACGAGGTCCCGGGTCCACTGGAGGTCGCCGCCGTACGCGACGGGCGGCAGGAAGATGTTGCCGAGCACCGGGACGCCGTTGCGGTGGGCGGCGTCGACGACGGGCGCGTTCGGGGCGAGCACGATGCCCTCGCCGGAGGAGCCGCCCCAGAACACCAGCTCGTCGAGGTACGCCCAGTGCGTGAGCGCGTAGTGGTCGGCGGTGGCGGAGCCCTGCGAGGGGTTCTGGGCGGTGGGCCCGAAGGAGACGAGCGAGGCGATCCGGGCCTGGCCGCCGCGGGCCGTCGCGTTCGGGGGCACGGGGGTGAAGCGGGGCGCGAGGGGCACGGTCGCGGTGTTGTACGCGAGGTCCCGATCGGACTCGGGGGTCCACTGCTTGAGGGAGCGCCACGTGATGCCGGTGCCGGGGGCGCCGTGGGGAAGCGAATCGGGGAACCAGTAGGAGGCGTACGGGGCCAGGTCGGCGGGGGCCGTCGGGGAGGCCGGTGCCGGTGCCGGGGCGGCCTGCGCGGCTCGCGCCGTGGTGGCGGCGCCGGTGATGCCGAGCAGTGCGGCGGCCCCCGCTCCGGCCCCGGCGGCGAGGACGCCGCGGCGGGCGGGCGGTGCCGGTGGCGCCGACGGCGCCGTGCGTAACGAGCGGGCGGTGCGTATCGAGCGGGCGGTGCGAGGGTCGGCGCCGTTGTCGGTCTCGGACATGCGGGGCTCCTTGGTGACGGGGGACGAGCGGTCGGGTTGCGGGTGGTCAGGTGACGTCGGGCACGCGCAGCACCTCCGTGATGCCGCGCGCCGACAGATGGGCCGCGTCCTCGGCGAGCTCCGCCAGGACCACCGCGGGGCGGACCCCCTGGGCCGTGAGCGCGGCCCAGGCCTCGAAGAACGCGCCGCCCGGGGCGCACACCGAGCGCCCCGGCGCCGCCTCCGCCCCGCCGACGTCCACGGCCAGCGCGGTGGACCGGACGGCCGGGCAGTGCTCCCGGCCCCGCCACTGCGCGGCGATCCGGGCGACGGCGGCCCCGGCGGGCTTGGCCCTGCGGTCGTTGGTGAGCAGACCGAGCCCGTACTCCAGCTCCGGGAAGTCCGCGAGCTCCCGGGACACGTCGTGCGAGCACCACCAGGTCACGCCCCACAGGTCCGGGCAGTCCAGCACGTTCGCCACCGTCGCCTCGGTGAACGCCGCCGCGTGCTCCGCCGGGATCAGCGGCGCGGGCGCCCCGACCTCCTGGAGCCACACCGGCCGGTGCGGGTCACGGGCCCAGGCCTTCGCCAGCTCGACCAGGTACGCGGCGTGGTGCTCGGTCGCCGTTCCGGCGCGGCCGTGACGCTGCGCGGTGCCGTTGAACACCCAGGAGTGCACGGCCGTGGCCGAACCCAGCCGGGCGGCCTGGGCCGGGGTGAAGGGGTGGCCGTCCCGGTACCAGGCGGCGTCGTACTCGGCGTGCACGTGGAAGCGGTCCGGCGCGCCCTTCTCGCACGCGGCGAGCATCCGCTCCAGCCAGCGCCCGGCCTGCTCCCGGGTGATCCGGTCCGGGTCCGGATGGGGGGCGTCGGAGAACTGGTTGATCTCGTTGCCGACGGTCATGCCGAGGAAGTTGGGGCGGTCGGCGAGGGCGGCGGCCAGCGTGCGCAGGTACTCCTCCTGTGCGGCGACGACGTCCGGGTCGGTGAAGATGCTGCGCCGGTGCCAGGTCCCGGTCCACGCGGGCAGGAAGTCGAAGCTCGACAAGTGCCCTTGCAGGCCGTCCACGTCGACGTCGAGCCCGCGCTCGGCGGCCGCGTCGGCGAGCGCGACGAGCTGCTCGACGGCGCGCGGCCGGATGAGGGTCCGGTTCGGCTGGAACACCGGCCACAGCGGGAAGACCCGTACGTGGTCCAGCCCGAGCGCGGCGACGGAGTCGAGGTCGGCCCTGACCTCGTCGAGGTCGAAGTCGAGCCAGTGGTGGAACCAGCCCCGGGACGGGGTGTAGTTGGCGCCGAAACGGAGCGGACGAGGGGTGGATCCGTCGTGCATGAGGGCGTCCTGGAGTTCTCGGGAATTCGCCGGGTGACGGACAACCTGCCGGGTGCCGGGAGGGAAGTCAACAGGGCCTCCGATGCCGGTACTTAAGCGCTTCAGTCCCGTTGACAGAAGGGTTTCGGCCGCTCAAGCTGATCGAACTAATGCGGTTTAGTTCCGGCGTTGGAATGTGTACGGAAAACGACCGGAGGAAGAGGCAGGCACGCCATGGCCCGCAGGCCCACGATCAAGGACATCGCCCGACGGGCCGGGGTGTCCGAAAGCGCCGTGTCCTTCGCGCTCAACGACCGGCCGGGCGTCTCCAAGGACACCCGCGCCCGGATCCGCCGGGTCGCCGAAGAGCTCGGCTGGCAGCCCAACAGCGCCGCGCGGGCCCTGTCCGGGGAGCGCTCCGGAGCGGTCGGGCTGGTGCTCGCCCGGCCCGCGCAGACCCTCGGCGTCGAGTCCTTCTTCCTCCAACTGGTCTCGGGCATCCAGGAGGTGCTCTCCGCGGGCCGGGTGGCGCTGCTCTTCCAGGTCGTGGACGGCATCGACGCCGAATGCGCCGTGTACCGCCGCTGGTGGGCCGAGCGGCGCGTGGACGGGGTCCTCGTCGTGGACCCGCGTACGGAGGACCCGCGGCCGGAGCTCCTCGCGCAGCTCGGCCTGCCCGCCGTGATGATCGGCGGGACGGGCGGGGGCGGGGGGCTGTCCTCGGTGTGGGCCGACGACGCCAGGGCCATGGCCCGGGTCGTGGAGCACCTGTACGGGCTGGGCCACCGGCGGATCACCCACATCGCCGGACTGCCCGGCCTCGCCCACACCGCCCGCCGCATCGCGTCGCTGCGCGCCGAGGCCCAGGCGCGCGGGCTCGACCCGGAGCACGTGCGCTCGGTGGTCACCGACTACTCCGACGCCGAGGGCGCGGCCGCCACCCGCCGGATCCTCGCCGAGCCCGGGCCGCCGACCGCGCTCGTCTACGACAACGACGTGATGGCGGTCGCCGGCATCGCCGTCGCCGCCGAGCTGGGCATCGCGGTCCCCGGCCGGATCTCCATGGTCGCCTGGGACGACTCGGCGCTGTGCCGGGTCACCCACCCCCGGCTCACCGCGCTCGTACGCGACACCGCGGGGTTCGGCCGGCTCGCCGCCGAGGAGCTGCTCGCCGTACTGGCCGGGAGCCCGCCCCGGGCCCGGGAGAGCGAGCGGCCGCGGCTGGAGCCCCGGGAGAGTACGGCCCCGCCGGCGGCCGCATACTGATTCCGACCCCTTCCTGGAGCCGCTTCCGTGACGAGTCCCACCTCCGCACTGCCCGCACCGCAGGCCACTGCCGGCGCCGACGGCGCCGATCCGGCGGCCGGCCTCACCGTGGCCGTCGACATCGGCGGTACGAAGATCGCCGGCGCTCTGGTGCACCCCGACGGCACGATGACGGCCACCACCCGCCGCCCGACCCCGCGCGATACGGACGGCGACACGGTCTTCGCCGCCGTCGCCGAGGTCGTCGCCGAGCTCGCGGGCTCCCCGCTGTGGCCGTCCGCGGTCCGTTGCGGCATCGGCAGCGCGGGCCCCGTGGACACCTCGCGCGGCACGGTGAGCCCGGTGAACATCGGGGCGTGGCGGGAGTTCCCGATCCAGGCCCGGGTCGAAGCCGAACTGGCCCGGCACGGCGCGGCCCTGCCGACCGTGCTCGCCGGCGACGGCGTGGCGATGACCGCCGCCGAGCACTGGCTGGGCGCGGCCCGCGGGCACGCGAACGCCCTGTGCATGGTGGTCTCCACCGGGGTCGGCGGAGGACTGATCCTGAACAACCGGCTCCACCCGGGCGCCACGGGCAATGCGGGCCACATCGGCCACATCAGCGTGGCTTTCGACGGTGAGCCGTGCGTCTGCGGGAGCTGCGGCTGCGTGGAGTCCATCGCCTCCGGCACCGCCATCGCCCGGTGGGCCCTGGCCCAGGGCTGGACCCCGGCGGACCCGGACGGGGACGCCTCCGCGGCGGGCGTGGCCGCGGCCGCGGAGGCCGGGCATCCCGTCGCCGTGGCCGCCTTCGACCGTGCGGGGCGGGCCCTGGCCGCTGCCATCGCGGCCACCGCGACGCTGGTCGAGACCGACATCGCGGTGATCGGCGGGGGCGTCGCCACGTCGGGGGACACGCTGTTCACGCCGATCCGCGCGCACCTCGCCGACTACGCCACGCTGTCCTTCGTGAGCGGGCTGCGGGTGGTCCCGGCGGCCCTGGGGACGCACGCGGGGCTGATCGGGGCGGCCGCGGCAGCGGTGATGCTGCTGCACGACACGACCTAGGGCTTGACCGAGCGGTAGTAGCGCTGCGCGCCCTCGTGCAGGTCGAGCGGGTCCGTGTAGATCGCCGTACGCAGGTCCACCAGCTGAGCGGCGTGCACCTCGTGCCCGATCCCGTCGCGGCTGCTGATCACCGTCCGCGTGAACCGCTCCGTCAGCTCCGGGTCCGTCGCCTCGGTCGTCACCAGCAGGTTCGGCACGGCCAAGGTCGCCACCGACGAGGTGTTCCGGGCCCGGGCGTAGGCGTCCTGCGGCATCACCGCCGCCCGGTAGTACCGCGCCGGGGTCCCGCTCGCCTGGAGCGATTCCACCAGGTCGCCGAGCTGCACGAGCCGGATGTCGTACCGCTCCGACAGCTCGCGCACCGCCTGCGTCGGCAGGCCGCCGGACCAGAAGAACGCGTCGATCCGGCCGGCCTGCAGTTCCGCGGGCATGGTGTCGATGCCGATCGACACCGGGGTGATGTCCCGCGCCGGATCCAGCTTGGCCGCCGTCAGCAGCCGCTCCGAGATCAGGCGCACGCCGGATCCCGGCTGGCCGATGGCGACCCGCTTGCCCTTCAGGTCCCGCGCCGACTGCACGCTCGAGCCGGCCGGCACCACCAGCTGCACGTAGTCGTCGTAGAGCCGTGCCACGCCCCGCAGCTGCTCCGCGCCCGGCTTCCCGTCCACCCGGTACTTGGAGACCGCGTCCGCGGTCGCGATGGTGAAGTCGGCCTTCCCGGTGGCCACCCGCTGGAGGTTCTCCTGCGAGCCCTCGCTGGGCTTCAGCGACACCTTCACGCCGGGCATGTCCTGGGCCAGGGCCTGTTCCAGCAGCTGGCCGTAGCGGTGGTAGACGCCGGTACGGACCCCCGTGCTGAAGGTCAGCCCGCCTTCCGGCTCCGGCTCCCCGAAGGGCCTCAGCCACCAGGCGAGCACCCCGAGCACCGCCAGTACGGCCACCAGCCCCCACAGGGCGGTGCGCCTGCGGATGCGGGGCGGTACGTGAGCCATGCGGCGATCCTGCCACCGTGGCGGGGCCGCTGTCACGGCCGGGCCCCGGCGGGAGGGGGCCGGAGGGGTTCCGGGTACCGCCTACCCTTGTCGTATGACCAGCAGCAGCGACCGGAGCACGGCAGTGGACGTCAAGGGAACATACGAGGTACGCACCTACGGGTGCCAGATGAACGTGCACGACTCCGAGCGGCTGTCCGGTCTGCTGGAGGGCGCGGGCTACACGCGGGCGCCCGAGGGCTGCGACGGTGACGCCGACGTCGTGGTGTTCAACACCTGCGCCGTGCGGGAGAACGCCGACAACAAGCTGTACGGCAACCTCGGCCGGCTGGCCCCGATGAAGACCAAGCGCCCCGGCATGCAGATCGCCGTCGGAGGCTGCCTCGCGCAGAAGGACCGCGACACGATCGTCAAGCGGGCCCCCTGGGTCGACGTGGTCTTCGGCACCCACAACATCGGCAAGCTGCCCGTCCTGCTGGAGCGCGCCCGCATCCAGGAAGAGGCGCAGGTCGAGATCGCCGAGTCGCTGGAGGCGTTCCCCTCCACGCTGCCGACCCGGCGCGAGTCCGCGTACGCCGCGTGGGTTTCGATCTCCGTCGGCTGCAACAACACGTGCACCTTCTGCATCGTCCCGGCCCTGCGCGGCAAGGAGGAGGACCGCCGGCCCGGCGACATCCTCGCCGAGGTGGAGGCCCTGGTCGCCGAGGGCGTTTCCGAGATCACCCTGCTCGGGCAGAACGTGAACGCGTATGGGTCCGACCTCGGCGACCGCGAGGCCTTCTCGAAGCTGCTGCGGGCGTGCGGGCAGATCGAGGGCCTGGAGCGGGTCCGCTTCACCTCCCCACACCCGCGCGACTTCACGGACGACGTGATCGCGGCGATGGCCGAGACCCCGAACGTGATGCCGCAGCTGCACATGCCAATGCAGTCCGGATCGGACACCATCCTGCGCGCGATGCGCCGCTCGTACCGCCAGGAGCGCTTCCTCGGCATCATCGAGAAGGTCCGCGCGGCCATCCCGCACGCGGCGATCTCCACCGACATCATCGTGGGCTTCCCCGGTGAGACGGAGGAGGACTTCGAGCAGACGATGCACGCCGTGCGCGAGGCCCGCTTCGCGAACGCCTTCACCTTCCAGTACTCCAAGCGCCCCGGGACCCCGGCGGCGGACATGGAGGGGCAGATCCCGAAGGAGGTCGTCCAGGAGCGCTACATGCGGCTGGTCGCCCTCCAGGAGGAGATCTCCTGGGACGAGAACAAGAAGCAGGTCGGGCGGACGCTGGAGGTCATGGTCGCGGAGGGCGAGGGCCGCAAGGACGGCGCCACGCACCGGCTGTCCGGGCGCGCGCCCGACAACCGCCTGGTGCACTTCACGAAGCCGGAGGGGGAGGTCCGCCCCGGTGACGTGGTGACCGTGGACATCACCTACGCGGCCCCGCACCACCTGCTGGCGGAGGGGCCGACGCTGTCCGTGCGCCGCACCCGCGCCGGTGACGCCTGGGAGAAGCGCAACGCGGCTCCCGCGCAGCCGCAGGGCGTCATGCTGGGCATCCCGACCCTGGGCGTCCCCGCCCCGGTCCCGCCGGCCGCCGCTTCGGGCTGCGCCCTGCCGGCGTCTTCCTGACAGCCCCGCGCGGCCCCCGCCGGGGGCCGCGCGGGCTAGGGTGCGGATCATGCTTGTTGCCGCCGCCGTGTGCCCCGCCCCGCCCCTGCTCGTGCCCGAGGTCGCCGCAGGGGCCGCCCCCGAGCTCGCGGACGCCCGTACCGCCTGCTCCGACGCGCTCGCGGTGCTCGCCGCCTCCCGCCCCGACCTGCTGGTCGTCGTCGGCACCGCCGACCAGGATCACCGCGGGCCCTACCCCCAGGGCTCCCGCGGCGGTTTCCACGGCTTCGGCGTCGAGGCCGGCGTACAGCTCGGCGACGGCGAGGAGGGGCCGCGCCTGCTGCCGCCGTCCCTGGCCGTCGGCGCCTGGCTGCTCCGGCACGCCCGCTGGGGCGCCGCTCCCGTCGAGGGGCTCGGTGTCGGGGAGCAGCGCGAAGCCGCGCGGTGCCTGGAGGCCGGCCGGGGCCTCGCGGCCCGCGAGGAGCGCGTCGCGCTCCTCGTCATGGGCGACGGCAGTGCCTGTCGCACCCTGAAGGCCCCCGGCTACCTCGACGAACGCGCCGCCGCCTTCGACGCCGCCGCGGCCCGCGCGCTCGCCGCCGCCGACGTGGCCGCGCTCGGCGCCCTCGACGCCGAGCTCGCGTACGAGCTGAAGGCCGCCGGGCGGGCGCCCTGGCAGGTGCTGGCCGGGGCGGCCGCGGGCGCGGGCCTCGACGGGCGGCTGCTGTACGAGGACGCCCCGTACGGGGTCGGCTACTTCGTCGCCGCCTGGTCCTGACGGCCTGGTCTTGACCGCCCGGTCCTGACGGCCTGTCCTGACCGGCAGGGGCACCGCCGGGAACGAGGAAGGGGCCCGGGTTCCGCTGAACCCGCGCCCCTTCCGTCGACCGCGTCAGGCGGACGGCGCCGCCGGCGGCGGCGTCCGCCCGCCGGGGGCGTCCTTGTGCGCGATCTTGCCCAGGGCGTCCTTCGCCTTGCTCGTGCCGGTCTCGATGTGACCGTGGTACTTGCCCTTGGTCTTGGAGTCCACGGCCTTGGCCATCTTGTCGAGATTCTGGCCGATCTTCCCCTCGTGCTGCTGCGCGAGGTCGCCGACCTTTTCCTTCGCCGGTGCGAGCTTGGCCTTCAGCGTGTCCAGCAGGCCCATGGGTCACCTTCCAGTGGCGGTAGCTACTTACGGGCGCCTTCGCCGGCCTCGCTGTCCGCGGCCTTCTCCGCCGACTGCTGCTTCGGGATCTCCACGCCCTCCGGCGCGGCGCTCTCCGACCCAGCCGGCGACGCGGCCTCGACCGCGGTCTCCGCCTCGTTCCCGGCGACCGCGTCCTCTGACTCCGTCGTCAGGGCCGCGGCGGCGGCATCCTCCGTGCTCGCTTCCGCGGCCTTGCGGCGAAACCGACTAAAAACGCCCATGTCTACTCCCATAACGTTACTCGTGCGGGTGAAGTTCCGCCTTGTGCGGCCCGGCCTCCGCCCGGCGTGCGCCCGGCGGAACCTCGCCAGGGCAACGACCCCGACACCACCCCGTCACGTAACTCGATCGGGTACATGCCGCGGCGTTTGCGAGACTGGGGCGGTGAGCAATGCAGCCCCCGCTCCGCGGGTCATCGCCGTCGTCGGTCCCACCGCGGCCGGAAAGTCAGATCTGGGCGTAGCCCTGGCCCGCCGTTTCGACGGCGAAGTCGTCAACGCCGACTCCATGCAGCTGTACCGGGGGATGGACATCGGCACCGCCAAGCTGACGACCGAGGAGCGCGGCGGAGTCCCGCACCACCTCCTCGACATCTGGGACGTGACCGAGACCGCGAGCGTCGCCGAGTACCAGCGCCTGGCCCGCGCCGAGATCGACAAGCTCCTCGCCCAGGGCCGTACGCCGGTCCTCGTCGGCGGATCGGGCCTGTACGTACGCGGCGCCCTCGACGCCATGGAGTTCCCCGGCACCGACCCCGAGGTCCGGGCCCGGCTGGAGGCCGAGGTCACGCTGCGCGGCCCCGGCGCCCTGCACGCCCGCCTCGCCGCCGCCGATCCGGCCGCAGCCCAGGCGATCCTGCCCAGCAACGGCCGCCGCATCGTCCGGGCCCTGGAGGTCATCGAGATCACCGGGAAGCCGTTCACCGCGAATCTGCCCGGCCACGACTCGGTCTACGAGACCGTGCAGATCGGCGTGGACGTGGCCCGGCCGGAGCTCGACGAGCGGATCGCGCTGCGCGTGGACCGGATGTGGGAGGCCGGGCTCGTCGACGAGGTCCGCACGCTGGAGGCCCGGGGCCTGCGCGACGGAATCACCGCTTCCAGGGCGCTCGGCTACCAGCAGGTGCTCGCTGCCCTCGCCGGCAAGTGCACCGAGGACGAGGCCAGGGCCGAGACCGTACGGGCCACCAAGCGGTTCGCCCGCCGCCAGGACTCCTGGTTCCGCAGGGACCCCCGTGTGCACTGGCTCAGCGGGGCCGCCGCGGACCGGGGGGAACTCGTCGGACTCGCGCAGTCGTTGGTCGAACGAGCGGTCACAGCCTGATCACGTGATGGCATCGGGACGCCCCTCGTGCCCGTTCGGGGCCCTGAGCCGTGCCATCATCAAATTCCGCGGGTGCGGTCACCGGCGGTGAACAACGGCGTACGAAGTCCGAGTGGGGAGGGCGCGTGGCGATGGAGGCCGGCCCTCGCGACACCGGGCAGGACGGCACGAGGCAGGACGCGGACCTCTGGGACGGTGATCCCGCGGTCGCCGAGCCCGAGGCTCTCGGCCTGCCCGCGGATCCCGCACGGCTGACCCCCGACGGCCCGGACGCACCGGACACCGCCGAGGCGGAGGCCGCCGCCGGTCCCGCGTTCGAGGTCGAGCTGCGCCCGCAGCGCCGCCTGCGCATCTGGCAGATCGCGCCGATCGTGATGCTGGCCGCGGCCGGCTCCCTGATGTTCGCCTTCCCGCTCGCCTTCGAGTTCGGCGACGGCGGAGCCGTGGTCGCCATGCTCGGCTTCCTCATCTGCTGCTGCGCCGGCGGCTGGGGGATGATGGCCGCCCGCCGCGTCGGATACACCTGGCCCGGGCTCCCGGCCCGCGGCAGCGGCCGCCGCCCCGACTGGCGCATGGCCGGGCTGTACGCCCTGGTCGCGCTGGCCGTCGTGGCGCTGGCCGTGTACCGGGTCGCGCGGCTGCGGTAGCCGCCGGCCGCCGCCTCGGCCGCGGCTCGCGCCGGTGCCGCCGACCTGCCCGAACGCCCGCTCGGTACCATGGGCGCGTGACGCAGACGAGCCTCTCCTTCCTCAAGGGCCACGGCACCGAGAACGACTTCGTGATCGTCCCGGACCCGGACAACGCCGTCGAGCTGCCCGCGACCGCCGTCGCGAAGCTGTGCGACCGGCGCGCCGGCATCGGCGCGGACGGGGTGCTGCACGTCGTCCGGTCCACCGCGCACCCCGAGGCGACGCACATGGCCGACGAGGCCGAGTGGTTCATGGACTACCGCAACAGCGACGGCTCCATCGCCGAGATGTGCGGCAACGGCGTCCGCGTCTTCGCCCGCTACCTCCAGTACGCCGGCCACGTCGAGCCCGGCGACCTCGCCGTCGCCACCCGCGGCGGCGTCAAGCGCGTGCACCTCGACAAGAGCGGCGACGTGACGGTCTCCATGGGCCGGGCCGTCCTTCCCGAGGAGCAGGTCACCGTCAGCGTCGGCGAGCGCGCCTGGCCCGCCCGCAACGTCAACATGGGGAACCCGCACGCCGTCGCGTTCGTCGACAGCCTCGACCACGCCGGGAAGCTGCTCGACCCGCCCCCGTTCAGCCCGGCCGAGGTCTACCCGACGGGTGTCAACGTGGAGTTCGTCGTCGACCGCGGCCCCCGGCACGTCGCCATGCGCGTCCACGAGCGCGGCTCCGGCGAGACCCGCTCCTGCGGCACCGGCGCCTGCGCCGTCGCCGTGGCGGCCATCCGCCGCGACGGCGCCGACCCGGCCGTCACCGGCGAGCCCGTCACGTACACCGTCGACCTCCCCGGCGGCACCCTCGTCATCACCGAACACCCCGACGGGCAGATCGACATGACCGGACCCGCCGTCATCGTCGCCGCGGGCGAGTTCGACGCGGCCTGGCTCACCGAAACGGCTTTCGGCTGAGGGTTCCCTCTAATGGGTGATCCGTTTCACGCTGAGCGAGAGGCGGACTGCGCCACGTGGTGGGGTCGGTAGCATCAGGCACCGGCCCTGAGGGCTCACCCCATGCCCGCCACCGCCGGTCGAAGCCGCCGGAGGTGCCCATGAGTGCAGAGGCCACGAACCCCGAAGCACGTCCCGAAGCGCGCCCCGAACTCAGCAGACGGGGCCGAACCCGCCTTGACCTGCGACGACTCGGGCGCGCTGCCCTTCTCGGACCCGCATCCCGAGACCGGCTCCCCGACGCCATCGGCCACGTGGCCGAGGCGCACCGCGCCCACCACCCGGACGCGGACCTGTCCCTCCTGCGCCGCGCGTACGTGCTCGCGGAGTCCTCGCACCGCGGTCAGATGCGCAAAAGCGGTGAGCCGTACATCACACACCCGCTCGCCGTCACCCTGATCCTCGCCGAACTCGGCGCCGAGACAACGACCTTGACGGCCTCTCTGCTGCACGACACGGTCGAGGACACCGAGGTGACCCTCGATCAGGTCCGCGCGGAATTCGGCGACGAAGTCTGTTTCATCGTCGACGGCGTCACCAAGGTCGAGAAGATCGACTACGGCGCCGCCGCCGAGCCCGAGACCTTCCGCAAGATGCTCGTCGCCACCGGCAACGACGTCCGCGTCATGTCCATCAAACTCGCCGACCGGCTGCACAACATGCGCACCCTCGGCGTGATGCGCCCCGAGAAACAGGCGCGCATCGCCAAGGTCACCCGCGACGTCCTCATCCCGCTCGCCGAACGGCTCGGCGTACAGGCCCTCAAGACCGAGCTGGAAGACCTCGTCTTCGCGATCCTGCACCCCGAGGAGTACGAGCACACCCGCGCGCTCATCGCGGCCCACGCCGGCGAGCGCGACCCGCTCCCCGCCATCGCCGAGTCCGTACGCGCCGTGCTGCGGGAGGCCGGCATCGCCGCCGAGGTGGTCGTACGCCCCCGGCACTTCGTCTCCGTCCACCGGATCGCCCGGGGCCGCGGTGAGCTGCGCGGCTCCGACTTCGGCCGCATCCTCGTCCTCGTCGGCGAGAACGCCGACTGCTACGCCGTGCTGGGCGAGCTGCACACCTGCTTCACACCGGTCGTCTCGGAGTTCAAGGACTTCATCGCCGCCCCCAAGTTCAACCTCTACCAGTCGCTGCACACCGCCGTCGCCACGCCCGAGGGGTACGTGGCCGAAGTCATCGTCCGCACCCGCCAGATGCACCGGGTCGCCGAGGCCGGCGTGGTCGCCCTCGGCAATCCGTACGCCACCGCCCCGGCCGCGGAGCCCGCCCCGGACTGCGACGAGGAGCGGGTCGACCCGACCCGGCCCGGCTGGCTCTCGCGGCTCCTCGACTGGCAGCAGTCCGCCCCCGACCCCGACACCTTCTGGAGCGTGCTCCGCGCCGAGCTGGCACAGGACCGGGAGATCACGGTGTTCCACGAGGACGGCAGGTCCTCCGGCACGCTCAGTCTGCCCGCCGGGGCCAGCTGTATCGACGCCGCCTACGCGCAGTACGGCGAGGCGGCCCACGGCTGTATCGGCGCCCGGGTCAACGGGCGCCTCACCTCCCTGGCCTCCCGGCTCTCCGACGGGGACACCGTCCAGCTGCTGCTCGCGCAGGACGCCTCCTCGGGGCCCGGCGCCGACTGGCTGGAGCACGCCAGGACCCCGGCCGCCCGGATCGCCATCGGCAGCTGGCTCCAGGCACACCCCGACATCGCGAAGCCCGCCGCGACGCCCGCCCGGGCACCGCTGTCCGTGGTCGGCGCCCGGGGCGGCGGCGGCAATGCCGTCGCCGATCTGCCGGACGCCACCGTACGGCTGGCCGGCTGCTGTACGCCCGTGCCGCCGGACGCCGTGGCCGGGTTCGTCGTACGGGGCGGGGCCGTCACCGTCCACCGCATTCACTGCGCGTCGGTGGCCCAGATGCGTGCGCTGGGGCGGACCTCCGTCGCCGTGCACTGGCGGGCCACGGCGGACTGCCGGGTCACGCTGCTCGCCGAATCGTTCGGCCGCCCGCATCTCCTGGCCGACCTGACCGAGGCGATCGCCCGCGAGGGGGTCGAGGTGGTCTCCGCGACCGTGGAACCGCCCGTCGAGCAGCGGGTCCGGCACACGTACACCCTGCAACTGCCCGACGCGACCGGACTGCCGGCCCTGATGCGGGCGATGCGGGACGTACCGGGGGTCTACGACGTGCGCCGGGCGTAGGGGGTGTCCTGCCGATCAAGCCGGGCTCGCGGTCCGGTCGCGAGGGGCCCGGGACCGGGCCGGGACTACGGCGGAAGGTCCCGTTCGGGTGGACCCGTCGCGCGTCGTGCCCGGCCGCGAGGCGGGCGCTGGTAAGCGGTGGGGGATGCAGCTCTCCTCACCGCGCCTGCGCGCCGCCCTGCTGGCCGCGGCCTCCCTCACCCTCGTCGCCGCCGTGCTGCCCCCGCCGAAGCCGCTGGGCATCGGCGACACGCTGTTCCCGGAGCTCGGGAACCCCGGGTACGACGTCCTTTCGTACGACCTGTCCTTCACGTACAAGGACAACAAGAGCCCACTCGACGCGATCACCGTCATCGACGCCCGCGCGCTGGAGGCGCTGGAGCGGATCAACCTCGACTTCAGCCACGGCACGGTGGAGTCCGCCCAGGTCAACGGCGAGCCGGCGCACTTCGAGAGCGCCGGCGAGGACCTCGTGCTCACGCCGGCGCGCCCGGTCACGGCGAACGTGCCGCTCCACATCGAGATCCGGCACACCAGCGATCCGCGGGGCATCGCCGACGGAGGCTGGCTGGCCACCGAGGACGGCCTGGCCATGGCCAACCAGGCCGACGCCGCCCACCGGGTCTTCCCGTGCAACGACCACCCCGCGGACAAGGCGTACTTCACCTTCCGGATCACCGCCCCGGCCGGCCTGACCGCCGTCGCCAACGGGGTGGCGGGCGCCCTCCCGGCCCCCCGCGCCGCGGGCGCGACCACCTGGACGTACCGGACCCTGCACCCCATGGCCACCGAGCTCGCGCAGGTCTCCATCGGCGACTCGGCCGTGGTCGAGGCCACCGGGCCGCACGGGCTGCCGCTGCGCAGCGTGGTCCCGGCCGCGGACCGCAAGAGGCTGGAGCCCTGGCTGCAGAAGACCGCCGGGCACGTGCAGTGGATGGAGCAGCGCGTCGGCAGCTACCCGTTCGAGAACTACGGGGTGCTGATCGCCAAGGCGAAGACCGGGTTCGAGCTGGAGACGCAGACGCTCTCGCTCTTCGAGAACGGCCTGTTCTCCGGGGCGGGCTACCCCGCGTGGTACGTCGAGGCCGTGATGGTCCACGAGCTCGCCCACCAGTGGTTCGGCGACAGCGTCACCCCGCGGACCTGGTCCGACCTGTGGCTCAACGAGGGACATGCCACCTGGTACGAGGCCCTGTACGCGGACGGCCTCGGCAAGTACTCCATGGAGCGGCGCATGCGCGAGGCGTACCAGCGCTCTGACCAGTGGCGGGCGGCGGGCGGGCCCCCTGCCGCGCCGAAGCCCCCGGCCGCCGGCGAGAAGGTCGGGCTGTTCCGGCCGGCGGTCTACGACGGGGCCGCGCTGATCCTGTACGCGCTGCGGCAGGAGATCGGGGAGAAGGCCTTCGACCGGGTCGAGCGGCGCTGGGTGGCGAAGAACAAGGACGCGACCGCCGGCACGGAGGACTTCGTACGCCTGGCCTCGGAGGTGGCGGGGCGTGACCTCACGGCCTTCCTGAAGCCGTGGCTTTACGGGAAGACCACCCCGGCGATGCCGGGGCACCCGGAGTGGGGCGGCCCGAAAAGCGTGTGACCCCCGGGGAACGGGCATGTCACCATCGACAGGGCCGGTCGACGGAGCCGCACGCCGGGGGAATCTCCCGGCGACGTGACGCGTTGGACGTGACAGAGTTAGGCCTCTCTCATGCCCGGCCACGGCCGTGCGTGAGAGTGCCGCATTCGATATCGACGTAAGGATCCAATGACCTCCTCTTCTTCCCCTTCCCAGGACGCGCGGGACGCACGTGACGTGCCGGACTCGCAGAGCTTCACCGAGAGCCTTCGGGCCGACGCCCTGATGGAAGAGGACGTCGCCTGGAGCCACGAGGTCGACGGAGACCGGGACGGCGAGCAGTTCGAGCGCTCCGAGCGCGCGGCACTGCGCCGCGTGGCCGGCCTCTCCACCGAGCTCGAAGACGTCACCGAGGTCGAGTACCGGCAGCTGCGCCTGGAGCGCGTGGTGCTGGTGGGCGTGTGGACCTCCGGAACGGTGCAGGACGCCGACAACTCCCTCGCGGAGCTCGCCGCCCTCGCCGAGACGGCGGGCGCCCTCGTACTCGACGGTGTGATCCAGCGCCGTGACAAGCCGGACCCGGCCACCTTCATCGGCTCGGGCAAGGCCCGCGAACTGCGCGACATCGTGATGGAGAGCGGAGCCGACACCGTCGTCTGCGACGGTGAGCTCAGCCCCGGCCAGCTCATCGCCCTCGAGGACGTCGTCAAGGTCAAGGTGGTCGACCGGACCGCCCTGATCCTCGACATCTTCGCCCAGCACGCCAAGTCCCGAGAGGGCAAGGCGCAGGTCGCCCTCGCGCAGATGCAGTACATGCTGCCGCGACTGCGCGGCTGGGGTGCCTCGCTGTCCCGGCAGATGGGTGGCGGCGGCGGTGGCGGCATGGCCACCCGAGGCCCCGGTGAGACCAAGATCGAGACCGACCGGCGCCGGATCCGCGAGAAGATGGCGAAAATGCGCCGGGAGATCGCGGAGATGAAGACCGGCCGCGACATCAAGCGGCAGGAACGGCGCCGCAACAAGGTGCCCTCGGTCGCCATCGCCGGCTACACCAACGCGGGCAAGTCCTCGCTGCTCAACCGCCTCACGGGCGCGGGCGTGCTGGTGGAGAACGCGCTGTTCGCCACCCTCGACCCGACCGTGCGCCGGGCCGAGACCCCCTCCGGCCGGATCTACACCCTGGCCGACACGGTCGGCTTCGTCCGGCACCTGCCCCACCACCTGGTCGAGGCGTTCCGCTCCACGATGGAGGAGGTCGGCGACTCCGACCTCATCCTGCACATCGTGGACGGCTCGCATCCGGCCCCGGAGGAGCAGCTGGCGGCGGTCCGCGAGGTCATCCGCGAGGTAGGCGCGGTCAACGTGCCCGAGATCGTGGTGATCAACAAGGCCGACGCCGCGGACCCGCTCGTACTGCAGCGGCTCCTGCGCATCGAGCGGCACTCCATCGCCGTCTCGGCGCGCACGGGACAGGGCATCACGGAGCTCCTGGCGCTCATCGACTCCGAGCTGCCGCGGCCCGAGGTCGAGGTCGAGGCGCTGGTGCCGTACACGCGTGGCTCGCTGATCGCCCGGGCGCACGCCGAGGGCGAGGTGATCTCCGAGGAGCACACCCCGGAGGGCACGCTGCTGAAGGCGCGCGTCCACCAGGAACTGGCGGCGGACCTGGCGCCGTACGTGCCGGCGAAGCAGTAAGCGGCAAGCGGTAGCCGGCACGCGGCTACCGGACGAGGCGGAGGGCCCCCTGCGGTGCAGGGGGCCCTCCGTTTCTGCGTGTGCCAAGGGGTGTCCGCGAAGTAGCGCCGTGCGCCCGGAGGGCGGTCCCGCGGCGTTCGGTGCGCCGAGAGTGCGTGCCGGGCGTCGCGGGGCAGACGGGACTTTACGGACACCCCTAGGGCGGGACTACTTGAACTTGGCGCTCACCGCGTCGAAGATCCCCTTGGCTTCCGGGCCGAGCCGGGGTCCGGCCAGCCAGCCCGCCTTGGCGGGGCCGATCGAGGTGTTCGACACCAGCGCCGGTTTGCCGTCACTGCCCGCGGCCACCCAGCCGCCGCCGGAGGAGCCGCCGGTCATCGTGCAGCCGATCCGGTACATCACCGGGGAGTTCGCGACCAGTGACAGCCGGCCCGGCCTGTCGGTGCACTGGAAGGCCTTCTGGCCGTCGAACGGAGCCGCCGCCGGGTAGCCGGTCGCCGTGATGCCCGCGACCTTCGGCACCGCCGGGGCGTTGAACTCCACCGGGAGCGCCGCGCCGACGGTCTCCTCCAGCGACTTGCCGGTGCTCTTCTCCGGGGTCACGTGCAGCACCGCGAAGTCGTACGGGGCGCCCGCACCACCGGTCGGACCGCCGTTCGCGATCCACTGGTCCGAGGTCTGCGCCCAGTCGCTCCACCACACGCCGTACGGGGCCACCTGCTCGCGCGGGGCGCCCTTGAGCTGGGCGGACGGCTTGCCCGCGTTGTTGTACGACGGGACGAAGGCGATGTTGCGGTACCAGCCGCCGGACTTGCCCGCGTGCACGCAGTGGCCGGCCGTCCAGACCATGTTGGACTTGCCCGGATGGGCCGGGTCCTTCACCACGGTCGCCGAGCAGACCATGGAGCCCTCGGGGCCGTCGAAGAACACCTTGCCGGATACGGGAACGCTGGTGTGGTACGGCGCGTTGGCGGCCTTGGCCTGCACCGGAGCCGGGGTCGGGTCCGTGACGCCCTGGTCCTTGCCGGCGTCCTGGTCGACGGCCGGGGGCTGCGGCGTCTTGTCGGCCTCACGCATCCGGTCCGGGTTCCACAGGTCCTCGATGATCGGGTTGACGTAGTCGCCCGCCTCGCGGAGCCAGTCCTCCTGCTTCCAGTTCTTCCACGCACCCCCCTTCCACTTGTCCAGGTCGAAGCCGTGCTGCTTGAGCCTCTCCTTGAGCTGGTCCGGGATCTTGATGGTCCCGTCGGCCTCGGTCGGGAGGCTCGCCGCCACGGTCGGCTTGGCGTCGCCGCCGGCCTCCCCGTCGCCGGGTCCGCAGGCCGCGGCGGTCATGGTGAGTGCCGCCGCGCACAGGATCGCGGTGACCGGTCGGTTCGGGCGCATGTCGTGAATCCCCCTGGTGATTCCGGGTGTCAGACGCGGTGCAGTTGAGGTACTAGGGACACGCGGGGTGCGTGTCCCGAGTTCAGCACCCCACTATGCCGCTGCCGTTGGGGACGGCACAGCCCGGGGCCGCGGTTCCGGAACCGGGGGACACAGCGAAGCCCGGGCGAATCCGGGGCGAGGTCCCGGCGGGACAAGGATCTTGCGGCCACCCGTGATCCGCCGCCGCCACCGTCGTTGGTACGTACGGGGGATGGGGGGCGGCGTTCATGTTCGAGGCGCAATCCGATGGAGCACTCCGTGCGGGAGGTCCGAGAGTCGTGGCTTTGACCGAGCAGGGCGCGGCTGCCGCGCAAGTGCAGCCGCAGGTGCCGCCGCAGGGGAGCCGGGCAGTGGGGCCCGGTGCGGTGGAGGGCATCCTGCGGCGACAGGCGATGCGGGAGTCCGCGGCCCGGACGTACGCGCGCTCGCTGCCCATCGTCCCGGTGCGCGCGCGGGGGCTGACCATCGAGGGCGCGGACGGGCGGCGCTACCTGGACTGCCTCTCCGGAGCCGGCACCCTCGCCCTGGGACACAACCACCCCGTGGTGCTCGAAGCCGTACGAGACGTGCTGGACTCGGGGGCCCCGCTGCACGTCCTGGACCTCGCGACCCCGGTCAAAGACGCCTTCACCACGGAGCTGTTCGCCTGCCTCCCGCCGGAACTGGCCGCCGACGCCCGGATCCAGTTCTGCGGGCCCGCCGGCACGGATGCGGTGGAGGCCGCGCTCAAGCTGGTCCGGACCGCCACCGGACGATCGGGACTGCTGGCCTTCACGGGGGCCTACCACGGGATGACCGCAGGGGCCCTCGGCGCCTCGGGGGGAGCGCCGGACGTGCGGGTGACCCGGCTGCCCTTCCCCCAGGACTTCCGCTGCCCGTTCGGGGTCGGCGGTCCCGAGGGCGCGCGGCTCGGTGCCCGTTGGACCGAGAGCCTGCTGGACGACCCCAAGGGCGGGGTGCCGGCGCCCGCGGCGATGATCGTCGAGCCGGTGCAGGGGGAGGGCGGGGTCTTCCCGGCCCCCGACGCGTGGCTGCGCCGGATGCGCGAGATCACGCAGGCCCGGGGCATCCCGCTGATCGCGGACGAGGTGCAGACGGGTGTGGGCCGCACCGGTGCCTTCTGGGGCGTCGACCATGCGGGGGTGGTACCGGACGTGATGGTCCTGTCCAAGGCGATCGGCGGCAGCCTCCCGCTGGCGGTGATCGTCTACCGGTCGGGCCTGGACGTCTGGGCCCCGGGAGCCCATGCGGGCACCTTCCGGGGCAACCAACTGGCGATGGCGGCCGGGACGGCCACCTTGGCGTACGTACGGAAGAACCGTCTCGCCGAGCGTGCCGCGGCCCTGGGCGAGCGGATGCTGACCGCGCTGCGCGGCCTGGCCTCCGCGCACCCCTGCATCGGGGAGGTCCGCGGCCGCGGCCTGATGATCGGCATCGAACTCGTCGACCCGGACACCGGGGCCGCAGCCCAGGCCCTCGCCGCGGCGGTCCGCCAGGAGTGCCTGAACCGCGGTCTGATCGTCGAACTCGGCGGCCGCAACTCCAGCGTCGTGCGCCTGCTGCCCCCGCTGACCCTGACCGACGACCAGGCCGCGGCGGTCCTGGACCGCCTGTCGGACGCCATCCCGGCGGCTGCCTCCCGCCACCCCCACTGACCACAAGGACCCCGCCATGCCCGAAGCTCCCCACTCCGCCACGACGACGGTGAACTCCGCGGCCGCCCACTGGCCCGCACCCGGTTCCAGCGCTCCGAGCAGCGCCGGCGGCGTGCTGCGGCAGCTGGACGGCGTGCCGCGAGCCCGGACCGGCGGCGGGGCCGGAGCGATGGCCGAGGTACTGGACCACCCTGATCCGGGCGTCGCCGCCGAAGGCGCAGCCGTGGAGAACCTGTTGAGGTGCTGGGTTCGGGAGAGCGGAACCGAGCGCCCGGCCACGGCTGCCGGGAGCCAGCTGCGCATCCCCCTGCCCGCGTCCGGGACCGCCCTGCTCGTCGTCGTCCGGTACTGGTCCGCCACCGGCTGGCACCGCTTCGGCCCCGCCCGGCTCGAAGGCGCGCCCGCCTACGCCCCCGTCCTGGACGCCGTCACCCTCGCCTCACTGCTCGCCCGCGAAGGCGACGCCCACGGCCGCGGTGGCGCCGACCTCGTCGGCCGGGTCGCCGATTCGGTGCGCCGAACCGCCGAGTTCATCGCAGACCGGCGCGAACGGCCCACCCCGCCCGCACCCGTCGCCGGTGACCTCTTCCTCACCGCCGAACAGTCCCTCCTCCTCGGCCACCCCCTTCAACCGGACCCGAAGAGCCGCGAAGGACTCTCCGAAGCCGAGATCCGCCACTACTCACCCGAACTCCACGGCTCCTTCCCCCTGCACTGGCTCGCCGTCGCCCCTTCCGTCCTCGCCACGGACTCCGCCTGGACCGAACGCGGCCGCCCCGTCTCCGCCGCACGGCTCCTCGGCCGGCTCACCCCCGGTCTCCCGCTGCCCGACGGCACGACCCCCCTTCCCCTGCACCCCTGGCAGGCCCGCGACCTGCTCCAGCGGCCCGCCGTCGCGACCCTCCGCGACGCGGGACTTCTGCACGACCTGGGCCCGTTCGGCGAGCCCTGGCACCCCACCTCCTCCGTCCGCACCGTCCACCGCCCCGGCGCCCCCGCGATGCTCAAGCTCTCCCTGGGCCTGCGCATCACCAACTCGCGCCGCGAGAACCTCCGCAAGGAACTCCACCGCGGCGTCGAGGTGCACCGACTGCTCCGCACCGGCCTCGCGGAACAGTGGCAGGCGGCCCACCCCGGCTTCGACATCGTGCGCGACCCCGCCTGGATCGCCGTCGACGCCCCGGACGGCACCCCCGTCCCCGGACTCGACGCCGTGCTCCGGCACAACCCCTTCCGCTCCCACGACGACGCCGTCTGCATCGCCGCACTCACCTCGTCCCGCCCGTGGCCGGGCAGGACCGCCATGCGTTCCCGGCTCGCCGAGACCGTCTCCCGGCTCGCCGCCGCCACCGGGCGCCCGACCGCCGCCGTCGCCGCCGAGTGGTTCCTGCGCTACCTCGACCACGTCGTCCTGCCGATCCTCGCCTTCGACGCGCTCGCCGGCATCGCCCTCGAAGCGCACCAGCAGAACACGCTGGTCCTCCTCGACCCGGCCGGCTGGCCGGTCGGCGGCCGCTACCGCGACAACCAGGGCTACTACTTCCGCGCCTCCCGCCGTGCGGAACTGGAACGCCGGCTCCCCGGTATCGGCAGTGCCAGCGACACCTTCGTCTCCGACGCCGTCACCGACGAACGCTTCGCCTACTACCTCGGCATCAACAACGTGCTCGGCCTCATCGGCGCCTTCGGATCCCAGCAACTCGCCGACGAGCGGGTCCTGCTCGCCGCCTTCCGCCGGTTCCTCGCCAAGGCCTCCGGAGTCGGACCGCTCCCCGCACGGCTGCTCGACTCACCCACCCTGCGGTGCAAGGCGAACCTGCTCACCCGCCTGGGCGGCCTCGACGAGCTCGTCGGCCCCGTGGACTCCCAGTCCGTCTACGTCACCATCGCCAACCCCCTTCACGATTGAGTGCCGATGCCCTCCACCGACACACCCACCTATGCGGCCACCTCCGCCTATGCGGCCACCTCCGCCTATGCGTCGACCGCCACCGCCACCGCAGACTCCGCCACCACCGGCGCCCGCCTCCCCGGTCGGCGGCTCACCGCCCGGGTGCTGCCGCTGCTCGCCGAGGCCGAACTGCTCGACTCCCCGTCCGGCTGGGGCGCTGCCGACACCCGGGCCGGGTCCTTCCGCCTCGAACCCGTACGGCTCGGCCGCGACCTGGAGCTGCTGGCCGGCTGGATGAACGACCCCGAGGTGGCCACGTACTGGGAGCTCGCCGGTCCCGCCGCCGTCACCGCAGCCCACGTACGGACCCAGCTCGACGGGAACGGCCACAGCATCCCCTGCCTGGGCCTCCTCGACGGCACGCCGATGAGCTACTGGGAGATCTACCGGGCCGACCTCGACCCGCTCTCCCGCCACTACCCGGCGCGCCCCCACGACACGGGTATCCACCTGCTCATCGGGGACGGCGCGAACCGCGGCCGCGGTCTGGGCACGGCCCTGCTGCGCGCCGTCGCCGACCTGGTGCTCGACAACCGCCCCCGCTGCACCCGCGTCATCGCCGAACCGGACATCCGCAACACCCCCTCCGTATCAGCCTTCCTCAACTCCGGATTCCGCTGTTCCGCGGAGATCGACCTCCCCGGGAAGCGGGCCGCGCTGATGATCCGCGAGCGGGCCCTGCGCAATCTCATCTGATCCATCCGAGCCTCCCCGTCCACGCCTCACCCTTCGAAAACTCTGCGTCGCGCAGCAAAGTTCCCGATCCCGAGGAGTCCCGTGCCGAATTTCCCCGCCACTCCCGACTCCGCCGGCCCCCAGTTCGCGGAAGCCTTCGTTCCGTCATCCCCCCAACACCCCTGCACGCCCCCCGAACTCACCACCGCCACCTGGGAGTCCGCCGCCCGACGGCTGCTCGCCAAGATGCTGGCGGAGTTCGCCTACGAGGAGATCATCAGCCCCCTCCAGGCCCCCGCCCCGGCCACCGCCGACGGCGACGCCTGGCAGCTGACCCTCGACGACGGCAGCAGCCTCGGCTTCCGGGCCCGCCGCCGCGCGTACGGCAGCTGGCACGTCGCCCCCGACACCATCACGCTCACGCCGCCGCCGCCGCCCCCGTCCACCGAGCCCCCGACGGCCTTCGGCGACCCGTACGCCTTCCTCCTGCGCACCCGGACCCTCCTCGGCCTCGACGGCTCCACCCTCGGCCACCTCGTCCGCGAGCTGAGCGCCACCCTCGCCGCCGACGCCCGCATCGACCACACCGCGCTCACCGCCGACGTCCTCGCCGATCTCGACCACGCCGAGCTCGAAGGCCACCAGACCGGCCACCCCTGGCTCGTCCTCAACAAGGGCCGCATAGGACTGTCCGCCGCCGACACCGCCTCCTGGGCCCCCGAGGCCCGCACCCGCCAGCGGCTGCCCTGGCTCGCCGTCCACACCTCCCTCGCCGCCTACCGCGGCACGGACGGCCTGGAGGACCCGGCGCGCCTCTACGGCCAGGAGCTCGACCCCGTCACCCGCGCCGCCTTCGACCGGACCCTGCGCGCCCGCGGCCTCGACCCCCTCGGCTACCTCTACCTCCCGGTCCACCCCTGGCAGTGGGACGAGATCGTGCTCCCCCTCTTTGCCCCGGCCCTGGCCTCGGGCGCCCTGGTCCCGCTCCCCGCCGACCCCGACCTACGCATCCCGCAGCAGTCGATCCGCACCTTCCTCAACCTCACCCGCCCCGACCGGCACAGCGTCAAACTGCCGCTCTCCGTCTTCAACACCCTCGTCTGGCGCGGCCTGCCCTCCGACCAGTCCGCAGCCGCCCCCGCCGTCACCGCCTGGATCCGCTCGCTCCACGACGCAGACCCCTTCCTCCACGAGGAATGCCGCGTGGTCCTCCTCGGCGAGGTCGCCTCGGTCACCGTGCGCCACCCCGTCTACGACGAGCTCCCCGATGCTCCGTACCAGTACAAGGAACTCCTCGGGGCGATCTGGCGCGAGCCGCTGACCGGCCGGCTCGCCCCCGGTGAGCGGGCCCGTACGCTCGCCTCGCTCCTCCACGTCGACGCGCGCGGCCGGTCCTTCACCGCCGAGCTCGTCGCCCGGTCCGGCCTCACCCCGGCCGCCTGGCTCCAGCGGCTCTTCTCCGCCCTGCTGCCCCCGCTGCTCCACTTCCTCTACCGCTACGGCACCGTCTTCTCCCCGCACGGCGAGAACACCACCGTGATCTTCGATGAGCGCGAGGTGCCGGTCCGGCTCGCCCTCAAGGACTTCGTGGGCGAGGTCAACATCTGCCGCGAGCCGCTGCCCGAGCTCGCCGGCGTTCCCGCCGAGGTGCGTGCCGCGCTGGGCGACAAGCCCGCGGACTTCCTGCCCCAGTACATCCACTCCGGTCTGTTCGTCGGCGTCTTCCGCTACCTCTCCGCCCTGTGCGAGGACCGCCTCGGTGTCCCGGAGCCGGATTTCTGGGCGCTCGTACGGGCGGAGATCCTGCGCCATCAGGCCCGCTTCCCCGAGCTCAAGGAGCGCCACGAGCTCTTCGACCTCCTCGGCGAGCGGATCGGACGGCTCTGCCTGAACCGGAACCGGCTGTACGAGGACGGTTACCGCGACCGTCCCGACCGCCCGCACGCGGTGGAGTACGGCAGCGTGCCCAACCCCTTGTACCACCCATGAATCACCGTCGTGGCGGTCACTGTCGGTGGCGCCCCGTAGGGTTGTCATTGCTATGACGAAGCCCTCCCTCCCCGACCTCCTGCACGCCGCCGTCTCCGCCGTCGGCGGCTCGGAGCGGCCCGGCCAGGTGGCCATGGCCGAAGCCGTCGCCGAAGCGATCGACGACAACACGCACCGGCTCATCCAGGCCGGCACCGGCACCGGCAAGTCCCTCGGCTACCTGGTGCCGGCTCTCGCGCACGGCGAGCGCGTGGTCGTGGCCACCGCCACCCTCGCCCTCCAGCGACAGCTCGTCGAGCGCGACCTGCCCCGGACGGTGGACGCACTGCATCCGCAGCTGCGCCGCCGCCCGCAGTTCGCCATGCTCAAGGGCCGGTCCAACTACCTGTGCCTGCACCGGCTGCACGAAGGCGCGCCGCAGGACGAGGAGGAGGGCCTCTTCGACCAGTTCGAGGCCGCCGCCCCCACCAGCAAGCTGGGCCAGGACCTGCTGCGCCTGCGCGACTGGGCCGACGAGACGGAGACCGGCGACCGGGACGACCTGACGCCCGGTGTCTCCGACAAGGCCTGGGCGCAGATCTCCGTCTCCTCCCGGGAGTGCCTGGGCGCGACGAAGTGCGCGTACGGCGCCGAGTGCTTCGCCGAGGCCGCCCGCGAGCGGGCCAAGCTGGCCGACGTGGTCGTCACCAACCACGCACTGCTCGCCATCGACGCCATCGAGGGCGCCCCGGTGCTGCCGCAGCACGAGGTGCTGATCGTGGACGAGGCGCACGAACTGGTCTCCCGGGTGACCGGGGTCGCCACCGGTGAGCTCACCCCCGGCCAGGTCAACCGCGCCGTGAAGCGCGCGGCCAAGCTGGTCGACGAGAAGACGGCTGACTCGCTCCAGACCGCGTCCGAATCGTTCGAGCGGGTCATGGAGCTGGCCCTTCCGGGCCGACTGGTGGAGGTTCCCGAGGACCTCGGGTACGCACTGGCGGCCCTGCGGGACGCCGCGCGCAATGTCATCTCCGCCATGGGTGCGACCCGCGACAAGTCCGTCCACGACGAGGACGCCGTCCGCAAGCAGGCCCTGGCCGCGGTGGAGAGCGTCCACGGGGTGGCCGAGCGGATCCTGCTCGGCTCCGAGTACGACGTCGTCTGGTACGAGCGGCACGACCGCTTCGGGGCCACCCTGCGGGTCGCCCCGCTGTCGGTGTCCGGGCTGCTGCGCGAGAAGCTGTTCGAGGACCGCTCCGTGGTCCTGACCTCGGCGACCCTCAAGCTGGGCGGCGACTTCAACGGGGTCGCGGCCTCGCTGGGCCTGTCTCCCGAAGGGGTCGAGGCGGAGGACGCCCCGGTCTGGAAGGGCCTGGACGTGGGCTCGCCGTTCGACTACCCCAAGCAGGGCATCCTCTACGTCGCGAAGCACCTGGCCACTCCCGGCCGGGAGGGCACACGGGGCGACATGATGGACGAGCTCGCCGAACTGATCGAGGCCGCCGGCGGCCGCACGCTCGGTCTGTTCTCCTCGATGCGGGGTGCCAAGGCCGCCGCCGAGGAGCTGCGCGGCCGGCTTGACAACCCGATCCTGCTCCAGGGCGAGGAGACGCTGGGCGAGCTGATCAAGGCGTTCGCGGCCGACCCGAAGACCTGCCTGTTCGGGACCCTGTCGCTCTGGCAGGGCGTGGACGTGCCCGGCCCGAGCTGCCAGCTCGTGGTGATGGACCGCATCCCGTTCCCACGCCCTGACGATCCGCTGATGAGCGCCCGGCAGAAGTCGGTCGAGGAGCACGGGGGCAACGGCTTCATGGCCGTGGCGGCCACGCATGCCGCGCTGCTGATGGCCCAGGGTGCGGGTCGGCTCGTACGGGCCACCGGCGACCGTGGTGTCGTCGCGGTCCTGGACCCCCGGCTGGCCACGGCCCGGTACGGGAGCTTCCTGCGGGCCACGCTGCCGGACTTCTGGTACACCACGGACCGCAACCAGGCTCGCCGCTCTCTGGCCGCGATCGACGCGAAGGCCACGGCCGACGGCAAGTAGCCCGTCGGCAGGTGGCACGAAAGCAGTCCGAGCGGTTCCGCCGCCGGCCCGGGGTACGAAACAACCCCCGGGACCGGCGCAGTGGGTCCCGGGGGCTGGCTAGGAAGCGGCGAGAGGTCAGACGCGGCGCAGTACCGCGACGACCTTGCCGAGGATGGTCGCCTCGTCACCGGGGATCGGCTGGTAGGCGGCGTTGTGCGGGAGCAGCCAGACGTGCCCGTCCTCGCGCTTGAAGCGCTTGACCGTGGCCTCGCCGTCGAGCATCGCGGCCACGATGTCGCCGTTCTCCGCGACCGGCTGGCGGCGGACCGTGACCCAGTCCCCGTCGCAGATGGCGGCCTCGATCATCGAGTCGCCGACGACCTTGAGGACGAAGAGCTCGCCGTCGCCGACGAGCTGGCGGGGGAGCGGGAACACGTCCTCCACCGACTCCTCGGCGAGGATCGGGCCGCCGGCCGCGATCCGGCCGACCAGGGGCACGTACGAGGCGGCGGGCTTGCCGGTGGTGTCCGTGGGCTGCGAGCTGGGCTGGTCGGAGCCGCGGACCTCGTACGCCCGGGGGCGGTGCGGGTCCCGGCGCAGGAAGCCCTTGCGCTCCAGGGCCATCAGCTGGTGGGCCACCGACGACGTGCTGGACAGGCCGACCGCCTGGCCGATCTCCCGCATCGACGGCGGGTAGCCGCGCCGCTGCACCGAGTCGCGGATGACCTCGATGACCCTCCGCTGCCTGTCCGTGAGCCCGGAGCTGTCGGCGCGGATGCCTGGAGGTCGGCCTGGCAGCGAGCGCGCGGGGCGCGCGGGCTCAGGCTCCGGGTTCAGACTTGCGTCGTTCATGGGATGCACCGGCTCGAGTCGGCTCTGGGAGCGGTTCTGGGCAGTGATGGTGGCACTGTCTGCGGTGGTGGTCACGTCGGCGGCCCCTCTCGAAATGTTCTCCCTAGCTGGACAACGGTAGTTGCTTTCGAAAGGTTGCGCCAAACACACGTTCGAGTGAAAAATTGCGGATCGTCCAACCTGGGCACATCAAGGGGTGTATGGACGATCGGTCCGCCGAACGCGGGTTCGGTCCGGCGTCCGCTGTTTACGGTACCCTTCCCGCTCGGATCGCCACCTTCCGGTCCTGTGCCCAGTGTGGCACCGGGAAGGCCTCCGTCCGGGCATCGTGCGCGGCGACACGCGGACCGAAGTAAATCCACCACAACCCAAGATCTAGTGGTTGGATGAGCGCTGCCGCCCAGAAGTTGTGGTCCCCGGTCCACCGAGGCCCTCGGCATCGCATATGCTGGTGGCTGCTTCGAGAGCCCCCGACCGAGACCCGTCCCGGTCGTTCAGGGGCTCCGCGAGGTGATCCGGTCGTGCCAAGAGGGAGGGTGAGGGAACCATGCACTGCCCCTTCTGCAGGCACCCTGACAGCCGCGTCGTCGACAGCCGCACAACGGACGACGGCACGTCGATCCGCCGGCGCCGTCAGTGCCCCGACTGCTCCCGTCGTTTCACGACGGTGGAGACGGCCTCGCTGATGGTGATCAAGCGCAGCGGGGTGACCGAACCCTTCAGTCGTACCAAGGTCATCTCCGGCGTACGCAAGGCGTGCCAGGGGCGGCCGGTCACCGAGGACGCCCTCGCCAAGCTCGGCCAGCGGGTCGAGGAGGCGGTGCGCGCCACCGGGAGCGCCGAGCTGACCACCCACGACGTGGGTCTGGCCATACTCGGCCCGTTGCAGGAGCTCGACCTGGTCGCGTACCTGCGGTTCGCGTCCGTTTACAAGGCGTTCGACACGCTCGAAGACTTCGAGACCGCCATCGCGGAACTCCGCGTGCCGCGGTCCCACCCCCAAGAGTGCGAGCCCAGGGGGACCGTTCCGGTCCCCGTGCCCGCCTCCGCCGCCGACTGACCGGGCGGCCGCAGCGCAGCGCGGCCGCAGCCCGGGACAGCCAGGCGAGGAAACGTAGATACAAGACAGGCCGTGCCGCGGAATAACGCTGGCACTTTAGGGCGTTTTTGCCCGCATATGGGAGGAAGCGGCATGACAGAGACGGCGAGCGGCTCGGCACGAGGTTCCCGCGCCAAGGGGACCAAGACTGCCAAGAGCGGCCTTCGGATCGAGCGCATCCACACCACCCCCGGCGTGCACCCGTACGACGAGGTGAGCTGGGAGCGCCGTGACGTCGTCATGACCAACTGGCGTGACGGGTCGGTGAACTTCGAGCAGCGTGGCGTCGAGTTCCCCGACTTCTGGTCGGTCAACGCGGTCAACATCGTCACCAGCAAGTACTTCCGCGGCGCGGTCGGCACCCCGCAGCGCGAGACCGGTCTCAAGCAGCTCATCGACCGCATCGTGAAGACGTACACGAAGGCCGGCGAGGACTACGACTACTTCGCGTCCCCCGCCGACGCGGAGATCTTCGAGCACGAGCTGACCTACGCCCTCCTGCACCAGATCTTCAGCTTCAACTCCCCGGTGTGGTTCAACGTCGGCACGCCCCAGCCGCAGCAGGTCTCCGCCTGCTTCATCCTCGCCGTCGACGACTCCATGGAGTCGATCCTCGACTGGTACAAGGAAGAGGGCATGATCTTCAAGGGCGGCTCCGGCGCCGGCCTGAACCTCTCCCGCATCCGCTCCTCCAAGGAGCTCCTCTCCTCCGGCGGCAACGCCTCCGGTCCGGTCTCCTTCATGCGCGGCGCCGACGCGTCCGCCGGAACGATCAAGTCGGGCGGCGCCACCCGCCGCGCGGCCAAGATGGTCGTCCTGGACGTGGACCACCCGGACGTCGAGGACTTCATCGCCACCAAGGTGAAGGAAGAGGAGAAGATCCGCGCCCTGCGCGACGCGGGCTTCGACATGGACCTGGGCGGCGACGACATCACGTCCGTCCAGTACCAGAACGCCAACAACTCCGTCCGCGTGAACGACGAGTTCATGACGGCCGTCGAGAACGGCACCGAGTTCGGCCTGCGCGCCCGCATGACCGGCGAGGTCATCGAGAAGGTCGACGCCAAGGCGCTCTTCCGCAAGCTGGCCGAGGCCGCGTGGGCCTGCGCCGACCCGGGCATCCAGTACGACGGTGTGATCAACAATTGGCACACCTGCCCCGAGTCCGGCCGCATCACCGCGTCGAACCCGTGCAGCGAGTACATGCACCTGGACAACACGTCCTGCAACCTCGCCTCGCTGAACCTGATGAAGTTCCTGAACGACGACGGCAAGGGCAACCAGTCCTTCGACGCCGAGCGCTTCGCCAAGGTCGTCGAGCTCGTCATCACCGCGATGGACATCTCCATCTGCTTCGCGGACTTCCCGACGCAGAAGATCGGCGAGAACACCCGCGCCTTCCGCCAGCTGGGCATCGGCTACGCCAACCTCGGCGCCCTGCTGATGGCGACCGGCCACGCGTACGACTCGGACGGCGGCCGCACCCTCGCCGCGTCGATCACCTCGCTGATGACCGGCACCGCGTACAAGCGCTCCGCCGAGCTGGCCTCCATCGTCGGCCCGTACGACGGCTACGCCCGCAACGCCGAGGCGCACAAGCGCGTCATGAAGCAGCACGCCGACGCCAATGCCGTCGCGCCGCGCACCGACGACCTGGACAACTCGATCTGGGCCGCGGCCACCGAGGCCTGGCAGGACGTCCTGCGCCTCGGCGAGAAGAACGGCTTCCGCAACTCCCAGGCCTCCGTCCTCGCGCCGACCGGCACCATCGGTCTCGCGATGTCCTGCGACACCACCGGTGTCGAGCCGGACCTGGCCCTGGTCAAGTTCAAGAAGCTCGTCGGCGGCGGCTCGATGCAGATCGTCAACGGCACCGTCCCGCAGGCCCTGCGCCGCCTGGGCTACCAGGAGGAGCAGATCGAGGCGATCGTCGCCCACATCGCCGAGCACGGCGTGGTCGTCGACGCCCCGGGTCTGAAGACCGAGCACTACTCGGTCTTCGACTGCGCGATGGGCGAGCGTTCCATCTCCGCGATGGGCCACGTCCGCATGATGGCCGCGATCCAGCCCTGGATCTCCGGCGCGATCTCGAAGACGGTCAACATGCCGGAGACGGCGACCGTCGAGGAGATCGAGGAGATCTACTTCGAGGCGTGGAAGATGGGCGTCAAGGCGCTCGCGATCTACCGCGACAACTGCAAGGTCGGCCAGCCCCTCTCCGCGAAGAAGAAGGAAGAGGTGAAGGTGGAGGTCACCGCCAAGGCGGAGGACACCATCCGCGCGGCGGTCGAGAAGGTCATCGAGTACCGCCCCGTCCGCAAGCGCCTCCCCAAGGGCCGCCCGGGCATCACCACCTCCTTCACCGTGGGTGGCGCCGAGGGCTACATGACCGCGAACTCCTACCCGGACGACGGCCTGGGCGAGGTCTTCCTGAAGATGTCCAAGCAGGGCTCGACCCTCGCGGGCATGATGGACGCCTTCTCGATCGCCGTCTCGGTCGGTCTGCAGTACGGCGTCCCGCTGGAGACGTACGTCTCGAAGTTCACGAACATGCGCTTCGAGCCGGCCGGCATGACGGACGACCCGGACGTGCGGATGGCGCAGTCGATCGTCGACTACATCTTCCGTCGCCTGGCGCTGGACTTCCTGCCCTTCGAGACCCGCTCAGCGCTCGGCATCCACACCGCCGAGGAGCGTCAGCGCCACCTGGACACCGGCTCGTACGAGCCGCTCGAGGAGGACCTCGACACGGAGTCCCTGGCCCAGTCGGCCCCGCTGGCCGCCGTCCCGGCGGTGCCGAAGCCGGTCGCGGTCGTCGAGATCCAGGCCCCGAGGACGGCGCACTCCAACGCCGAACTGGTCGAGATGCAGCTCGGCGTCTCTGCCGACGCCCCGCTCTGCTTCTCGTGCGGTACGAAGATGCAGCGCGCCGGCTCCTGCTACATCTGCGAGGGCTGCGGCTCGACCAGCGGCTGCAGCTGACACGGCTGAACGCCGCTTCTTGAGCGGCTGACGAAGCGGGGACCGGCACATCGTGCCGGTCCCCGCTTCGGCGTATTCCGTACGTCGTGCCGCGCGGCCGGCGCCGCGACGCCGGCCGGATCCTCCTCGGTGCGGGTTGGTGTGCGGGACGGTCATGGAGATCATGGTGTGGGCGGGCAAGCGCCGTCGCGCGGAATGTGCCGGGAGCCGAGAGGGCGGCCGGGGCGGAGGGAGACGGGGAGACATGTGGAGCGGTGAGCTGCTGGATCTGGATGCCTATCTGGCACGGATCGGATACGACGGACCGGTCGGGGAGGACGGGGAACTCCGGCCGGACCTCGGGACGTTGTACGCAGTGCACCGGGCCCACACCGGTGCCATCGCCTTCGAGAACCTGGACGTGCTGCTCGGCCGCCCCGTCGAGCTGGGTGTCAAGGCTCTGGAGGACAAGCTCGTGCACGGCCGCCGGGGCGGCTACTGCTACGAGCAGAACTCGCTGCTGGCCGCCGCCCTGGAGCGGATCGGCTTCGAGGTCTCCGGGCGCGGCGCCCGCAACCGCACCCGGGGGGACACCCTGCTCGCGGTGACGCACGCCGTCCTCGTCGTCACCGTCGAGGGCGAACCCTGGCTGTGCGACGCCGGGTTCGGCCACCAGGGGCCGCGCGAGCCCGTCCCGCTCACGCGGCCCGGAGCCGAAGTGGTGCAGGAGGAGTGGACGTACGCCGTCCGCGAGGAGGACGAGGGGATCCTCGCGCTGTCCATCCTGCGCGAGGGCATCTGGCGGGACCTGTACGCGTTCTCCCCGCAGCGCTACCACCCCGTCGACTACGTCCTGCTCAACCACTACAGCTCCACCCACCCCCGGTCCGTCTTCGTCGGGCGGGTGATCGTCCAGCACCCGGGCGACTCCGTCCACCACCCCGTCCGCCGGGCGCTCGTGGGCCGGGAGCTCAACCGGCTGCACGCCGACGGGCGGGTCGAGCGGCGCTTCGTGGAGCCCGACGAGCTGCTCGCGCTGCTCGACCGGGAGTTCGGGCTTCGGCTGTCTGGGCGGGATGCGGAGGAACTGGTGCGGATCAACCGCGCTGGGGACTGACCGGGGCCGCGCCGGGCCCGTACGATGGCGCGGTGCTGGTCAAGTGGATTCGCTGCACGGTGACGGACCGACGCGGGTTCGAGCGCGGGCAGCGTAAATGGGCGGGGCTGCCTGGCGAGCCGGGATTCCGGGGACAGGGCGGCGGTTGGAGCCGGGGGCGGCAGGGGGTCGCGCATGTCTTCGCGTTTTGGGAGAGCCGTTCCTTCTACGACTCCTTCATGGCCCGTTCGCACGACCGGCTGGCCGCGTCCCAGACCGGGACTTACACGAACGCGCGGGTCACGCTCTTCGACCACCGCTTCGACGTGAAGACCGGCTTCGAGCCGCGCTTCACCGACGCGGACGTCGTGCGGGTCGCCCACACCCGGGTGCGGGAGGGCCGCGTGGACCACTTCGCCCTCATGCAGGAGAAGGTGTGGAACCCGGCGATGGCCGGCTCACCCGGAATGATCCGGGGCCTGTTCGGGGAGGCCCCGGGCCGGGAGTTCCTGGTGCTCTCGATGTGGCATGCCGCCGCCGAACACGGCAAGTACCGGCAGGAGCGGGTCGAGCGGCTCTCGCTGCGCGCCCAGACCGAGGCCGACGTGGAAGCCCTCACCGGGGACGTCGTCGACCTCGAACCCTCCTGGACGGTATGACCGTACGACGATCGGCGGGCCGACCGGCGAGCCCGGGTGCTCGGCCCGCCGGCCGCCGCATAGGGTCGGGGGATGGCACGACCACGGCGCATCGTCCTTGTCCGGCACGGGGAATCGGAGGGCAATGCCGATGACACGGTGTACGAACGGGAACCCGACCACGCCCTCCGGCTGACCCACCAGGGTCGCGGGCAGGCCGCGGAAGCGGGCGAACGGCTGCGCGAGCTGTTCGGGGACGAGGCCATCAGCGCGTACGTCTCCCCCTACCGCAGGACCCTCCAGACCTTCCGGGAACTGCGGCTGGACCCGGCGCGGGTCCGGATGCGCGAGGAGCCGAGGCTGCGCGAGCAGGACTGGGGGAACTGGCAGGACCGCGACGACGTACGGCTGCAGAAGGCGTACCGCGACGCGTACGGGCACTTCTTCTACCGCTTCGCGCAGGGGGAGTCCGGCGCGGACGTCTACGACCGGGTCGGGTCGTTCCTGGAGAGCCTCTACCGCAGCTTCGAGGCCCCGGACCACCCGCCGAACGTGCTGCTGGTGACGCACGGGCTGACGATGCGCCTCTTCTGCATGCGCTGGTTCCACTGGTCGGTGTCCGAGTTCGAGGCCCTGTCCAACCCCGGGAACGGTGAATTCAGGGTGCTCCTGCTGGGTCCGGACGGCCGCTACCGCATGGACCGCCCATTTGAGAGGTGGACCACACCGGAGCCTTATGACCTGGACGGCTAAACTGACGCGGGATGACCGCTGACTCCGTTTCCGAAAGGCGCTATGCACGCGCCATGGCCAGCCTCCGCGGGCTGGCCCTGGGTGACGCCCTGGGCTCCCAGTACTTCGTCCCCGTGAACTACCCCCTCCTCAAGCGCCGCGAGCTGCCCGTCGGCGGCGAGACCTGGCAGTGGACCGACGACACCGAGATGGCCTGCTCGGTGG
>NZ_JBHYXN010000039.1:0-82126 GCF_042752335.1 Streptomyces sp. NPDC059355 | reverse complement strand
CCGGCCGCCCTGGGCGGCCGGCCCGCCGACGGATGGGAACGGCGGTATCGGCTTTCGAACGGCCGTACTTTAGTGCGGGCTTGTCCCGATTTGTCGACGAGCGTGTAACAGGGGTTAGCGGGGCCCGCCCAAGCGGGAATCTCCGCCGCATGAACCACAACGCGCCCCTCCCGCTCGCCCACCTCACCGGCAGCCGCCCCCGCGTCATGAGCCTCGCCCAGCTCCGCGAGCACGGCATCAGCGCCTCCGAAGCCGCCGAGCGGCCCTGGCAGGAGATCCTGCCCGGGGTGTTCCTCCTCCACCCGGGCACCGCGACCGGCGAGGAGCGCCTGCATGCCGCACTGCTGTACGCGGGGCGCCGCGGCGGCGAGGCCATGATCACCGGGCTCGCGGCCCTCGCGTTGTACCGGTTCGGCTCCGCACCCGCGCTGCCCGCGCTCACGCAGATCGACGTACTGGTGCCCCACACCCGCCGGCTCCGCTCCGTCGACGCCGTGCGGATCGTACGGACGCACACCCCGCCGCGCCCGCAGCAGGTGACCGGGGTGCCCGTCGCCCCCGTGGCCCGGGCGCTGGCCGACGCGGTCGCCCAGCTCTCCGACGCCGGCACCGTACGCCGCCTGCTCAGCGAGGCGGTCCGCGGCGGCCACTGCGAACCCTCCGCCGTGGTACGGGAGCTGACGGTGGCACGGCTGCTGAACCGCCCGCGCGTCGTGGACGCCGTCGAGTCCCTGCTCGCGGAGGGCCGGGCCATCGCCGAGGACCGGCTGTACCAGCTCGTGCGGGGCTACGAACTCCCCGAGCCGGTCTGGAACGTGGACCTGCGCCTGCCCGGCGGCCCGCACCTGGGCGGGGTCGACGCGTACTGGCCCGACCAGGCGGTCGCCGTCGAGATCGACACCCGCGCGCCCCGGCAGGGCGAGGACGAGCAGTTCTCGGAAGCCGTCCACAAGCGCGAGACGCTGGAGCGGCTCGGCGTGACCGTCCTGCACATCACCCCGCGCAAGCTGCGCGACTGGCCCGAGCAGCAGGCCGCGGTGGTCCGCACCGCCCTGACGGCGTCCGCCGACCGCGAGCCCGCCGCCTACCTGGTCGTACTCCCCCGGTGAGGCGGCAGCGCCGGATTGGCCGGCGAGTACTCCGGGGCGCTCCAGCGCAGCCGCCCGGGATGCAGGGCCTCCACCACCGAGTCGACCCGGAAGCGGATGCTCCGACCGCCGTCGGGCCCGTACTCGGTCCGGGCGCTGCCGCTGAGCTGGAGCACCGCCCCGCTCTCCCAGTCCGGGAACAGCAGCCCGGCCCGCGGATCGGAGGCCAGGTTCCCCAGGGTCAGGAACATGGCGTTGCCCGCATAGTCCGGCCAGGACAGCTCGACGGGCGAGAGCACCTCGACGAATCCCGGCATCCCGCCCCGGTGGCTGGCGTCGACCCCGTTCCCGGCGGTGGTGGCGACGAAGAAGGTGTCGGCGGCCCGGACGGCCCGTTCCTGGCCGGGGGTGAGCGCGAGCCCGCGCCGCACGACACCGGCCCCTTCGGCGACCAGCTCCAGCGGCTGCCGCTTCTGGATGTACTTGGGGCAGTTGGCGAAGACCCGTTCCGTCTCGACCGCGAACCCGCGCGCGGTCACCTCCAGGGTCCCGCCCAGGCGCATCCGGCGCCGGGTGCGCGGGTCGAGGGAGATGGTCCCGACCCCGGTACCGGCCGTGGCCAGCACCTCGGCGAGGGGGTCCCCGGCCGGCACGCCGCCGGCGACCGCCATCCGGTACGGCCCCGTGGCCCGGACGAAACCGGGCGCGCCGGTGAGCAGCGAGGCCCACACGCGTCCCGCCCCGTCGGCGGCGCCGACGACCAGGTGCGGCTGCAGCCCCAGGAAGGCCGCGGCGGCGTCCTTGATGCCCACGCCGATCGAACGGCCGACGTGCTCGGCGAGCTCGCGCACCCCCACGCGTTCCTGCACGGCCAGCGAGCCCTGGTGGTACCGGTCCATGACACAGCCTCCTCTAACCTTCTAAATTAAATTTAAAGGTTAGAGCCGACGGCGTCAACCGGTCACGTACCCTTGAGGGGTTAGCTGGTACCTGCGGAGGAGCGGCGCGATGGCGACAGCGGCGGCGGACCCCCGCCCCCTGACGGGAGAGCCGGTCTCACTGGACCTGCTGAACACGCGCTGGACGCAGGACGGCGAGGTCACCGACCTCTTCGCCGGCGCCTTCGGGCTGACCCGGGTCGAGGGGCTCGCGATCTGGCTGCGCAGCACCGGGCTGGCCGACCGCTTCCGCGCCGACGCCGCCACCCTCGTCCACCTGCTGACCGCCCGGGAGTCACTCGCCCGCGCGGTCGCGGACCCGGCCGACGAGAGCGCACGCGCCCTGGTCGACGCCGTCCTGGAGCACGGCCGGATCCGGGCCACCCTGACCCCTGAAGGGCCGGGCGAGCGCGCCGAGTTCGAGGACCCGGCCTGGGGTCCGGCCTGGACGGCCGCCCGTGACTACCTGGAGCTGCTGGGCGCGGCGCCCGAGCGGATCCGCAAGTGCGCCTCCGAGTCGTGCGTGCTGCACTTCCACGACACCTCGCGCAACGGCACGCGGCGATGGTGCTCCATGTCCGTGTGCGGAAACCGGGCGAAGGCCTCGCGACACTACGCGCGCACGCGCGTGCGCTGACGGCCCGGAAGTTGTCACACCCGATCTGAGACCGATCTTCGGACCATCCTCGCAATGAGGTCGGGAAGTCGACAAAGCAACTTTTCAACCCCTGTGATTCGTACGAGGACGCCCCGGTACGGCCTCGATGGCGCATGATCCCACCTGGCGAGAGTCCGCCATGTCAGGTCTCGGTCAATGACAAGCCTCCCCAAAGAGCGGTCGGTTGCGCAAAGCTGACCGGTCATCCGGCACCGAAATCCGGACCGTATCTTTCACTTATCCAGGGATGCTGATGACCCTCGAATCCCCCAGCTCCATATCCGGGGCCAGACGCGTCGCGCGCGTCGCGGCCGCGGCCGGCCTGGTCGCCGCGCTGGCGACCGCCGGCGCGATGCCCGTGTTCGCGGCGACCGGCCCCGCCGGCACCCCGGGCACGACCCCGGCCGTCAAGTCCGCCGACGAGAAGATCGGCTCGGCGGACGCGGAACTGCTCCAGCAGGCCAAGGCCAAGGGTGACGCGACCGTCACCGTCATGGTGGCCACCGCCCCCGGCCAGACCAAGCAGGTCGCCGACCAGCTCGGCGCGGTCCAGGGCGCCTCGATCGGCCAGACGAACGACAAGCTCGGCTACGTGCGGGCCACGCTGCCGACCGCCAAGGCCGAGGCCGCGCTGAAGGCGGCCGCGAAGCTGTCCTCGGTGCACGCCCTGGACCTCAAGCACGAAATCCAGCTCTCGGACCCGCGTCCCGACGCGGGCAAGGACTCGGGGTCGGTGGGGAAGACCGCCTCCGAGACCTACCCGGGGCCGGACAAGAACACCCCCGCGAAGAACCCGTACAACCCGTCCTTCGAGACGGGCGCGGTGGACTTCGTCGCCAAGAACCCGCAGGCCGACGGCCGCGGCGTGACCATCGGCATCCTGGACTCGGGCGTCGACCTCGGCCACCCGGCGCTCCAGAAGACCACCACCGGCGAGCGCAAGATCGTCGACTGGGTCACCGCGACCGACCCGATCACGGACAACGACGCCACCTGGCGCGCGCAGATCACCCCGGTCACGGCCGCGGGCGGCACCTTCAGCGCCGGCGGCCAGAGCTGGAAGGCGCCGGAGGGCTCGTACCAGTGGAGCCGGTTCAGCGAGTCGATCACCGCCACCGGTGACGCGAAGGGCGACGTCAACCGGGACGGGGACACCACCGACCGGTTCGGCATGCTCTACGACGCCGCCGCCGGCACCGTCCGCGTCGACACCGACCAGGACGGCGACTTCACGAACAACGAGCCGATGAAGCCGTACAAGGACGGCTACCAGATCGGCTACTTCGGCACGGACAACCCGGCGACCGATGTCGCCGAGCGGATCCCGTTCGTGATCCAGATCCGCAAGGACGTCCCGATGGACCCGCTCGGCGGGGACTGGGTCGGCAAGAAGGCCGACTTCGTCAACATCGGCATCATCGAGTCCGAGCACGGCACGCACGTCGCCGGCATCACCGCCGCCAACAGCCTCTTCGGCGGCAAGATGAACGGCGAGGCGCCCGGCGCGAAGATCGTCTCCTCGCGCGCCTGCTCCTGGTCCGGCGGCTGCACCAACGTCGCGCTGACCGAGGGCATGATCGACCTCGTCGTCAACCGCGGTGTGGACATCGTCAACATGTCCATCGGCGGCCTGCCGGCGCTGAACGACGGCAACAACGCCCGCGCCGAGCTCTACAAGAACCTCATCGACACCTACGGTGTCCAGCTCGTCATCTCGGCGGGCAACGAGGGCCCCGGTGTCAACACCATCGGCGACCCCGGTCTCGCGGACAAGGTCATCTCCGTGGGTGCCGCGGTCTCCAAGGAGACCTGGGCCGCGAACTACGGCTCCGGCGTGACCAAGAAGTACGACATGTTCCCGTTCTCCTCGCGCGGTCCGCGTGAGGACGGCGGCTTCACGCCGACCATCACCGCCCCCGGCGCGGCCATCAACACCACGCAGACCTGGCTGCCCGGCTCCCCGGTGAAGGAGGCCGGCTACAACCTCCCGGCCGGCTACTCGATGCTGCAGGGCACCTCGATGTCCTCGCCGCAGGCGACGGGCGCCAGCGCCCTGCTGCTCTCGGCCGCCAAGCAGCAGCACGTGACGGTCACCCCGGCGAGCCTGCGCGTGGCGCTCACCAGCACCGCGAAGAAGATCGCCGACGTCCCGGCGCACGCCCAGGGCGCGGGCCTGATCAACATCGTCGACGCGTGGGAGTCCCTCCAGCGCGGCGCCAAGGCCAACGAGTTCACCGTCAAGGCCCCGGTCGACACCGCGATCGACCAGTTCCTGAAGACCCCGGGCTTCGGCACCGGCGTCTACGACCGCGAGGGCGGTCTCAAGGTCGGCCAGAAGAAGGTCTACGACGTCGTCGTCACCCGCACCACGGGCGTCAAGTACGGCACCCGGCACGACCTGACCTGGCGCAACAACGACGGCACGTTCAAGGTCGTCGGCGGCTACGACTACGTCACGCTGCCGCTGAACAAGCCGGTCACCATCAAGGTCGAGGCCAACCCGAAGTCGGCCGGCGTCCACAGCGGCATCCTGCAGCTGGACGACGAGACCACCGAGGGCATCGACAAGCAGATCCTGACCACGGTCGTCGCCTCCACGCCGCTGGCGAAGCCGTCGTTCACGATGTCGGACACCTCCTCGGTCCAGCGCAACAGCCACAAGTCGTACTTCGTGACCGTTCCGCAGGGCGCGAAGTCCCTCGAGGTCGCCCTCGGCGGTCTCAAGGCGGGCAGCCAGACGCGCTTCATCTCGATCCACCCGTACGGTGTGGGCGTCGAGGACAGCGCGACGACGCAGTGCTACCCGAACTACGACAACCCGGCCAACAAGTGCCGCCCCGACCTGCGCTCGTACGAGAACCCGACGCCGGGCGTCTGGGAGATCGAGGTCGAGTCGCGCCGTACGTCGCCGCTGCTCGACAACCCGTTCAAGCTGGACGTCTCCGTCCTCGGCGCGGCCTTCGACCCCGCGGTCAAGGTCCTGCCCGAGGTCAAGCAGGGCACGCCGGCCCCGGTCCAGTGGACCATCAAGAACGAGGCCGCGGCCATCTCCGGCGGCAAGCTCCAGGGCGGCCCGCTCGGTTCCGCGAAGGTCGCCAAGCCGACCATCGCGAACGGCGAGACCCAGACCAGCACCGTCACCATCGGTGAGGGCGTCTCCCGCCTGGACGTGGCCATCGGCGGTGTCTCCGACACCGGTGCCGACCTCGACCTCACCGTCCTCAAGGACGGCGTGAAGGTCGGCTCCTCCGCCGACGGCGACTCCGAGGAGGCCGTGACCCTGCTCAACCCGGCCGCCGGCACCTACACCATCCAGGTGGACGGTTACGCCGTTCCGTCCGGCTCCACCACGTTCAACTACCGCGACGTGTACTTCTCGTCCACCCTGGGCTCCGTCCAGGTCGACGCGGGCGCCGCGGTGAACCTCGCCAACGGCGCCTCGGCGTCCGTCACGGCGAACGTCGTCGCCGCCGCTCCGGCCCCCGAGGGCCGTCAGTTCTTCGGCGAGGTCAAGCTGCTCAACGCCCGCGGCACCGCCGCCGGCACCGGCAGCGTCCAGATCGAGAAGGTCACCCCGTAACGGATGACCGGCTGATCGCATGACGGAGGGGCGGGCGCCCGGATCGGGCGCCCGCCCCTTCGCCGTTCCCCCCTCGGGAGCGCCGCCGGCTACTTGCCCAGCGAGCTCAGGTCCTGGGCGTACGTGCCCACCGCGTGGGCGATGACGTCCAGGTTGGTGTCGAAGGCCTTCAGGTCCAGGTTCTTCAGGGTGTCGCCCGCCCCGTGGTAGTTCGGGTCGTACGGGGCGCCGGCCGTGCCGCCGTACCGCTTGGCCTGCTCGGCGGTCTTGATGCCCTCGGCGCCGGTGAACGTACCGCCGGCCGGGATGCCGTTCGCGATGAACGGGCCGTAGTCCGAGCGGCCGTCGAAGTCACTGCCCTCGTGCGGCTTGCCCTTCTTGTCGAGGAAGCCGTTGATGAGCGCCTCGATCTGCGCCGAGCCGGCCGGGCCGGCGCCCTCGCCCACCTTGTCCGAGTCATCGCCGTCGTAGACGAACTGGACCGGGTTGGGCGAGGCGATCATGTCGAAGTTCAGGTAGAGCGCGATGTCCTTCTTCTGCCGGTCGGACAGCTGCGCCACGTAGTGCTCGGAGCCCAGCAGGCCGAGCTCCTCGGCCGACCACCAGGCGAAGCGGACCTTGTTCGCGGGGCCCTTGCCCTTCTTGTCGGCGCCCTCGTCCGCGAGCTTGAGGGCGACCTCCAGCAGGCCGGCGGAGCCGGAGCCGTTGTCGTTGATGCCCGGGCCCTCGGGGACCGAGTCCAGGTGGGCGCCGACGGTGACCACGCGGTCGGAGCGGCCGCCCCTGGTCTCGGCGACCACGTTGCGGGTGGTCTTCTTCACGTGCTCCTGGTCCAGGTCCAGGCGTACGGTCACCTCGCCCGCGGCGGCTGCCGCGGCCAGCGCCTCACCGTCGGCGAGGCCGAGCCCGGCGCTCGGGATGATCCCCTCGGCTGGTGAGGAGAACCCGCCCCGGACCGGGGTGGTGCCGCTGTGGTTGTAGACGATCACACCGAGGGCGCCGGCCGCCGCGGCGGCCTTCTGCTTCTCCACGAAGGTGCAGGCACCCCGCTTGACCAGGGCGATCTTCCCGGTGAAGGCCCCGGCCGGGTAGTCGGCCGCGTCGCAGCCCGGGGTCTCGTCGACCCGGGCGAGGGCGATCGGGGCGGTCAGGCCGCCGGCCGGGGTGGACTTGGTGAAGGTGAACGCGGCGGTGGCCAGCTCCCGCGGCTGCGCGCCGAGGACGGTGGTCCTCTCCGTCTTCGTGTGCGCCTCGTAGATGTCGAAGTCCTGGTAAGCGACCTGGTAGCCGGCCTTCTTGAGGGTGTCGTGGACGTACGCGGCCGAGGCGGCGTGGCCGGGCGTGCCCGCGGCCCGGTTGCCCCCGTTGGCCTCCGCGATCTGCTGGAACTTCGCCAGGTGGCGGTAGGCGCCTCGGGCGGTGACCTCCGACACCAGCTCCTTGGCCAGCCGGCCCTCGCGCGGATGGGCGGCCGCCGGGGTGGCGGACAGCAGGACGGGTGCGGCGACGGCGGCGGCCGCGAGGGCGGCGAGCGCCGGTATGGACCGGCGGCGGTGGCTGCGACGGTGGCGGAAGGCGCGCACGATGGTTCTCCCCGAGTTCGATATCCGTAAGTGCCCGTCCGGCGACCGGACGCGACAGACCGGACCGTAACCAGCCGCGACCTGGCAAAACGGGCGTTCGGCGGGGATGCAACACGGCCGCCACGAACGTGTCACGGGGGTTCACACCGGGGACACCGTCCGTTCCTCGGACAATGGATTGGACAAGCCTCGTGGGGTCGAACGCATGATGGCTTCACGCGCGCACGCGTCGTACGGAGCAGAAGGAGTCACCGTGAGGGTCGGAATCGTCGGAGCCACCGGTCAGGTCGGCGCAGTCATGCGCGGCATCCTCGCCGAGCGCAAGTTCCCGGTGGACGAGCTGCGGCTGTTCGCCTCGGCCCGTTCCGCGGGCTCGACCCTCGAATGGGAGGGCAAGGAGATCACCATCGAGGACGCCTCCACGGCCGACTACTCGGGCCTGGACATCGTCCTGTTCTCCGCGGGCGGCGCCACCTCCAAGGCCCTCGCCGAGAAGGTCGCCTCCCAGGGCGCGGTCGTGATCGACAACTCCTCCGCCTGGCGCCGCGACCCCGACGTGCCGCTCGTCGTCTCCGAGGTCAACCCGCACGCGGTCAAGAACCGCCCCAAGGGCATCATCGCGAACCCGAACTGCACCACCATGGCCGCGATGCCGGTGCTCCGTCCGCTGCACGACGAGGCCGGCCTGACCGCGCTCATCGCCACCACCTACCAGGCCGTCTCCGGCTCCGGCGTGGCGGGCGTCGCCGAGCTCGACGGCCAGGTCAAGGCCGTCGCCGACGAGGCGACCGCGCTCGTGCACGACGGCGAGGCCGTCGCCTTCCCCGAGCCCGGTGTCTACAAGCGCCCGATCGCCTTCAACGTGCTCCCGCTCGCGGGCTCGATCGTCGACGACGGCTCCTTCGAGACCGACGAGGAGCAGAAGCTCCGCAACGAGTCGCGCAAGATCCTGGAGATCCCGGAGCTCAAGGTCTCCGGCACCTGCGTGCGCGTGCCGGTCTTCTCCGGCCACTCCCTCCAGGTCAACGCCCGCTTCGCGCACCCGATCAGCGTGGAGCGCGCGTACGAGCTGCTGAAGGACGCCCCGGGCGTCGAGCTCTCGGAGATCCCGACCCCGCTGCAGGCCGCGGGCAAGGACGCCTCGTACGTGGGCCGCATCCGCGTCGACGAGACGGCCGAGAACGGCCTCGCGCTGTTCCTCTCAAGCGACAACCTCCGCAAGGGCGCTGCCCTGAACGCGGTCCAGATCGCCGAGCTGGTCGCGCAGGAGCTCCGCGGCTGAGCCCGATCACGCGCGGGAAGGGGCGGCACCGGAAGGTGCCGCCCCTTCCCGTGTTCCCACCGGTCGTCAGGGCCGGCGGACCTCGAAGAGGAAGCAGCCGAACTCGGTCGCGCGGACGTGCACGAGGGCGACCTCCGGGTCGGAGAAGGCCTCCGCCAGGGCCTGCTCCAGCACCGCGTCCGGGTCCTCGCCGAGGGACAGGGCTCGGCCGCCCAGGATGTGCCCCCCGGCGTCGTAGCGGCGGGCCGTGCGCAGTGCTCCGGGCTGGGCGAAGGGGTGGCCGGAGCCCCCGGCCGGGCCGCCGCAGTCGGCGGCGTGGATGAACACCGGGCCCTGCTCGTCGTACGCACCCGGGTCGACGCCCTGCTCGGCCGCCCAGCGGCGCAGCGGCGCGTACGAGACGAGGGCGATCCGCTCCCCGGGGCGGCTGCGGCGCAGGCAGCAGCGGAGCGGGGCGCCGCCCTCGGGGTCCTCGTACGGCCGGAAGGGCCGGCCGGCGTCGTCACGGGCGCGCAGCCCGGCGAGGGTCGCGGGGGCGACGGGACGTGCGGCGTGGAGCGCCGGTCGGGGCGCGGAATGTGGGGTCATGGCGTCCAGAGTGCGCGTCCGGATGCGGTGAAGCTGGCGGAAATCGGACGTCGCGTTTCGCCTGTGGATTACTCAAGGGCGCCCGGTCGGCCCACATGGAAGGATGGCGGGGCAACGTCACCATCAAAGGAGATGACCGCGTGCCTGGCACGAATCTCACCCGTGAAGAGGCTCAGCAGCGGGCGAAGCTGCTCACCGTCGACTCGTACGAGGTCGAACTCGATCTCAGCGGTGCGCAGGAGGGCGGCACGTACCCGTCCGTGACCACCGTGCGGTTCCAGTCGGCCGAGGCCGGCGCCGAGACCTTCATCGACCTGGTCGCGCCGGCCGTGCACGAGGTCGTCCTGAACGGCAAGTCGCTGGACGTGGCCGAGGTCTTCCGGGACTCCCGCATCGCGCTGAACCACCTCGCGGCCGGCGCCAACGAGCTCCGCGTCGTCGCGGAATGCGCCTACACCAACACGGGCGAGGGCCTGCACCGCTTCGTCGACCCGGTCGACGAGCAGGCCTACCTGTACACCCAGTTCGAGGTTCCGGATGCGCGCCGCGTGTTCGCCAGCTTCGAGCAGCCCGACCTGAAGGCGACGTTCCAGTTCACCGTGACGGCCCCCGAGGGCTGGACGGTCATCTCGAACTCCCCGACGCCGGAGGCCGCGGACGTCAAGGACAACGTCTGGCGCTTCGAGCCGACGCCGCGCATCTCCACGTACATCACGGCCCTGATCGCCGGCCCGTACCACTCGGTGCACAGCTCGTACGAGGGCGCGAACGGCCAGTCGGTGCCTCTCGGCATCTACTGCCGCCCGTCGCTGGCCGAGTTCCTGGACGCCGAAGCGATCTTCGACGTGACGCGCCAGGGCTTCGACTGGTTCCAGGAGAAGTTCGCGTACGACTACCCGTTCGCCAAGTACGACCAGCTCTTCGTCCCCGAGTTCAACGCGGGCGCGATGGAGAACGCGGGCGCGGTCACCATCCGCGACCAGTACGTCTTCCGCTCGAAGGTGACGGACGCGGCGTACGAGGGCCGCGCCGAGACGATCCTGCACGAGCTCGCGCACATGTGGTTCGGCGACCTGGTCACCATGGAGTGGTGGAACGACCTGTGGCTGAACGAGTCGTTCGCGACGTACACCTCCGTCGCCTGCCAGGCCTCCGCCGAGGGCACGAAGTGGCCGCAGGCGTGGACGACCTTCGCCAACTCGATGAAGACCTGGGCGTACCGGCAGGACCAGCTGCCGTCCACGCACCCGATCATGGCCGACATCCGTGACCTGGACGACGTCCTGGTCAACTTCGACGGCATCACGTACGCCAAGGGCGCCTCGGTGCTCAAGCAGCTCGTCGCCTATGTGGGCACGGACGCCTTCTTCAAGGGCGTGCAGGCGTACTTCAAGGCGCACGCGTTCGGGAACACGCGCCTGTCGGACCTGCTGGGCGCCCTGGAGAAGACCTCGGGCCGCGACCTGACCGCCTGGTCGAAGGCGTGGCTGGAGACCGCCGGCATCAACGTCCTGCGCCCCCGCATCGAGACGGCCGCGGACGGCACGATCACCGCGTTCACGGTCAGCCAGGAGGCTCCGGCGCTGCCCGCGGGCGCGAAGGGCGAGCCGACGCTGCGGCCGCACCGGATCGCGATCGGCCTGTACGACCTGGACGGCGGCAAGCTCGTCCGTACGGACCGGATCGAGCTGGACATCGACGGTGAGCTGACCGAGGTTCCGGAGCTGCTCGGCCGGACCCGTCCCGCCGTCGTGCTGCTGAACGACGACGACCTGTCGTACGCCAAGGTCCGCCTGGACGAGGTCTCGCTGGAGAACGTCACCGCGCACCTGGGCGACTTCACCGAGTCGCTGCCGCGGGCGCTGTGCTGGGCCTCGGCGTGGGACATGACCCGCGACGGCGAGCTGGCGACGCGCGACTACCTCGCCCTGGTCCTTTCGGGCATCGGCAAGGAGTCGGACATCGGCGTCGTCCAGTCGCTGCACCGGCAGGTGAAGCTGGCCGTCGACCTGTACGCCGACCCGGCGTGGCGGGAGCAGGGCCTGGCGACCTGGACCGAGGCCTCCCTGGAGCACCTGCGCGGCGCCGAGCCGGGCAGCGACCACCAGCTTGCATGGGCCCGCGCGTTCGCGGCGACGGCCCGCACCGAGGGGCAGCTGACGTACCTGTCCGCGCTGCTGGACGGTGCCGCGGAGATCGAGGGCCTGGTCGTGGACACCGAGCTGCGGTGGGCGTTCCTGGAGCGCCTCGTCGCTACGGGTGTCCTGGGCGACGCGGCCATCGACGCGGAACTGGAGCGCGACCGTACGGCGGCGGGCGAGCGCCACGCGGCCACGGCGCGGGCCGCGCGCCCTACGGCCGAGGCCAAGGCCGAGGCGTGGGCCTCGCTGGTGGAGTCCGCGGACCTGCCCAACGCGGTGCAGGAAGCGGTGATCGGCGGCTTCGTCCAGACCGACCAGCGCGAGCTGCTGGCCCCGTACACCGAGAAGTTCTTCGCGGTGGTCAAGGGGATCTGGGACAACCGCAGCCACGAGATCGCCCAGCAGATCGCGGTGGGCCTGTACCCCTCGCTCCAGGTCTCCCGGGAGACCCTGGCCGCGACGGACGCCTGGCTGGCCTCGGCGGAGCCGAACGCGGCCCTGCGCCGCCTGGTCTCGGAGTCCCGCTCGGGCGTGGACCGCGCCCTGAAGGCCCAGTCCGCGGACGCGGCGTCGGCTTCCTGACCCGCCCCGCAGCCTGACCGTCCGGTGCCCCGGCTCCCGCTCGCGCGGGGCCGGGGCACCGGCTTCTCGGCCGGCGGGCGCGGTGCGCGCTCAGGCGGTGCGCCGCGCGGCCACCGTGCGCAGGGCGGCCAGGACCCGGGACACCGCGGGGGCGGCTTCGCCGCCGCTGCGGGTGGCCGCCAGGACGTGGCGGGTGGGCCGGTCGTGGGCCAGGACCCGCACCGCCACCCCCGAGGCTCGGCTCGACACCATGCGGGGGACCAGGGCCACGCCCATCCCGGCCTCGACCATGGCCAGGATCGCGGTCCAGCCGGACGCCGAGTGTGCCTGCTCCGGGACGAAGCCGGCCGCCTCGCAGGCGTTGCGGGCGATCTCCTGCCAGGGGCCGCTGCCCCCGTAGATCCACGGATCGCCGGACAGGTCCGCCAGCCGCAGCGCCGGGGCCGCGGCCAGGGGGTGGTCCGGCGGGAGGGCCACGTCGAGGGGGTCCTCCATCAGCGTGATGCGGGTGAACCGCGGGTCCCGGGCCGTCGGGGCGTGCGCCGCCAGCGAGAGGGCCAGGTCCACGGCCCCGGCCGCCAGCAGTTCGTACGCCTGCGCCGCCTCGGTCTCCCGTACGCGCACCTCCACCCCGGGGTGGCTGCGCCGCAGCGCCGCCACCGCCGGGACCACCAGCACCGGCACGGCCGTGGAGAACGCCCCGATGCGGACCTCGCCCGCCTCCCCGGCCAGGTACCCGCCCAGTTCGGCGTCCGCCCGCTCCAGCTGCGCGAACACCGCTTCCGCGTGCCGCAGTACGAGGTGCGCCGCGTCCGTGAGCCGGACCCGGCGCCCCTGCGCCTCCAGCAGCGGCACCCCCAGCTGCCGGGCGAGATTGGTCAGCTGCTGCGAAACGGCCGAGGGCGTCATGTGCAGCGCCTCGGCCGTCGCGGTCACGGTCCCCCGGTCGGCCAGGGTCCGCAGGATCCGCAGCTTCTTGATGTCCCACTCGGTCATGGGAGCGAACCTACCGGCGGGCACTCCCCAGGCCCACGCCGCCGAGGATCAGCGCCATGCAGAGCAGCTCCGCCGGACTCGTCCGCTCGCCCAGGAGCAGGAAGCCGAGGCCCGCGACGCACACCGGCTGGAGGTAGTAGACGACCCCGGCCCGGGCGGCGCCGATGAGCGAGATCGCCTTGTTCCAGGCGAAGAAGGCGACCGCGGAGGACATGACGCCGACGTACAGGAGCATGCCGCCGGTGCCCGCGGTGACCTCGAAGCCGCCCTGGACGGTGACGGACACGGCGTACGCGGGGGCCAGCATCAGCGCGCCGAGCACGAAGGTGGTGATCAGGAAGGCCGGTCCGCCGAGCGCTGCGGGCTTGCGCTTGAGCAGCGCGCTGTACGTGGCGAAGGACAGGGCGGCGGCGAGCATCCACAGGTCGCCGGCGCCGAAGTCGAAGCCGAGCGAGCCGTCCCCGACGAGCAGCAGCACCCCGAAAGCGGCGAGCAGCAGCCCGAAGGTCCGCCGGACGCCGAGCCGTTCGCCGCCGAGGCGGGCGTACAGAGCCATGACGACCGGCGAGGCGGCCATGATCATGCCCATGTTGGAGGCTGAGGTGGTCAGTCCGGCCTGGTGCACGAGCGTGTTGTAGAGGGCGACGCCGAACAGCGAGGCGAGGGCGATGAACCCTAGGTGGCGGCGGATCAGCTGCCGCTGCCGCCAGGCCTGGCGGGCCGCGAAGGGGGCGACGGCGAGGGCGGCGATGATCCAGCGCCAGAACACGGCCTGGACGGGCGGGACGGTGTCGGCCATCCCCCGGGTGGCGACGAAGCTGCCGGACCAGACGACCGTCGCGACCAGGGCGAGGAGGAGGCCGAGTCCGGCGGACCCCTTCTTCGTCCGGGTGTCCGGCGTGTGCTGCGCAACGGTACGGACCCTGTCCATGACGGCCACGGCGTATCTCCCCCTGGGGTGCTGGTCTGATCTGCTCTCGCCTGATGCGGCTCTACCGTCGCACCGGCCCATCCGTCAGGTCCATCGAAATGTTTCGATCATTCTTTTCAGAAGAACTGAACGGTTCGGTCTTCGTCCCGGCGGCGAACAGCTGGCCCGCGACCGTGGCCCCGAAGGCGAGCGCCATGCCCAGCAGCTGCACGGGCGACAGGGTCTGGCCGAGGGCCGCCCAGCCGATGACGGCCGCGGTGAGCGGCGAGAGGGGGCCGAGCAGGGTGACCGAAGTGGCGGTGAGCCGGCCGATCCCGCGGAACCAGAGCCAGTACGCGATACCGGTGTTGATCAGCATCATGTAGCCGTAGCCGAGCAGGGCCCTGCCGTCGAGCGCGGGCGGCGCCCCCTCGACCAGCGCCGCGACGGGGATGATGACCAGCCCGCCCGCGGTGAGCTGCCAGCCGGTCAGGGCCAGTGGGCCGACCCCCTCCGGGCGCCCCCAGCGCTTGGTCATGACCGTGCCCGCGGCCATGGAGGCGGAGGAGACCACACCGGCGACGATGCCGACGAGGTCCAGCCGGGCCGCGGCGGTCAGGACGACCATGCTCACGCCGAACGCCCCCGCGACGGCGGCGAGTACGGTGCGCAGCCGCGCCCGCTCCCCGAGGACCAGGGCGGCGAGTCCGACGACGAACAGCGGCCCGGCGGAGCCGAGGACGGCCGCCACCCCGCCGGGCAGCCGGTACGCGGAGAGGAACAGCAGCGGGAAGAAGGCGCCGATGTTGAGCGTGCCGAGGACGGCGGACTTCCACCACCACGCGCCGCTCGGGATCCTGCGGGCCAGGGCGGTGAGCAGCAGCCCGGCGGGCAGGGCCCGCATCACTCCGGTGAACAGGGGCCGGTCGGGCGGGAGCAGTTCGGTGGCGACGGCGTAGGTCGAGCCCCAGGAGATCGGGGCGAGAGCGGTCAGGGCGACGGTGGCGAAACGCTTCACGGCAGTGACTCCCCCAGTTGGCTGCTTACAAGAAAGTAGCTTACTCCTAAGCTACTTTCCAGCAAGCTACTTTCTTGCGAACGATCGGAGGGAGGCCGGATACTGCGGTGCATGACCGAGGCCAACAAGGACGCCGTCGACAGCCGGGCTGTCCCCGCCGACGCCGTCGACGCGATCATCGACCAGTGGCACGCGGTGCGACCGGACCTGGACGTCGCACCCATGGCCGTCTTCGGCCGCATCTACCGGATCGCCCGGGCCATGGGGGACGCGGTGGAGCAGGCCTACGCCCCGTACGGGATCTCGCGCGGCGAGTTCGACGTCGTCGCGACGCTTCGCCGCTCCGGCGCCCCGTACACGCTCTCGCCGCGCCAGCTGTCGGCCACGCTCATGCTCACGACGGGCGGCATGACGGGGCGTCTGGACAAGCTGGAGAAGGCCGGACTGCTCGGACGCAGGCCCGATCCGCACGACCGGCGTGGACTCCAGGTGACGATCACCGACCGCGGGCTCGCCCTCATCGACGAGGCCGTCGTCTCCGGGCTGGAGACGCAGCGCGCCGCGCTCAAGGGACTCGGCGACGAGGAGGCCGCCCTCCTGACGGGCCTGCTCCGCAAACTGATGGCCGAGGTCTGAGTCGTTTCCTTCGGATCGGGCCGGGCCCGCGGCGGCCGGGAAAGCATGACGGGGCGCCGGGGGTCCGCACCGGAGCCGAGGAGGCTTCGGCCTGCGGACCCCGGCGCCCCGGAAGCCATATGGGGACCGACCCGGTCGGGTCAGCCGTTCAGCCTGTTCAGTTGGTGGGCTGCGGCTTGTCCGACTTGTCGAGGACCATCACCAGACCGGCGATGACCAGGAACAGCACGATCGGCGTGGCCACGTACAGGCCGAGGGTCTGGGCAATGCTCAGACCCGGGCCCGGGTCGTCGCCGTCGTCGCGGGTGACCGCGAGGGCGGGAGACGTCATCAGCAGCATCATCAGCGTCGATCCGGCCGTGACGGCGCCGGCGCGCAGAGCGTTCTTCTTGTCCACGGTGCAAACGTAGCGAACACCTAAACGCGGCGCGCGCCCGGGGGTGCCGTACGGGCACCCGCCCCCTCCCGCACCGCGCTCAGCAGGGCGTTCGCCCGGGGCGAGGCGGCCAGCGCCTCCAGGGTCAGCGGCCGTCCCGCCGAGTCCGCGAGCGGCAGCCGCCAATTGGGGTACTGGTCCCAGGTCCCGGGCAGGTTCTGCGGCCGCCGGTCCCCCACCGCGTCGGGCAGCCATACGCCGACCATCCGGGCGGGGGTGCGCAGCAGGAACCCGTACAGGGCCCGTACGGCGGCCTCCTCGCCCTTGGCGTCCAGTCCGAGCCCCTCCAGTACCTCCAGCCACTCGGCGGTGTCGGCGGCGTCCTGGGCGCGCTCCTCCTCCACCGGCCGGGTCAGCAGGCCGAGGCGGTCGCGCAGTTCCACATGGGCGCCGGCCAGCTTGGCGGCGGTGGGCGGGAGGTCGTGGGTGGTGGCGGTGGCCAGGCAGTCGGCGCGCCAGGCCCCGGGGGCGAGCGGCTGCCCGTCACCCGCCCAGTCGCGTTCGAACCAGAGGACCGAGGTGCCGAGCACCCCGCGCCGGGCCAGCGCCGTGCGGACGCGCGGCTCCACCGTCCCGAGGTCCTCGCCGATGACCGGGGCCCCGGCCAGATGGGCCTCCAGCACCAGGACCGCGAGCATCGCCTCGCCGTCGTACGAGACGTACGTGCCGTCGGCGGGCGGGGCGCCCTCCGGAATCCACCAGAGCCGGAACAGGCCCATGACGTGGTCGATGCGCAGGGCGCCGGCGTAGCGGAACACCCCGCGCAGCAGGGCCCGGAACGGCGCGTAGCCGGTGGCCGAGAGGCGGTCGGGCCGCCACGGCGGCAGGCCCCAGTCCTGGCCGCGCGCGTTGAAGGCGTCGGGCGGGGCGCCGACGGAGACGTCCTTCGCGTAGAGGGGCGGGCCGAGGGTGTCCGAGCCCTGCGGGTGCACCCCGACGGCGAGGTCGTGCACGATGCCGACCGGCATCCCGGCCTCGTGGGCGGCCTGCTGGGCGGCGGCGAGCTGGGCATCGGTCAGCCAGACCAGCCAGCGGTGGAAGTCGGCCCCCCGGCCGTCCCCGGCGCACCAGGCGGCGTGCCGGTCGAGGGCTTCGCCCTGCTCGGCGCGGAACCGGCGGTACCCGGCCTCGCGTTCGGGGGTCCGGGGGACGGCGTACAGCAGCTCGAGCGCCCGGAGCTTCAGCTCCCACACCGCGTCGCGGTCGATCAACGCCCCCTTGTCGAGCACCTCGCGCCGCAGCTCGGCCCCCTGCTCCGCGAGTTCGGCGAGGGCGTCGCGGTCCGGGCAGCCGGCGAACTCGGGGACGTCCTCGATCCGCAGGTGCACGGGGTCGGGGAAGCGGCGCGAGGAAGGCCGGTACGGGGAGGGGTCGGTCGGCGCCCCGGGCACGGCGGCGTGCAACGGGTTGACCTGGATGAACCCGACCCCGTGGGTCCGCCCGGCCCAGCGCGCGAGCGCGGCGAGATCGCCGAGGTCCCCCATGCCCCAGGACTGTTCGGAGAGCAGGGAGTACAGCTGCACGAGCACCCCGTGCACCCGTCCGCCCCCACCAGGTGCCCGCTCCGGAGCCACGATCAGCGTGGCGTCCCCGGTGCGCCCGTCGGGGGTCTCGACGCCCACCCGGTGCACCCCGAGGGGCGGCGCCCCCCGCCCGCCGGGCTCCCAGCCCCCGGCCTCGTCGCCCTCCAGGCGGATCCGCGTTCCGGGAGGGAGCGCGGCCAGCTCCTGGGGCGGCTCGGCCCCGGCCCACCACACCAGCACGGGCGGCAGCAGCCGGTGCGCGGCCTCGCGCTCGGCCGCGGCCAGGTGTCCCCGTACGGCTTCCGGGGTGTCGCAGTCGACGCCCAGCTGCCGCAGCACGGCGACGACGGTGGCCTCCGGGACCCGGACAGTGACGTCCTCGGCGGGCTGGTAGGTGGTGGCGACGCCGTGCAGGGCCGCGAGCCGGGCGAGGTCGTCCATGTGAGTACCTGTGTCCCTGTGTCTAGTCGCCGGCGGCAGCGGCCGCGGCGGGCGTGGTCGGTTCGCTCGTCAGCGGGGCCTCGTCGGCGAGCGGGGGCTCGCTGGTCAGCGGCGCGTGCGCGGAACCGGCGAGCGGGGGCTCGCTGGTGAGGGGCCCCTCGGCGGGCCCGGCCTGCGCGGGCAGGTGGGCGAGGAGGGGGGTGTGACGGGTGCCGGGTGCGGTGTTCACGGGCGTTGCTCCTTTGTCCGTACGGGGTGTGAGGGTGGGTCAGGGGCCATGGAACACCGCCGGGGAACATCGCAGCCATACCCCGTGGGCAGCGCCGCATTCCTGGCGTATCCAGGTCAGAACCCCCACGGACGCCCAGGACGAACACCGCCTGCGGCGTTCGAGGCGTGGGGCCGGGGAACGGGCGGAAGGGCGGGGGCAGGGGCAGGGCGGCGCGGGGCAGGGCAGGGCGGGGAGGCGGCAGCCCACAACGCCGGGGCTCCGGTCGTGACCCTGCGCCGGGACTGCGGTCCGCGCAGCGACGGCCCGGTCAGGACCTGAGCCCCGCGTCAGGGCCCGGCGGCTCCCGGGCCGGGCATCGGGGAGCGGGAATCGGGGCCGGGGGCCGGGACCCCGGTCCGGGCCGCACTGCGCACTCCGCAGTACGCAGTACGCAGTACGGACGCTTGGCCCGTGCGGCCGGCCCTCCGGGAGCTCGACCCGTCGCAAGGGGCCCCGGGGCGTCAGAGCGCAGCCCCGGGGCCCCTGGGCCGGGGCGGATACCCGGGGCGGGGACCCGGAACGGGGTCCCCGCCTTCTACGACGCCGCCGCGCCGATGCGGTTCAGGGCCGCCTCCGCGCCGTACGGCTCCAGGTACGGCATCCAGCGGGGGTCGCGGTGGCCCGTGCCGATGATGCGCCAGGCCAGACCCGACGGCGGAGCCGGCTGGTGACGCAGGCGCCAGCCCAGCTCCAGCAGGTGCCGGTCCGCCTTGACGTGGTTGCACCGCCGGCACGCGGCGACCACGTTGTCCCACACGTGCTGCCCGCCCCGGCTGCGCGGGATCACGTGGTCGACACTGGTCGCGACCCCGCCGCAGTACATGCAGCGCCCTCCGTCACGGGCGAACAGTGCGCGGCGGGTGAGTGGAACGGGCCCCCGGTAGGGGACCCGCACGAAGCGCTTGAGCCGGACCACGCTGGGCGCGGGGACGGCTTTCGTCGCGCTGTGCAAAAAGGCGCCGGATTCTTCCAGGGAGACGGCTTTGTTCTCCAGGACGAGGACGAGCGCGCGGCGGAGCGGTACGACGCCGAGCGGCTCGTACGACGCATTGAGGACCAGGACGTGCGGCACGGACTGCCTCCTTGTACGTCGGCGGCGCGTGGCTCGCGCCGGGACGATCTGCTCTCCAGTCTCCCCTTACGGCTGGTGGAAGCGCCACCACGCACCCGTAACGGGTCCGAGGTGTTTTCAACCACACCCGGTTCATCCCCAGGTGAGCCCGGTCTCTCCCTCGAACACGGCAACGGGGTCACCCGAATGCCCCGTTAGTGTGGATGGTCTGCCCCGCACACCCCTTTCCGCGGGCGGACCGCTATACCTGGAGGTTCCCGTCGTGCCCTGGCCTGCCGCCCTGCTGCCCCTGGCAGCCGACACCCCGGACCCGGCCGCTTCGGTCAAGGAGGCCCACGAGAGCGTCACGAACGCCGCCAGTTTCATCGAGGAGAACTGGGCCGGATGGCTGTACCTCGGCCTGAAGATCCTGCTGATCCTGGTGATCGCGGCCGCGCTCCGCTCGCTGGTCCGCAAGTCGCTGACCAAGCTCATAGTGCGGATGAACCGGGGTGCCGAGGCCGTCGAGGGCATGGCACTCGGCGGGCTGCTCGTCAACGCCGAGCGCCGGCGGCAGCGCTCCGAGGCGATCGGCTCGGTCCTGCGTTCGGTGGCCTCGTTCCTGATCCTCGGCACGGCCGGGCTGATGGTCCTCGGCGCACTGGGCATCAACCTGGGCCCGCTGCTCGCGAGCGCCGGTGTGGCCGGTGTGGCGATCGGTTTCGGCGCGCGGAACCTGGTGACGGACTTCCTGTCCGGCGTGTTCATGATCCTCGAGGACCAGTACGGCGTCGGCGACAAGATCGACGCGGGGGTGGCCTCCGGCGAGGTCGTCGAGGTCGGCCTGCGCGTCACCAAGCTGCGCGGTGACAGCGGCGAGATCTGGTACGTCCGCAACGGCGAGATCAAGCGGATCGGCAACCTCAGCCAGGGCTGGGCGACGGCGGGCGTGGACGTCCACGTCAAGCCCTCCGAGAGCCTCGACCGCATCCGCGAGGTGATCAAGAACGTCGCCGACGGCCTGGCCAAGGAGTCCCCGTGGGACGAGCGCCTGTGGGGTCCGGTGGAGGTGCTGGGCCTGGACGAGGTGCTGCTGGCCTCGATGACGGTGAAGGTCTCGGCGAAGACCATGCCGGGCCAGCAGTTCGCCGTGGAGCGCGAGCTGCGCTGGCGGATCAAGAAGGCCTTCGACGAGGCCGGGATCCGGATCATCGGCGGCCTGCCTGCCGCGGAGGACGCGGAGGAGGCGGCCGACCCCTCGGCCGCCGTGGCCGCGCCGTCGGCGCTCGCGAACCCGGCCTCCCCCCAGTCGCTGGCCACCGCCCCGATCCCGCCGCCGGCCGCCGGCGCCCCCCGGATCACCAAGTAGCCGCCCCTCCTTCCCCACGAACGCTCCCGCACCACCCCGCTGCCCCCGCAGGTTCATTTCTGCGGGGGCAGCGGCATTGACACAGCTCAAACACCGATAGGAAACTTACCTAACAGTTCCTGACGGCCACGTGCTCCGATGACGGAGCCGTCGACTGAGCCGATGACGGAGAGCGCCCATGACCGGCACCACCCCGGGTACCCCCAGCCTGCTGCGCGTCATGAACGACCGCGCCGCGCTGGACCTGCTGCTGGAGCACGGGCCCCTGTCCCGGACCCGGATCGGCCGGCTCACCGGGCTCTCCAAGCCCACCGCCTCCCAGCTGCTGGCCCGCCTCGAAGCCGCCGGGCTGGTCGTGGCCTCCGGCACCGCGGGCGGCCGCCCCGGCCCCAACGCCCAGCTGTACGGGGTCAACCCGCGCGCCGCCCACGTCGCCGGACTGGACGTCACCCCGAGCGGGATCGTCGCGGCCGTCGCCGACCTCACCGGCGAGGTGATCGCCTGCCACGAGCTCCCGTACACCGAGGGCGCAGGAGCCGTCGACCGGGTCACCCGGGCCCTCGGCGGGGCCGTCGAGGGGGCCGGGCTGCGGCGCTCCGACATCCACCGCGTCGTCATCGCCACCCCGGGGTCCTTCGACCCCCGCACCGGGGCCCTGCGCTACGCCGACCACCTGCCCGGCTGGCACTCCCCCACCCTCCTGGAGGAGCTGGCGGCGGCCCTGCCGATGCCGGTCGGGTACGAGAACGACGTGAACCTGGCCGCGGTCGCCGAGCAGCGGCTCGGCGCGGCCCGCGGCCACGGGGACTTCGTACTGCTGTGGAACGAAGAGGGGCTCGGCGCCGCCCTGGTGCTCGGCGGCCGGCTGCACCGCGGCTGGACCGGCGGCGCGGGGGAGGTCGGGTTCCTGCCCGTACCGGGGCATCCCCTGGTCCGGCAGGTCACCCGGGTCAACTCGGGCGGCTACCAGGAGCTGGCCGGCGTCCAGGTGGTGCCCGGGATGGCGGCCGCGCTGGGCATCGGGGCACCGCCCGGTCCCCCCACCGGGCCGGCGGCCACGCCCGTCGCCACGCCCGTCGCCACGGCGGTCGCGCTGCTGGCGCGGGCCGCCGGGCACCCCGAGGGGGCGAACCTGCTGCTCCTCCAGCGGTACGCCACCGCCCTGGCCACCGGGCTCGCCTCGCTGGTCGCCGTACTGGACCCGGAGATCGTGGTCCTGTCCGGCGCGGTGACCGCCGCCGGCGGGGACGTACTGCGCGAGCTCGTCGAGGCCGAGCTCGCCGATCTCGCCCCCTCCCGCCCGCGCCTGGTGTCCGGCACCGTGCGCGACCGGCCCGTACTGCGCGGAGCGCTGGAGAGCGCCCTCGCCGCCACCCGCGACGAGGTCTTCGACACCTCGCGCCGCTGACCGCCCCACCCCCGCAGAACCAGCACCACCTGCACCACCTGCACCCCTGCACCACCCCCGCCGCACTGCTCGTCGCATCCCCTGGCACCCGTCCCGGAAGTTCCTCCCGCAGAGAGCGAGCCCCGCCATGCCCAGAACCCGCCGCCTGCCCGTCGCGGCCACCGCCGTCGCCGCGCTGTCCGTCCTCGCCACCGCTTGTACGGGCCAGAGCGGCACCGCGGCCTCCGACGATCCGAACAAGGAGGTCACGCTCAACTTCTGGCACGGCTGGTCCGCGCCGAGCGAGGCCAAGGCGATCGAGGAGAACATCGCCCGGTTCGAGAAGGCGCACCCGAACATCAAGGTCAAGGTCACGGGCAACATGACCGACGACAAGATCAACCAGGCGCTCCGGGCCGGCGGGGACAAGGCCCCCGACGTGGTCTCCTCGTTCACCACCGACAGCGTCGGCAAGTTCTGCAACTCCGGCGCCTTCAGCGACCTGAACCCCTTCCTCCGGAAGGCCGGCATAGACAAGGCGAAGGTCTTTCCCAAGACCCTGCTGGACTACACCCAGTTCAACGGCAACCAGTGCACGCTGCCGCTGCTGAACGACGCGTACGGCCTCGTCTACAACAAGGACGCCTTCAAGGCCGCGGGCATCACCGAGCCGCCGAAGACGTGGAGCCAGTTCGTCGAGGTCGCACAGAAGCTGACCAAGCCCGACGGGGACTCGTACACCCAGGTCGGCATCATGCCGACCTACCACGGCTACGAGACCACCCCCGCGCGCCTGGCCGCACAGTGGAGCCCGAAGTACTTCGACGCCGACGGCAAGTCGAACCTGGCCAAGGACCCGGCGTTCGCGAGCATGCTGACGGCGCAGAAGGACCTGGTGGCCAAGCTCGGCGGCTACGAGAAGCTGGAGAAGTTCCGCAACACCTTCGGCGACGAGTGGAGTGCCGAACACCCCTTCCACAAGGGCCAGGTCGCGATGCAGATCGACGGCGAGTGGCGGGCCGCGATGGCCAAGGAGGCCGGGGTCGCCTTCGAGATCGGCACCGCGCCGCTGCCGGTGCCGGACGACCAGGCCGCCGACTACGGCAAGGGCTACCTCTCCGGCACGATCATGGGCATCGCCTCGGGCAGCAAGAAGCAGAACGCCGCCTGGGAGCTGGTGAAGTACATGACCACCGACACGGAGGCGGTCGTGGCCTTCGCCAACGCCATCCACAACGTACCCTCCACCCTGGCGGCCCTGGAGTCCCCGGAGCTCCAGGTCACCCCGGAGTTCAAGACCTTCCTCGACATCGCCCGGCACCCGAAGTCGAGCACCACCCCGGCCCAGGCCGACGGCGGCACCTACCAGCTGACCTTCCAGGACCTCGCGTACGCGGTCGAGAAGGGCGACGTCGCCGACATCCCGGCCGGCCTCGCCAAGACCGGCCGGCAGATCGACACGGACATCGCGAAGGCGAAGTAGCCCCGATGACCAGCACCGGCACCAGCACCGGCATCAGCACCGGCCCCGTCGCGCCCCCGCTGCGGGCGAAGCGCCGGCGGGCCGCCCTGCGCACCGCGGCCTTCATGTCGCCCTGGCTGATCGGGTTCGCCGTCTTCTTCGCGTACCCGCTCGTCTCCACCGTGTACTTCTCCTTCACGAAGTACGACGGCTTCCGCCCGCCCGTCTTCAACGGCCTCGACAACTGGACGTACGTCTTCACGGACTATCCGCTGTTCTGGCCGGCCATGCGCAACACCCTGTGGCTGGTCGTGGTGATGGTCGCCTGCCGGGTCGTCTTCGGCCTCGGCGTCGGCCTGCTCATCACCAAGATCAAAACGGGGGCGGGGGTCTTCCGGACCCTGTTCTACCTGCCCTACCTCGCCCCGCCGGTCGCCGCGACCCTGGCCTTCGTCTTCCTGCTCAACCCCGGCACCGGCCCGGTCAACACCCTGCTGGAGGCGGTCGGCCTGCCCGCCCCGGGCTGGTTCACCGACGCCGACTGGTCCAAGCCCGCCCTCACCGTCCTCGCGGTGTGGGGGGTCGGCGACCTGATGGTCATCTTCATGGCCGCGCTGCTCGACGTACCGAAGGAGCAGTACGAGGCCGCCGAGCTGGACGGGGCCGGCGCCTGGGCGCGGTTCCGGCACATCACCCTGCCGAACATCTCGCCGATCATCCTGTTCGCGGTGGTCACCGGGGTCATCCAGGCGATGCAGTACTACACGCAGCCCCTGGTGGCGGGAAAGGTCGCCGCGGGCGTCATCGGCGGCTCGGGCCAGCAGTTCGAGCCGGGCTACCCCGACAAGTCCACGCTGACCCTCCCCCAGGTCGTCTACAACGTCGGCTTCCAGCGCTTCGACTACGGCACCGCCTGTGTCGTCGCACTGGTCCTCTTCGCCCTCTCCATGGCCTGCACCGCGCTGCTGATGCGCCGCCGTGGCGGGCTGATCGGAGCAGGTGACTGAGATGGCCCAACTGACCGACACGAAGGCGCCCGCGGCCACGAGGGGCTCCGGAGCGGCCGCGGGAACGGCCGGACCGGGCCGCGGCGGCCTCGCCGACCGCAAGGCCCTCCTGCACTGGATCGGCGTGCACGCCCTCGGCGTCGCCGCCGCCCTGTTCTTCGTCCTCCCGTTCGTCTTCCTCTTCCTGACCTCCCTGATGAGCGACCAGCAGGCGCTGACCCGCGACCTGGTGCCCGACACCTGGGAGTGGGGCAACTACGCCAAGGTGTGGAACACCCCTGGCTTCCTGACCTGGTGGCGCAACACCCTGCTGTACGCGGGGCTGGGCACGCTGCTGACCGTGGTCTCCTCGGTGCCCGTGGCGTACGCGCTCGCCAAGTTCCGCTTCCGCGGGCGGCGGCTGTCGCTGCTGCTGGTGATCGCCATGATGATGCTGCCGCCGCAGGTGGTGGTCATCCCGATGTACCTGTTCTGGGCCAAGCAGCTGGACCTGTCCGGCACCCTGTGGCCGCTGATCATCCCGATGGCGTTCGGCGACGCGTTCTCGATCTTCCTGCTCCGCCAGTTCCTGCTGACCATCCCCGACGAGTACCTGGACGCGGCCAAGGTCGACGGCTGCGGCGAGGTCCGCACCCTGCTGCGCGTCGTCCTGCCGATGGCCAAGCCGGGGATCGCCGCCGTCGCGCTGTTCCAGTTCTTCTGCGCCTGGAACGACTACTTCGGCCCGCAGATCTACGCCTCGGACAACCCCGCCGCCTGGACCCTCAGTTACGGACTGGAGTCCTTCAAGGGGGCGCACCACACCAACTGGAACCTCACCATGGCCGCGACCGTGCTGGTCATGGCGCCGGTGATCGTCCTCTTCTTCTTCGCCCAGAAGGCGTTCGTCGAGGGCGTCACCCTGACGGGAGTGAAAGGCTAGTGACCATGAAACTCGCAGTGGTGGGCGGCGGTTCCACCTACACGCCCGAGTTGATCGACGGCTTCGCGCGGCTGCGCGACACCCTGCCGATCGGCGAGCTGGTGCTGATCGACCCCGCCACCGACCGGCTGGACCTGATCGGCGCGCTGGCCCGGCGGATCTTCGCCAAGCAGGGGCACCCGGGGCGGGTGACCACCACCGCCGATCTCGACGCGGGCGTCGAGGGGGCCGACGCGGTCCTGCTCCAGCTGCGCATCGGCGGGCAGGCGGCCCGGCTCCAGGACGAGACCTGGCCGCTGGAGTGCGGCTGCGTGGGGCAGGAGACCACGGGCGCCGGCGGTCTCGCCAAGGCGCTGCGGACGGTTCCGGTGGTGCTGGACATCGCCGAGCGGGTCCGGCGGGCCAACCCGGATGCCTGGATCATCGACTTCACCAACCCGGTCGGGATCGTCACCCGCGCCCTGCTGCGGGCCGGGCACAAGGCGGTCGGGCTGTGCAACGTGGCCATCGGCTTCCAGCGGAAGTTCGCCGCGCTGCTGGACCTGGCCCCGTCCGACATCCATCTGGACCACGTGGGCCTCAACCACCTCACCTGGGAACTGGGGGTGCGCAAGGGCGGCCCCGACGGCGAGGACCTGCTGCCCGGGCTGCTCGCCGAGCACGGCGCGGCCGTCGCCGAGGACCTGCGGCTGCCGCGCGCGGTGCTGGACCGCCTGGGCGTCGTGCCCTCGTACTACCTGCGGTACTTCTACGCGCACGACGCGGTGGTGCGCGAGCTGGGCGGCAAGCCCTCGCGGGCCGCCGAGGTCGCCGCGATGGAGCGGGAGCTGCTCGCCCTGTACGCCGATCCGGCGCTGGACGAGAAGCCGGAGCTGCTGGCCAAGCGGGGCGGGGCCTTCTACTCGGAGGCGGCCGTGGACCTGGCGGCGGCGCTGCTGGGCGACGGCGGTCCGGGCCCGGCCGCCGTGCAGGTGGTCAACACGCTGAACAACGGCACCCTGCCGTTCCTCCCGGACGACGCGGTGATCGAGGTCCAGGCCCGGGTGGACCGGTCCGGCCCGGTGCCTTTGGCCGTGCCCCGGCTGGACCCGCTGTACGCCGGACTGGTCGCGCACGTCACGGCGTACGAGGACCTGGCGCTGGACGCGGCCCTACGGGGCGGTCGCGAGCGGGTCTTCAAGGCGCTGCTGGCGCACCCGCTGGTCGGCCAGTTCGACCTCGCGGAGGGGCTGACCGACCGTCTCCTCGCGCACAACAAGGAGCACCTGGCATGGGCGTGACCCCTCCCGCCCCTCCCGCCCGGCCGGCCGTCCTGGCCATCGACGCGGGCAACAGCAAGACGGACGCGGCCCTGATCGCCGCGGACGGCACGGTCCTCGGCACCGGGCGCTCCGGCGGCTTCCAGCCGCCGCGCACCGGCGTCGGGGAGGCGGTCGACGTCCTGGGGCAGGCGGTCGCGGAGGCCGTCGGGGCGGCCGCGCTGCCCCGGCCCGCGCCCGGGGCGCCGTACGCCGACCAGGTCTCGGCGTGCCTGGCCAATGCCGACCTCCCGGTGGAGGAGAGGCAGCTCGCGGAGGCCATCGGCGCGCGCGGCTGGGGCTCGGCCACCCGGGTGTTCAACGACACCTTCGCGATCCTGCGGGCCGGGCTGGCCGCGGGCGAGCCGCCGCGGGGGGTCGCGGTGGTGTGCGGGGCCGGCATCAACTGCGTGGGGATGCGGCCCGACGGGCGCACGGCCCGCTTCCCGGCCCTCGGGCAGATCTCCGGGGACTGGGGCGGCGGGAGCGGCCTGGCCGCGGAGGCCCTGTGGTGGGCGGCGCGGGCGGAGGACGGCCGCGGCGGCCCGACGGAGCTGGCGGCGGCGCTGCCGGGGCACTTCGGGCTCGCCTCGATGGCCGAGCTCATCGAGGCCCTGCACCTGGGGAGCCTGGCGCACGGGCGGACCCACGAGCTGGTGCCGGTGCTGTTCTCGGTGGCCGCGGCGGGCGACGCGGTGGCCTCGGCGCTCGTGGAGCGGCAGGCGGACGAGGTGGTGGCGCTGGCTTCGGTGGCGCTGGCCCGGCTGGACCTGCTGGAGGAGGAGGCTCCGGTGCTGCTGGGCGGCGGCGTCCTCACGGCCGGTCACGCGCAGCTGGACGGGCGGATCGCGGCGGGGCTGGCCCGGCGGGCGCCGCGGGCCCGGGTGTCGGTGGTCTCGGCCCCGCCCGTACTGGGTGCGGGACTGCTGGGGCTGGACGCGCTCGGGGCCCTGCCCGAGGCCCATGGAAAACTCCGTGCCCATTTCGGGTGAACCCGCCCCGGGAGGCCCCGTGTCTGGAACCGTGGCGGCCGTGGGGACGTATTCACGGTGAAGGGGTGGGGTCGCCGCGTACAGGGGGGGTGGATCGCCGAGATCCGGCACCGGGTGCTGTGGTCGGCCGTGACTACGGCCATACTGCTGCGGAACAGAGGACCAAGGGGGAGGTCACGGTGGCCATCACATCACGCGCGCCCGCGCCGGGGGGCGCCGTCGCCGTGCCGCCCCCGGGTCCGCCCGGGGGGCCGCCGCAGGGTCCGGCGCGGCCGGGTACGGCCTGGGCCGAGGGCATGGAGCGGCTGCGCGCCGCCGCCACGACCGAGCCCGGCCGGCTGCGGATCATCGGGGCCGTCCTGGCGGCGCTGGTGCTGCTGTTCGGCCTGGTGACCGTCTGGGAGATCTCCGCCCGGGTGGGCGCCGCGGACGACGTGGTGGGCCGCAGCCAGCCGCTGAGCGCGGACGCGGCGAGCATCTACCGCTCCCTCGCGGATGCCGACACGGCATCCTCCAGCGGGTTCCTGGCCGGCGGCGACGAGCCGCGCGAGGTCCGCGAGCGGTACGAGAAGGACATCTCCAACGCCTCGAAGCTGCTGGTGAACGCGGCCGCGAACACCGGGGCGGACGAGGACTCGCGCCAGCAGATCGCGCTGCTGAGCGAGCAGCTGCCGCGCTACACGGGACTGATCGAGCAGGCCCGGGCCACGAACAAGCAGGGCCTGCCGCTGGGCGGCGCCTATCTGCGGTACGCCAACGAGCAGATGAGCACCCAGCTGCTGCCCGCCGCACAGCGGCTGTACGAGGCGGAGACGGACCGGCTCTACACGGACTACGACGACGCCCGCGCGCTGCCGCTGGCCTCGCTCGGCACGGGCCTGCTCGCGCTGGCCGCCCTGGCCTGGGCGCAGCGCCGCAACTACCGCCGCACGAACCGGGTCTTCAACCACGGGCTCGTGGCGGCGACGGCCGCCTCGCTGGTGGTGCTGCTGTGGCTGGCCGTGGGGCACACGGTCGCCCGGTCGGGGCTGGCGGAGGCGCGAGCGGACGGCCAGGAGTCCCTGAAGGTGCTCAACGACGCGCGGATCGCCTCCCTCCAGGCGCGCGCCAGCGAGAACCTGACGCTGATCGCGCGGGGCGCCGTACTGGCCGCGGACAACAAGTCCGACAAGTACGACGTGGACTTCACGGCCGAGATGAAGGAGCTGGACGCGGGTCTGGCGACGGCGCGGAAGCTGGCCGACGACAGCAGCGGGCGGGATCCGGTGGTCCGCGCCGCGGACGGCGTCAAGGAGTGGAAGCAGCGGCACGCGGCGGCCCGGGAGACCGACTTGCGCGGGGACTACCAGGCCGCTCTGCCCCAGGTCATCGGGGACAAGGACCACAAGGACAGCAGTGGGGCCTCGTTCGACACGGTGGACGCGTCCCTGGAGCAGGCGGTGGCCCATGAGCAGAAGGAGTTCACCCGGGCGGCCCGGGACGGGCTCGGCGCGCTGGGCGGTTTGGTGACGGGTTCGGCGGCCCTGGCGGTCCTCGGCGCGGCGGCGGCACTGCTCGGCATCGGGCGCCGGCTTTCGGAGTACAGGTGACAGCGATGCGGATACGTGTGAAGTCCGACGACGAGGGCCGCTCCGAGGGCCCCGAGGGCGGAGCGTCCGGTGCGGCCGGGGTGCACGGCCCGGTGCCGCGTGCCTCCGGGCCGCGGCGCGCGGCGGCGCGGCTGCGCGGCTGGGGCGGGGTGAGCGCGATGGCCACCGCCTGCGCGGTGACGGCCGCGGCCGTCCTGCTGCCGCTGGCCCAGGCGGCCCCGGAGAGCGGCCACCCGGCCGTGGTCCGCGAACCCGCCTCCATGGCGGCCGCCCCGGCCCCCTGGTCGCTCACCGACACCTGCCAGGACCCGGAGGCCAGCCTGCACCCGAACGGCGTGGACGGGCCGACGATCGAGCGGATCCGCAAGGCGGGCAAGCTCGTCGCGGGCGTGGACCAGAACAGCTTCAAGTGGGGCTATCGCAACCCGGTCGACGGCCGCCTCGACGGGTTCGACATCGCCCTGGTCAAGGCCATCGCGAAGGACATCCTGGGCGATGAGAATGCGGTGATCTACCGGGCCATCCCCACCAGCCAGCGCGTCCCCGCACTCCAGGACGGCCGCGTCGACGTCGTCGTACGGACCATGACGATCAACTGCAAGCGGCTGGAGGACGTCGCCTTCTCCACGGCGTACTTCGAGGCCGGGCAGCAGGTCCTGGCCCCCAAGGGCTCGCCGATCACGGGGTACGACGCCTCGCTGAAGGACCGCCGGATCTGCACCGCGGCCGGCTCCACGGCCGAGGCGGCGCTCAAGGCCCAGCCGTACGGATCGGTGCCGGTCAGCGTGCCCAACCAGCTGGACTGTCTGGTCCGGCTCCAGCTGGGCGAGGTGGACGGCATCATCACGGACAACGCGCTCGCGGCCGGCCAGGCCGCTCAGGACCCGTCGGTGCGCCTCGTCGGCTCCCCGTTCACCAGGGAGTTCTACGGGGTGGCCATGAACAAGGACGCCTCCGACCTGGTGCGCCGGGTCAACAAGGTGCTGGAGAACTACCGCGCCGGCGGTGACAACAGCCCCTGGATGCAGGCGTACGTGGCGCACCTCAAGCCCGTTCTGCCCGGCGTGGCCGGACCGCCCGCGCCGAAGTACCGGGACGGCTGAGACAGGTGGCAGAGTCGGAGCCCGATGTCGGGGAAGCGGAGGCGGGACTTGTGGAGGCGCAGTCGGCAGTGATGGACCGGGACGACGTCGACCGTGCCCTGGCCCGGCTCGGCGCGGAGCACGAAGCCGTCGAGACCTCCCTGCTCGCCCTCCAGGACCACGCCGGGCGCCGGCTGCTGGAAGGGGCCGGGCTGACCGGTCTCACCAAGGAGCGGTGGGCGGCGGCCGACGCCGCCATCACCCGGCTCTGGACGTACTTCGACGCCTACAGCGGGGCGCTGGGCGCCGCCCGGGAGATCCGCGAGCGGCGCCGCTGGCCCGGCCGCGACGAGCTGATCGAGCTGACCGAGCGGCTGAGCGGACCCGGGGTGCTGATCGCCGGGGCCGGGGCGGAGGGCGTGGCGCTCGCGGAGCGGCTCTCGCTCGCCGAGCTGGTGTCGCGGATGAACGAGCTGTACGCGAGCTCGCTGGACGTGGTGGTGGCCGCCGACTCGGTGTGGTCGGCGCTGCCCGCCCGCATCGACCTGCTCGCGGCCGAACTGCACCGCACGCGCTCGCTGGCCCACTCGGTGGGGGTCCGGCCGGGCGAGCACCCCTCGGGCGACGACCTGGAGGCGATCACCGCCGAGCTGACCGGGCTGCGGGAGCAGGTGATCGCGGACCCGCTGGCCTTCTGGCAGCCGGTGGCGGGCAGTTCCGCGCCCGGTGGCGGCCGTCCGGACACCGTCCGGTACGACCGGGCCGCGGTGGCGCTGGAGGACGTACGGCGGGAGATCGAGGCGGTCCTGGCCGTACGGCAGGACGCGGAGCAGCGGCTGATCAGCCTGCGGGACGTGCTCTCGCGGGCCGACCGGACCCTGGCGGAGGCGCGGACGGCGCGCGGCGAGGTGCTGGCGAAGATCGCGGCTTCGGAGGTGCCGGTGGTCAGCGGGCCGCCGACGGCGCTCCAGGAGCAGCTGGCCGCGGCGGCCGAGTACCGCCGCCAGGCCCGGTGGCACCGGCTCTCGCCGCTGCTGGAATCGCTGGAGGAGCGGGCCGAGGAGGAACTGCGCCGGGCCCGCGAATCGTTGACGGCTGTGACGGCGCCCTTGGCGGTACGGGCGGAGCTGCGCGGGCGGCTCGACGCGTACAAGGCGAAGGTGGCCCGGCACGGTATGGCGGAGGATCCGCTGCTGATCGAGCGGTACGACACGGCCCGGCGGATGCTGTGGAGCGCGCCCTGCGATCTGCGGGCCGCCGAGCAGGCCGTGCTGCGCTACCAACAGGCGGCGGCCGAGTCACTGGCACCGCCGCAGCCGCAGTACCGGCCCGACGGGCCGGGGAAGGAGGAGGACGCATGAGTCTGGTCGGAACCGCGTGCGTTCGCCCCGGCTGCCCGGGGTCGTACGAGGACATGGGCGGTGGCGAGCTGTACTGCGACACCTGCGGTCTGGCGCCGATCGGCTCCGTCGCGGCGGGTGCGGAGGAACTGGTCTCGCCGCCGACGGGGATGACGAGCGCGGCCCGGTATCCCGACTCGCAGGGATCCCACGGGGCACAAGGTTCGCACGGGTCGGCCCGGTCCGGCCGTTCGGGCTCGACGTCCGCCTCGGCCCGCTCCTCGCGGTCCTCGCGCTCCTCGTCCTCGCGCCGCTCGGTGTCGGGCCGGCTCTCGCGCTCCCTGTCGGGGGCCGGGTCCAGCCGCTCGGTGTCGGTGCGCAGTTCGGGTTCGGCGGCCGGGCCCTCGGGGCGCAGCCGGCTGGGCGCCGGGCTGGTGAACATCCCGGAGGTGCCGCGTCCGGACCCTTCGGCGGCGGTGCTGGAGAACCCGGAGGTGCCCGAGCGCAAGCGGTTCTGCTCGCGCTCGGACTGCGGGGCTCCGGTGGGCCGCTCGCGCGGGGACCGGCCGGGCCGGACCGAGGGGTTCTGCACCAAGTGCGGGCACCCGTACTCCTTCGTGCCCAAGCTGCGCGCGGGTGAGGTCGTCCACGGCCAGTACGAGGTGGCGGGCTGCCTGGCGCACGGCGGGCTCGGCTGGGTGTACCTCGCGGTGGACCGGGCCGTCTCGGACCGGTGGGTGGTGCTCAAGGGCCTGCTGGACACCGGGGACCAGGACGCGATGGCCGCGGCGATCTCGGAGCGGCGCTTCCTCGCGGAGATCGAGCACTCCAACATCGTGCGGATCTACAACTTCGTGGAGCACCTGGACCAGCGGACGGGTTCGCTGGACGGGTACATCGTCATGGAGTACGTGGGCGGCAAATCGCTGAAGGAGATAGCGAACGAGCGGCGGCGGCCGGACGGCCGGCGCGATCCGCTGCCGGTGGAGCAGGCCTGCGCGTACGGGATCGAGGCGCTGGAGGCGCTCGGACACCTGCACAGCAGAAACCTTCTGTACTGCGACTTCAAGGTGGACAACGCGATCCAGCAGCAGGACCAGCTGAAGCTGATCGACATGGGCGCGGTGCGCCGGATGGACGACGAGGAGTCGGCCATCTACGGCACGGTGGGCTACCAGGCGCCGGAGGTGGCCGAGCTCGGTCCCTCGGTCGCCTCCGACCTGTACACGGTGGCGCGGACGCTGGCCGTCCTGACCTTCGACTTCCAGGGCTACACGAACGTGTTCGTGGATTCGCTGCCGGACCCGGAGCACATCGAGGTGTTCGGGCGGTACGAGTCCTTCTACCGGCTGCTGGTCCGGGCGACCGACCCGGATCCGGATCGGCGGTTCTCGTCCGCGCAGGAGATGGCGGACCAGCTGACGGGCGTGCTGCGGGAGGTCGTCGCGCTGCAGACGGGCCGGCCGCGGCCTCAGCTCTCGACGCTCTTCGGGCCGGAGCTGCGGGTTCCGGACACCCGGCTGTTCGCCGACGTGGCCGGGGCAGAGGTGTCCCGGCTGGGGGCGCGGGCGGTTCCGGGTCCCGCGGCGGGCGGGCCCTGGCGCCGGCGCGGGCCCGGGCTGTCGGCGATCCTGCCGGCGCCGGCCTCGGCCGCGGCTTCCGCGGCGGCTTCGGGTGGGGCGGGCGCTCCACCCGGGACTCCGGGGGCGGCGGCCCTCCCGGCGCCGCTCGGGACCACGGCGACGCACCGGGTCGGCGCGGCCGCGCGACAGGCCCCGGTGCCGGCTCCCCGGCAGGCGCCGGCGGAGGGCGCCGCGGGGCCGGTGGCTGCTCCCCTGCCCGGGCCGGGCGTACGCGCCACCGAACTGGCCGCTCTGGAGGCCCGGGACATGGCGCTGGCCCTGCCGGTGCCACTGGTGGACTCGGCCGACCCCAATGCCGGGTTCCTGGCCGGACTGCTGGCCTCCGCCCCGGGCGACCTGCTGGGCGCCCTGCGCTCGGCGCCCGCCGACTCGGCCGAGCTGCGGCTGCGCGAGCTGCGGGCCCGCCTGGAGCTCGGCGAACTCGCCGCGGCCGGAGCCGCCCTGGCCGATCTGGAAGGCCGGTATCCGGACGACTGGCGGGTGGTGTGGGCCCGCGGGCTCGCCTCGCTGGCCACCGGTGACGACGAGATAGCGGCCCTGTCGTTCGACGCCATCTACGACGCCTTCCCCGGCGAGCCGGCGCCGAAGCTGGCGCTCGGCCTGTGCGCGGAGATCCTGGGGCAGTTGGACAACGCAGCCGAGTACTACCGGCTGGTCTGGATCACCGACCCGGGTTTCGTGAGCGCGGCCTTCGGGCTTGCACGCGTCCAACTGGCCGCGGGCGACCGGTCCGGGGCGGTGGGCACGCTGGAGTCCGTGCCGGAGGCATCGATCCACTACACCGCCGCACGGGTGGCGGCGGTACGGGCACGCCTGCGCGACCGGTCTCCCGAGGAGGCGCTTCTTCCGGATCTGGCGGCGGCTGCCGCGCAGGTGGAGGCCCTGGAGCGGTTCGGGCTGGACGCGGTGCGGCACGAACGGTTGTCGACCGAGGTTCTGGGCTCGGCCCTGGACTGGGTACTGTCGGGTAGCCGGGGTTCCGACCCCGGGCGGACCTCGCTGCTCGGCAGTCAACTGGACGAGCGGGGCCTGCGCTTCGGCCTGGAGCGCTCGTACCGCGTGCTCGCGCGGCTGGCGCAGCGGGGCGAGGACAGGATCGAACTGGTGGAACGGGCAAACCGTTTCCGTCCCCGGACGTGGGTGTGAGTGATGTCGATGCATCGGCCGTCTGGCTGCCCCAGCTGCGCGGAGCCCCTCGAGGAGGGTGACCGTTTCTGCGGCGTCTGCGGCTCTCCCGTGTCCGCCGCGCCCCCTCCCCCGTTCCGGGACGATCCGACCCTCCCGATCCCGACGCTCCCGGCCCCGCCGACCGGCCCGACGGGGGGCTACGCCCTGGCGGAGCCCGCGCCCGGCTGGGGCAGCGTCGCGACCGGTGCGGCGCCGACGCTGGTCGGGGACGCCGCCGGGTGGTCGGCACAGGCGGAGCCGGCCTCCGCCGAGTCGGCGGCCCGGCCCGGGCCGATCCCGGACCCGGCGCCCGCCCCTGCCCCGGCCCCGGCTCCCGTACCGGCCCCCGTACCTCCGCAGGGCTCCTCGTACGGCGCGCCCGATCCGGCGTACGGCGGCGAGATCCGCCACGACCGGCCCGGCGGCCCCGGCGGCACCCCCACCCCACCCGAGGGGACGCCCTGGCACGCGCCCGAAGCCCCGTACGGCGGCGCCGGGCCCGGGCACGAGGACCCGTACGCCTCCGGCACCCCGCAGGCGAGCGGTCCCACGGCCGGCGACGGCGGGAAGACCTGCGTGGCCTGCCGGGCCGGGCGGGTCGACACCGACGGGTACTGCGAGCACTGCGGGCACGCCCAGCCCCGCGAGCGGGACCACCTGGAGGAGGAGCTCGGCAGCGTCGCCGCCGTCAGCGACCGCGGGCTGCGCCACCACCGCAACGAGGACTCGTTCGCGGTCGCGGCCACGGCCCTGCCCGACGGATCGGCCGCCACCGTGGCCATCGTCTGCGACGGCGTCTCCTCCGCCAGCCGCCCCGACGAGGCATCGGCCGCCGCGGCCGGCGCCGCCAACGAGGCCCTGCTCGAAGCCCTCCCCCGCGGCGCCCACCCCCAGGAGGCCATGCACGACGCCATCCTGGCCGCGGCCGCCGCCGTGAACGCCCTGGCCCCGGAGGTCCCGGGCGCGCAGAACGCCCCCGCCTGCACCCTGGTCGGCGCCGTCGTCAGCGGCGATCTGCTGACCGTCGGCTGGGTGGGCGACAGCCGCGCGTACTGGGTCCCGGACGACCGGGACGCGCTGCCGCGCCGCCTCACCGAGGACGACTCCTGGGCGGCCCAGATGGTCGCGGCCGGGCTGATGGGCGAGGCCGAGGCCTACGCCGACGTCCGCGCCCACGCCATCACCGGCTGGCTCGGGGCCGACGCGTACGACCTGGAGCCGCACACCGCCAGCTTCAAGCCGGACCACGCGGGCGTGGTGGTCGTCTGCACCGACGGCCTGTGGAACTACGCAGAGTCCGCGCAGGACATGGCCCAGGTCCTGCCCGCCGACGCCGCCGCCCGCCCCCTGCACAGCGCACAGGTCCTGGTGGGGCACGCCCTCGACGGGGGCGGCCACGACAACGTCACGGTGGCCGTCGTCCCGTTCGCCGCCCCCGCCGGTCCGGGAGCGACGACGACCGCGGCAGCCGCAGTTGCGCGGGCGGGGTCGGAACCGGAAGGGCAAGTGGAACCGGAAGCACGCCCTCAGGCCTGATCCATCCGCCCGCACCCCGTCCTCTCCTAGGAGTCCAGCCGATGGCGAACTTCGCCAAGCCGAGCGCCCCGCGCTTCAGCGTGGAGGTGTACCAGAACGAGTTCCTCCCCGAGGGCGGGCGGGACGTCCACGCCATCGTCACGGTCACGTCCACGGGCGGCGCCGCCACCCGCGCGGCCGCCGCCCAGGGCTCGGCCGCCGTCGTGGTCATGGTGGACTGCTCGGGGTCCATGGAGTACCCGCCGGACAAGATGCGCGGAGCCCGCGAGGCCACCGCCGCCGCGATCGACACCCTGCGCGACGGCACCGCGTTCGCCGTCATCGCCGGTACGCACGTGGCCAAGGAGGTCTACCCGGGCCAGGGCCGCCTCGCCGTCGCCGACCCGGCCACCCGCGCCCAGGCCAAGGAGGCCCTGCGCGGCCTGGGCGCCGGCGGCGGCACCGCCATCGGCACCTGGCTGCGCCTCGCCGACGGCCTGCTGCGCGGGTCCTCCGCCGTCATCCGGCACGGCATCCTGCTCACCGACGGCCGCAACGAGCACGAGGACCCGGCCGTCCTGCGCGCCACCCTGGATGCCTGCTCGGGCCGCTTCACCTGCGACGCCCGCGGGGTGGGGACCGACTGGGAGGTCAAGGAGGTCACCGGCATCGCGAGCGCGCTCCTCGGCACGGCCGACATCGTGGCCGATCCGGCGCACCTCACCGAGGACTTCACGCTCATGATGGAGAACGTCATGGGGAAGGAGGTCGCGGACGTCGCGCTGCGCCTGTGGACCCCGGTCGGCGTGGAGATCCAGTACGTCAAGCAGGTCGCGCCCACCGTCCAGGACCTCAGCGACCGCCGCACCGAGGCGGGCCCGCGCGCCGGCGACTACCCGACCGGATCCTGGGGCGACGAGTCCCGCGAGTACCACGTGTGCGTCCGGGTCCCGGCCGCGTCCGTCGGCCAGGAGATGCTGGCCGCCCGGGCCACGCTGCTGCTGCCCGGCGCGCCGGGCGAGCCGCCGGCCACGCTCGCGCAGGGCCTCGTACGGGCGGTGTGGACGGACGATCTGGCCGCATCCACCGCCATCAACCCGCAGGTGGCCCACTACACGGGGCAGGCGGAGCTCGCGAAGGCTATCCAACAGGGGCTGGAAGCGCGCAAACTGGGCGATGTCGACGGCGCCACGGCCAAGCTCGGCCGTGCCGTTCAACTGGCCAGTGCCTCCGGAAACGCGGACACGGCCAAACTGCTCGCGAAGGTGGTGGATGTCGTCGATGCGGCGGCGGGTACTGTGCGGCTGAAGGCGAAGGTCGCGGATGCCGACGAGATGACCCTCGAAACGCGTTCGATCCAGACCGTCCGTGTGAAGAAGTCCTGAGACCATCCGAGAGACCTGAGAAGACCTGACGTGATGACGCAGGCTGAAGGGGGAAGAGCCGCCATGCCGACCTGCCCGAACGGGCACCAGTCCGCCTCCGACGACTGGTGCGAGGTCTGCGGCCACCGCATGGCTGCCGCCGCGCCCGCGGCGCCCTCCTACGGCTACGGCTACCCTCCCAGCGCCGGTGAGCCGACCGCCCAGGCCGAGCTCTGCCCGCAGTGCCGGACCCCGCGCGAGGCGATGGCCCCGTTCTGCGAGGAGTGCCGGTACAACTTCCTGACGCGCTCGGCGACCTCGTACACGCCGCTCTCGGCTCCGGGCACGGATGCGGGAGCCGCGGGCGGGAACGGCGCCGGGACCGTCCCGCCGCCTCCGCCGCCGCCGCCCGCACCGCAGGTGCCCGCCTCGGCTCCGTTCTCCCAGGACCACTTCGAGTACCAGGGCTCACGGCCGTCCCGGGTCAACCGGCCGGCCGAGCCGCTGCAGCGCGAGGACGACTGGCTGCTGCCGCCGCCGGCGCATGAGCAGCACCAGCACCAGCACCAGGCCCAGGCCCAGGCCCCACAGCAGCCCCAGGCTCCGCAGTACCCGCAGCAGCCCCCGCCGCCGCTCCGGGAGTACCAGCAGCCGGAGTACCGGCAGCCGTCGGAGTACCAGCAGCAGCCGCAGCCCCACGAGTACCAGCAGGCGCCGCAGGCCCAGCAGCAACAGCGTCAGCCCCAGCAGCCGTTCCCGCCCCAGAGCACCGGCGCCTGGAGCGCGACGATCGGCCCCGACCGCTCGTACTTCATGGCGATGATGCAGCGCAGCGGCCCCGAGGCCGCGGCGCTCAACCTGCCCGCGTACTCCCCGGAGCAGCATCTTCCGCTCTCTGGCGGCCAGATCACCATCGGCCGCCGCCGCGCCTCCACGGGCGAGTCCCCGGACATCGACCTGTCGGTGCCCCCGGAGGACCCGGGCGTCTCGCACCAGCACGCGGTACTCGTCCAGCAGCCGGACCTCAGCTGGGCCGTCGTGGACCAGAACTCCACCAACGGCACCACCGTCAACGGCGGTGAGGAACCGATCCAGCCCTACGTCCCGGTGCCCCTCACCGACGGCGACCGGGTCCACGTGGGCGCCTGGACGACGATCACGATCCGCCGCGGGTGACACACCGCGGGTGAACGACTCCTCACTCCCCCAGGGGCCATACGTACGGCCCCTGGGGGTCGTCGAGCCAGGACCACTGCCCCTCCGCGGTGACCGTCACCCCGAACCGTTCGCGGCCCGGCCGGTCCTCGCCCCGCCACAGGTCCAGGGCCTCGCGCGGATGCAGCACGCCCGCCGTCAGTACGAGCATGAACTGGAACCGCTCGTTCTCCACCAGCTCGTACGGGAGCCCGTACGGCAGTCCGGGCGCGGTCGGCGAGGCCTTGGCCCCGCGCAGCGGGACGAAGTACGCCGAGGTGTGCAGGAAGCGGCCCTCCGCGAAATCGGCGTCCCGGACCGTCAGCGCGATCAGTCCGGTCGACAGCGGGGCCAGGACGCGCGCTCCGGGTCGGCACTGGCCGAGCCAGGCGTGCGGGATCAGCGGCAGCGTGCAGGTCACCAGGATCCGGTCGAAGGGGGCCCGCGAGGGGCAGCCGCGCGCCCCGTCGCCGGTGACCACGGTCGGCCGGTGGCCGAGCAGGGCCAGGTGGGCCCGCGCGGACTCGGTGATCTCCTCGTCCAGGTCGATCGTGGTGACGTGCTCGTCGCCGAGCCGGTGGCTGAGCAGCGCGGCGTTGTAGCCGGTGCCCGTGCCGATCTCCAGCACGTCGTCCCCGTCGCGGACGTCCAGCGCCTCCAGCATCTTCGCCATCAGGGACGGCTGGCTGCTGGAGGAGAGCAGCTCGCCGTCGCGCAGCCGGGTGGCGAGCGGGGCGTCCGTGTAGACCCCGCGCAGCCAGCGGGCCCGGTGGGCCGGGTCCGGGTCCTCGCCCCACAGCCGCTCGTGGCCGGCCCCGCGGCCGGTGAAGAAGTACGGGACGAAGACGTGCCGGGGCACCGCCGCGAAGGCGGCCCGCCAGGCGGGATCCTCCAGGACGCCGGCGGCGGTCAGCTCCCTCACCTGCGCGGCGTGGGCGGCGTCCCGCAAGTCGCGCGCCTCGGCGTGCGCGGCGCGCGACGGGCGTGCGGGACGTGCGGGACGTGCGGAGTGAGCGGCGTGTGCACCCATGGCTCCACTGTCCTGCGACCGGGCCCGGGAGGCGAACGGTGGTCGGCGAACGGTGGTCCTAAGACCTCCGTCCTCCGTCCGGGCGTCTGAGACGATGGTCGGGTGAATGAGATTCCGCGGGGCACGGTTCAGGAGCAGACGTTCTACGAGCAGGTGGGCGGCGAGGAGACCTTCCGCCGGCTGGTGCGGCGCTTCTACGAAGGGGTCGCGGAGGACCCGCTGCTGCGCCCGATGTACCCGGAGGGGGACCTCGGCCCGGCCGAGGAGCGGTTCGCCCTGTTCCTGATGCAGTACTGGGGCGGCCCGAACACGTACAGCGAGAACCGCGGCCACCCGCGCCTGCGGATGCGGCACGCCCCGTTCCAGGTGGACGCGGCGGCGCACGATGCGTGGCTGGCGCACATGCGCGTGGCGGTGGACGAGCTGGCTCTGGCTCCGGAGCTGGAGGCGCAGCTGTGGCGGTACCTGACGTACGCCGCCGCCTCGATGATCAACACCGCCGGGTAGCCCGTACGGGAACCGCAAGCGGAGGGGCGGGCCGAGGCCGGATCGTCTAGACCGGCCGCACCTGGAGGGCGCCGAGGCCAACGGTGCCGCCGGGGCGGCGCATCGCGATCGAGCCGTACGGGGTGCGCAGCCGGAGCCAGCCTCCGGAGCCGAGCAGGGCCACCGGGTCGGGTGCGGTGCCGGGGGCACCGGCCCCGCTCGTCACGGCCGACAGGACCGGCCTCAGGAAGCCCAGGGACTGCGCGGCGTGCACGGCGCGCAGCGGGAGCTCGGTGTCGCCCAGCGTCCGGGACCAGATCTCGCGGCCGATGCGGTCCCGCTCGGACCGGGTCCGGTGCTGCGGGGGCAGGGCCCCGTCACGGGCCCGGAACTCGGCGACGGACGCGCTCAGGGCGCCTCGTATCGCCTCGGGGCCGGGCAGCCCGGGCAGCCGACGCCAGCCGCCGCGGGGCGGGAGCACCCCGGTCCACGGCGGGCCGGTGACCGGCGCGGGGACGGCGGCGCTCGCGGCGGCCTCGTCCACGGACTCCAGCAGCTCACCCGCGGAGACGGTCACGTCGAGCGGGCGGGTGACGGGCACGTCGAGGCGCACCGTGCGGATGGCCAGCACCTCGAAGGAGGCCGGCCGCCCGAAAACGGCGAGCGCGCCGCCGCCCGCCTGCGCCTGCAGGCGGACCGCGGCGGCGCGGTCGTAGTGCACCAGCCGGCCCAGGAAGGCGGCGAGGTCCGCCGCCTCCCCGGAATCGGCGAAGCGCAACTGCTCGGTCATGCCGCCAGGCGCCCTTCGGCGGCCTTGGCCTTCGACTTGCCGGCCGGCACGTCGAGGTACTCCTCGAGGAAGTGCCTCTCCTCGGCCGTGATGCGGCGGGGCCGCTCCTCGGCGAGGTTGTACGGCACGACCACCGTCTCGGCACGCACGTACACCGTCTCGGGTGCGTCCTCGGTGGCCTCGTCCTTGACCTCGTAGCGGATGGTCAGGGACGCCGCGCCTATCCGGGTCACCCAGGACTCGATGAGGACGGGCTCGTGACGGTGGACGAGGGGCAGCTTGTAGTCGATCTCGTGGCGGGCCACGACGGAGCCGCCCGTGAAGGACTCGCTGCCCTCACCCGGCGCGAGGCGGAACATGAAGTCGATCCGCGCCTCCTCCAGATAGCGGAGGAAGACGACGTTGTTGACGTGCCCGAAGGCATCCATGTCCGCCCAGCGCAGGGGGCACCGGTAGTGGTGTCTGGCCATGGTTCCGGCCTCAGCCTCGCGTGAGCTTCTTGTAGGTGGCACGGTGCGGACGGGCCGCGTCCGGGCCGAGACGCTCGATCTTGTTCTTCTCGTAGGATTCGAAGTTGCCCTCGAACCAGTACCACTTGGACTCGCCTTCGTAGGCGAGGATGTGGGTGGCGACACGGTCGAGGAACCAGCGGTCGTGGGAGATGACCACGGCCGCGCCCGGGAACTCGAGGAGCGCGTTCTCGAGCGAGGACAGGGTCTCGACGTCGAGGTCGTTGGTGGGCTCGTCGAGGAGGAGCAGGTTGCCGCCCTCCTTGAGGGTCAGCGCCAGGTTGAGGCGGTTGCGCTCACCGCCGGACAGGACGCCGGCCGGCTTCTGCTGGTCGGGGCCCTTGAAGCCGAAGGCGCTGACGTAGGCGCGCGACGGCATCTCGACCTGGCCGACGTTGATGTAGTCCAGCTCGTCCGAGACGACGGCCCACAGGGTCTTCTTGGGGTCGATGTTGGCGCGGGACTGGTCGACGTAGCTGATCTTGACGGTCTCGCCGACCTTGATGGCGCCGGAGTCCGGCGTCTCGAGGCCCTGGATCATCTTGAACAGCGTGGTCTTGCCGGCGCCGTTGGGGCCGATGATGCCCACGATGCCGTTGCGCGGCAGGGTGAAGGACAGGTCGTCGATGAGGACCTTGTCGCCGAACGCCTTGGAGAGGTTGTTGACCTCGACCACGATCGAGCCCAGACGCGGGCCCGGCGGGATCTGGATCTCCTCGAAGTCCAGCTTGCGCATCTTGTCCGCTTCGGCCGCCATCTCCTCGTAGCGGGCGAGACGGGCCTTGGACTTGGTCTGACGGCCCTTGGCGTTGGAGCGGACCCACTCCAGCTCTTCCTTGAGCCGCTTCTGCCGCTTCTCGTCCTTGCGGCCCTCGACCTTGAGGCGCGTCTGCTTCTTCTCCAGGTAGGTGGAGTAGTTGCCTTCGTAGGCGATGGCGCGGCCGCGGTCGAGCTCGAGGATCCACTCGGCGACGTTGTTCAGGAAGTACCGGTCGTGGGTGACGGCGATGACGCAGCCCTTGTACTGCGAGAGGTGCTGCTCCAGCCAGTTCACCGACTCGGCGTCGAGGTGGTTGGTGGGCTCGTCGAGGAGGAGCAGGTCCGGGGCCTCGATCAGCAGCTTGCACAGCGCGACGCGGCGCTTCTCGCCACCGGAGAGGGTGGTGACCGGCCAGTCGCCGGGCGGGCAGCCCAGCGCGTCCATGGCCTGCTCCAGCTGGGCGTCCAGGTCCCACGCGTTGGCGTGGTCCAGGTCCTCCTGCAGCTTGCCCATCTCGTCCATGAGGGCGTCGGTGTACTCGACGCCCATCAGCTCGGCGACCTCGTTGAAGCGCTTGAGCTTCTTCATCGTGTCGGCCGCGCCGTCCTGGACGTTCTCCAGGACCGTCTTCGACTCGTCGAGCTGGGGCTCCTGCATGAGGATGCCGACGGTGAAGCCGGGCGACAGGAACGCGTCGCCGTTGGACGGCTGCTCCAGGCCCGCCATGATCTTCAGAACGGTGGACTTACCGGCGCCGTTCGGGCCGACCACACCGATCTTCGCGCCGGGCAGGAAGTTCAAGGAGACGTCATCAAGAATCACCTTGTCGCCGTGCGCCTTGCGCGTCTTGCGCATGGTGTAGATGAACTCAGCCAAGAGAAACCGTCCGGCAGATCGATGGGTGGGCAGATACACCCCATCTTGCCAGTCGTCCACCCCTGCGGGCGAATGGGTAGGTCAGCCCCCGCACCTCCCGTGCCGTGCCCGGCGGGACCCCGTGACGCCCCGGTCACCTTCGGCCACGAGGCGGGCCGAGGGTGCCACGGGGACGGCGGAGAGGCCGGCCGAGGGGTCGGCGGAGGGGTCGGCGGAGGGCCGGGCGGAGGGGATCGGCGCAGCAGCTCAGCGCGGGGCGGAAGGTGCCCGGGGCCCGGTTCTCGACGATCGGCGTGAGGATGTCGAGGAGGGCCGGGCCCCGGCCGCGGTGCGTCTGCGCCAGGGGGTGTCCGGTGCGTCGGGTGGCGGTGCTCCGCCACCCCCTCCGGGCGGCGGGCGCTCTCCGGGCGGCCGGGCGACTGCGGGACGGCTCGCGTTCGCGCCGTTCGGCCACGAGCCGCCCTCCGGACCACGGCGGACCGTCAGCGGGGGCGGTAGACCGTCAGGGCGTCCGGGAGGGTGTCCAGGACGAGGGCGGGCGGGGCGGGGGTGTACTCGCCGTCGTACGCGAGCGGGGTGTCCGGCGGGATGTCGCCGATGCGCAGGCTCCGCAGCCGGGTGGCCGTGTGGACGGGGGAACGGCTCAGCGGGCCCGTGAGCGCGGCCGCGAGCAGGCGCGGGCCGGGACGGCCGCCGCCGTGGACGGCACGCACGTCGAGCAGGCCCTCGCCGAGGCTGTCACGCCGGCGGGGGGTCGCTCCGGTGCCGTGATAGGTGCCGTTGCCGGCGAAGAGCAGCCAGACGCTCCGGGGCCGCCCTGCCAGCCGGAGCCGTACGGGGTGCTCCGCGCGCAGGACCTTGCACGCGGCCAGCAGCGCGGCCGGGCCGCCGCCGATCCGCGGCGCCCAGCGCAGGCGGTGCCGCAGCAGCTCGGGATAGGCGCCGATGCTGAAGTTGTTCAGGAAGTACCCGGAGCCGCCGTCCTCGGCGCCCGGGCCGGGGGTGAAACGGCCCACGCTGACCCGGACCGCACGGCCGGCGGCGACGGCGCGGCAGGTCTCCTCGGCGCCGCCCAGGCCGAGGTCGAGGGCGAAGTGGTTGAGCGTGCCGCCGGGGAACACCGCCAGCGGCACCCCGGCCCGCAGCGCGGCGGTGGCGGCCGCGTTGACCGTGCCATCGCCGCCGCACACCCCGAGGACCGTGGACCGGGCGGCGGCCGCCGCCAGCTCCGCGGGCAGCTCCGGACCCTCGCACTCGACCACCTCGGCCCGGGGCAGCCGGGCGCGCAGTACGTCGATCCCCGCGGCGGCGGCCGTGCCGGACCCGTTGTTGACCACGACGGTGAGCCCGGCCCCGTCCGGCAGCGCGGGCGCCTCGGCGGCCGTCCGCTCGTCGCCCGGTACGATCCGCGCCTCCTCGACGGCGCGGGCGAGGCGGCGTACGACGAGACCCGCGGCCACGCCCAGCGCCGCCCCGGCGGCCACGTCGGACGGGTAGTGGACCCCCGTGTACACGCGGGAGAACGCCACCGACACCGCCACCGGGGCCAGTACGGCGCCCCAGCCCGGCGCCCCCAGTGCGAGCCCTGTGGTGAACGCGAACGCGGACGCCGAGTGCCCGGACGGGAACGAGGTGGTCGTCGGCTGCGTCACGAGCCGCCGCGCCTCGGGCACGCCTTCCAGCAGCGGCCGGGGCCGGCGTACGGACCACTTGCCGACGGTGTTGACGGTCGCCGAGGCCAGCGCCAGCGAGGCGGCTCCGCACAGCGCGGCCTTGCGGGCCCCGGTCGAGCCGAGTACCGCGATCGCCGCGGCGGCCCCGCCCCACAGCACCCCGTGGTTGGCGGCCCGCCCCAGCCCCGGCAGCACCCGGTCGCCCGCCGGCCAGTGCCGACGGGCCACCCCGTCGAACAGCGCCCGGTCCCACCGCGCGGCGGCGCCTCTCCACGTCAACTCTTGATCGCCCATTGCCCACGCCTACCCGCACGCCCGCCTTGAAACCGCCACCCCACCCGACGACTGCCGAAGCCGCACTCGTACGGACCAAGCCGGAACCCTGCCCAGACCCGGCCGCCCGTCTGTCCGGCCGCCTGCCCGCCTGCCCGCCTGCCCGCCGCGGAGCGACCTCACGGCCGACGCGCCGTTCCCCCGGGCTCCGTCCCCGGGGGGGGGACACGGACGCTGCTTACGCCAGGTCCTCCTCGTCCAGCGGGCGCTTGCGGAGGAGGAGGACCACCAGGCCGCCCAGGACCACCAGGCCCACCGCCAGCGAGGCGATGACCGGGGTCGCGGCCGAGCTGCCGCTGGTGGCCAGGCGCTCCTCGTCCGGGCTGGACTCCGACGACGCGGCGGCCGCGGCGGCTGCTGCTGCCGCCGCCGCGGCCTGCGTCACCGCCGGCCCGTCCCCCGTGGTTCCCGCCTCCGCGACGACCACCGGCTGCGGCCAGACCGCACTCGCCGCGGCCGCCATGGCGGACTCGCTCGAGCCGGCCACGACCTGGGTCTGGCTCGGCGTCTCGCCGGTGAAGACCCGCCCGACCGGCACCTTCGTGGAGCCCTGGACGGTGACCGACGCCGAGCCGTCCGGGGTGCCCGCGGGCACCTCGAAGTACAGCCGGCTCCCGTTCCCCGCGGTGGTGACCGGCCGCCCCTCGGCGTCGACCACCCGGACCCCCATCGCCGCGGCTGCCGCGTCCGGGGTGACCGTCACGCTCTGCGCCCCCGTCCGCACGGTGACCGGCCCGAGCCGGGTGCCCACCGGCCCCGACACTCTCCCGGGGTCCAGCCCCAGCGAGGCCGGCGGCTCCGGCAGCTTGCCCGCCGACCGCTGGAGGTAGTCGGCCAGCTTCTCCGCCGCCGGGTCGGCGGCCTCCACCTGCGCCCCGTCCGCCAGCCGCCAGATCGCGACCTGTGTTCCGGCCGCCGCGCTCTCCGCGGTCAGGGCCCCAGCCCCGGCCGCCTTCGCCAGTCCGGCGAGATCGTTCAGCTGCGGATAGGAGTGCTCCAGGATCCAGCGGATCCGGCCCGCCTCCCCGTTCCCGGCGAGCAGGCTGCCGCTCCAGCCGCTCTCCGTGTACCGGGCCTGTGGCTGGGCGTTGCCCGCCACGCCGACCCCGTAGGTCTGGAGCATCCCGCCACCGTCGACCCGCATCTCGTACAGCCCGGCCGGAATCTGTCGGACCGACCCGTCCTTGCCGCGCAGGACGGCCTGCCCGTACGTCTTCAGCCCGTCCAGCACGGCGCTCGCGCCTTCAGGTGTCCGGGGCGCGGGAGACCCGGAGTCGGCGGCCGCCTGGGCGGCCGGTGCCGTGGCCAGGGCGGCGGCGAGCAGCGCCGCCGCCAACGGCCGCCGTGCGCAGGCCCGTACCGGCGCCACCCCCACCACGCCGACCACGGACGCGGCGGGCGCAAGCGCAGCGGCCGGTGGTGCGGAAGTGACGGACGGAGTAACGCAGGGAGTAAGCGAAGAAGGAGCGGAATCAGGAGCGGAGGATGCGGGAACGGCAATCGACACAGTCTTCCCCTTCGGGCCAATGACCCAGGTGCCCGTGAGTACCGGGGAATCCTAACCGCCTCGAACACTCAGACCACCGCCGCCTTCTGAGTGGCCATCAGCGGCGGGTCCGCCTTGACGACCCGGCGGAACGCCGCCGTCCCCCGGTTCAGGTCGTGTCCGATGGCCGTCGCGTCGATGTCCGCCGAGAACCACCGGTTGCCCTCGCCGTCGGGCGGATCGTCGCGCACCCGCAGCCGCCCGTGCACCACCAGCGGCTCTCCGACCGCGACGGAACCGGCCAGGTTCACCGCGAGCGCGCGCCGCGCCCACACCGTGTAGAAGCTGGTGGGCCCGTCCGCCCACGCTTCCTTGCGCCGGTCGAAGTACCGCGGCGTCACGGCGAACCGGAACCGCGCCGACGGCCCGGTCGCCGTCTCCTTGTAGTCGATCTGCGTGGCCACACAGCCGACCAGCGTCACCAGGGTGTCGTTCATCCCGGCGGCCCTCCCCCATGTCCGTACCTGCATCGGTACCCGCACGGACCATCCGCACGAGGTACGAACCATGCTGGCGCGACCCCCCGGATCCCGCTCCGGCCTGTGGACTACTCGCGGGTTGTGGACAACTTCGTCCCCCCTGCGGCCACCGTCGCGTACTGCTCGCGCACCTCCCGGTAGCGCAGCAGCTCCGCCGCCACCGGCTCCAGCACCCGGGCCCGCCCGCAGCCGGCCGCCGCCTGCCGCAGCCGCCGCTCCGCGTCCTGCCCGTACCGCCGCGCCGGGCCCCGGGCCGCGATCGAGCAGGCCCACTCCACCAGCGGGCCGCCGACGATGCCCGCCACCATCAGCAGCACCGGCGGCATCAGGCGCGGTTCCAGGACCCCGACGATCTGGCCGACCAGCCACAGTCCGCCGTAGATCTGCAGCAGTGTCATCGCCGCCTGCGCCAGCACCGCCGCGGGCCACCACGTCGGCCGCGGGGGCTTCGCGCTGGGCACCGTGACCGCCGACCCGAGCGTCACCGCGATCTCGTCCAGCGCCTCCGGGAGCTGGTCGGCGCCGCGCACCGCGGTCTCCCGTACCGCCTGCGCCCAGGCGTCGGGGAGCCCGTCGGCCGCCGCGTCGGCGACCGTGCGTACGGCCTGCTCCACCCGCTGGCGCGCGGTCACCTCCTCCTCGGCCGGCGCCTCCGCGCCCACCGGACCACGGCCGCTGCCGATCACCGCCAGGGCCGCCAGTCCGGCCAACCCGCGCGGGGTGCGCCGGCTCTCGTACCACCGCCACAGCCTCAGCCACGGCGTGCCGCACGCCTTCCCGGCGTTGCGCCGCCAGGCCCGCTCGGCGGCGAGCCCGGCCGCATACGCCCCGACCGCCTCCGCGAGCCGGTCCTCGAACTCGGCGCGCGCCGCCTCCCCGATCTCCGGCGACGGATGGCCGTCGGCCACGTACAGCGGGCGCAGGCGCCCGGCGGCCCGGTCCACATCGGCGGAGATCCGGCGGGTCGCGGCGCCCTTCTCCTGGGTGAACTGTGCGAGGAGGTCGCGCAGTTCCCCGACGCCCTCACCGGTCAGCGCGGACAGTCCGAGGACGGTGGCGCCGGGCTCGTCGTGCTCGCCGAGGGCGATGCCGTCGTCGTCGAGCAGCCGCCGCAGGTCGTCCAATACGAGGTCGGCCGACTCGCCGGGCAGCCGGTCCACCTGGTTCAGCACGACGAACGTCACCTCGGCGTGCCCGGCCAGTGGCCGCAGGTACCGCTCGTGCAGCACGGCGTCGGCGTACTTCTCCGGATCGACCACCCACACCACCGCGTCGACCAGGGCGAGCACCCGGTCCACGTGGTCGCGGTGGGCGCCGACGGCGGAGTCCAGGTCCGGCAGGTCCACCAGGACCATGCCGCGCAGCGCGCCGGCCTCGGAGGTCTCGCGCGGCCGACGGCGCAGCCGGCCCGGGATCTCCAGGCGGTCGAGCAGCCCCGCGGCGCCGTCGGACCAGCTGCACGCGATGGGCGCGGCGGTCGTCGGCCTGCGCAGCCCGGTCTCCGAGATCTGCACTCCGGCGAGTGAATTGAAGAGCGTGGACTTGCCGCTTCCGGTGGCTCCGGCGATCGCGACGACGGTGTGCTGCGTCGACAGCCCGCGCCGCGCGGCCGCCTCGTCGAGCACCCGGCCCGCCTCGGCGAGGGTCTTGCCGTCGAGCCGGGTCCGCGAGAGCCCGACCAGCTCGCGCAGTGCTTCGAGGCGGGTACGCAGGGCCTGTCCCTCGGAGCTGAGCGGCTGCGAGGGCGCCTTGCCCCCGTCGTTTCCGGCACCGGAGACGGCGCGGACGAGCGCGTCGTCGCTCCCGTCGCCTCCGTCGTCCCCGTCCCCGTGTTCGCTGCCGTCCTCGACGTCGCCACCGACGCCTGCGCGGCGCGAACGTGCGATGAACCCGTCGTCCCAACGCTCATCGGTGCGGTCGCGGTCGCGGTCGGTCAGAGCGGTCACCGCGTCACCTCTCCTTCTGCAGTAGGGACAGCGCGGCGATCAGCTCGGCCTGCGGTTCCGGCGTCACTTCGAGCGCCTCCAGCGGGGCCAGCCGGCGGTCCCGTTCGGCGCGCAGCACCTGTTCCAGGTGTTCGGCGACCAGTTCGCCGCCGCGGTCGCGCAGTCGTACGGCGGCCTGTACGCCGATCCGCTCCGCGAGCTTCTCCCCGGCGGGCCGGGCCCGTTTGCCGCCGAGGAGGGCCGCGACGAGGAGGGCGGCGATCCCGTCGGGGTCGGGCGCGGGCTGCTTGTCGAGCCGGGCGACCTCCTCCTCGGCGAGATCCTCCAGTACGCGCCGCCAGCGCCGTACGGCCATGCCGATACGTTCCGCCGCCTCCCGGTCGGGCGCGGGCAGCTGCACCGCCCCGGCGGCCGGCTCGCGCCGCCAGGCCTGTGCGATGCGCTCGTCGGCGGCGGCCACGGCGCACTGGAGCAGCGCCGCGAGCGACTCGGCGAGCGAGTCGAGCAGTTCGTCGGTGCTCGTGTCGAGGGGATAGCCGCGCCACCGCGTCAGCGCGTCGCCGGCCAGTACCGCGCCCTGGTCGAGGCGGCTCCGCACCCGCTTGCCCTCCCTCTTGTACGCGTCCTCGACGGCCGAGGTCAGCCGTACGGCGGCGGCGTGCTGGGCGGCGACGGCGGATGCCAGCTCCGGCATCCGCCGCCCGAGCGAGTCCAGCGCGCCGAGCGCGGTCCGTCCGACGGCGTACTGGCGTGCGGCGGGGTCCTGCGCGTGGTGGGCGAGCCACGCGAACAGGGGGGCGACGGCGCTGGCGGGCAGCAGCCCGCCCCCGCCGGCCGATTCGGGCAGCTCGGGCACCGTGAAGCGCGGTACGTCGCCCAGCCCGGCCCGGGTGAGCAGGGCCCCGTACTGGCGCGAGACCTCGGCGAGCACCTGGTGCGGGACCCGGTCGAGGACGATACCCAGGGTGGCCTTGTACTGCTTGGCGGTGCGCAGCAGGTGCCAGGGGACGGCGTCGGCGTACCGCGAGGCGGTGGTGACCATGACCCAGACGTCGGCGGCGCAGACGAGCTGCGCGGCGAGTGTCCGGTTCTCGACCACGAGGGAGTCGATGTCGGGGGCGTCGAGGATGGCGAGCCCGCGCGGGAGGCCCGCGACGGTCTCGATGCGCAGTTCGCGGGTGGCGGCGGTGTTCCCCGACCCGCGGGGAAAGCCGCGGTGGGGTCCGGGGAGGGGGTCGTCCTCGCCGGGCGGAGCCCAGACCCGCATCAGGTCGGGGAGCACCCGCATGCCGGCGAACCAGTGATGGTCATCCGGATGGCAGACGAGTACGGGGATGCGGGTGGTGGGCCGCAGGACGCCGGCCTCACTCACCTGGCGTCCCACGAGGGAGTTGACGAGAGTGGACTTACCGGCCCCGGTGGACCCGCCGACGACGGCGAGCATCGGCGCCTCGGGCGCCTTCAGCCGGGGTACGAGGTAGTCGTCGAGCTGCGCGAGCAGCTCGGCTCTGGTCTGGCGGGCGCGCGGGGCGCCGGGCAGGGGCAGCGGCAGACGCACGGACGCGACCCGGTCGCGCAGGGCGGACAGGGCATCGAGCAGCTGAGGCCGAACATCCAAGGTCACCACATGCGAAGAATGCCCAATTTGGGACCATTTTTGAAGCTTATACGCCCTCTGCGCGCCGATCGCGAGTCCAGTGGGACTTTTCAGGCACACCGGACGAGTGGGACTCAGGCATAACGAGTGCACAACACCAGGCCCGCCGCGGCGCAAAAGCGGTGCGAGAATCGCACCTGCCTGCGATTATCGGGACCGCTTCACCGAACCTCCACATCGTGGCACGCGGGTGAAGCAACCGGGACAAGGCGGCCGGAGCCCTATCCTTGACCCGGTCCGGACGAGAGTCCCACCCCCACCCCGGGGCTCCAGGCCACCACGGCCACCTTCCGGCCCCCGTAGCTCAGTGGATAGAGCAGGTGCCTTCTAAGCACTTGGCCGCAGGTTCGAGTCCTGCCGGGGGCACTCTTCACGCCTCACCCGAGCCCTCCCCACCGGGGAGGGCTTTTCGCGTGGGCCGAGCCTGCGGCGACGCGCCGGGGAAAGCCGTCCCACCCCGTCGGCCGCGGGTGACCGCTGCGGTCAACTCGCGCTCATGCCGCGGTCCGGCCAGTCGGGGGACCGGGTGCCCAGGACGTTGATCTTGCGGGACGCCTTCAGGGCGAGGTAATCCGGCCGGCCGTCGTCCACTGCGGAGGTGCGGGAGGCCTTGTCCACGGTCAGGGTGCGGGCCATGTCTTCCGGCTCGGGGCCGAAGGCGTAGCGGACCGTATCCGCGTCCTCGGAGATCTTTCGGAAGTACACGAGTCCGGCCATGCGTCCAGTCTGCCCTGGTGCGGGGGTGGGGGATGCGGGAGGGTGGAGGGGTGGCGGACGGATCTGATGAGCGGGCGCGGTCGTTCGGGTCGGCGGCCGGGCGGTACGGGGAGTACCGGCCCTCGTATCCCGACGCGCTGGCGGATGCCCTGGAGGAGCTCTCCGGGGTGGCGCTGGCCGGGGCCCGGGTCGCCGACGTGGGCGCCGGGACCGGGATCGCCACCGGGCTGCTGCACGCCCGGGGGGCGCTGGTCGTCGGTGTCGAGCCCGGGGCGGGGATGGCCGCGGAATTCCGGCGGCGCCACCCGCACGTGCCGCTCGTACGGGGAGACGGGGATCGGCTGCCCTTCGCACCAGGGGCACTTGATCTCCTCGCGTACGCGCAGTCCTGGCACTGGACCGATCCGGCCCGGTCCGGGCCGGAGGCCCTGCGGGTGCTGCGGCCCGGCGGGGCGCTGGCCATCTGGTCGAACGACCCCGACGTGGGCGTCGGGTGGATCGCCGACCAGCAGGAGCGGATCGAGGAGCGATTCGGCCCCGGCTGGCACATCAACGAACATCCGCTCTCGCAGGCCGGATTGGAGTTCACCACCCGGTTGCTGCGCTGGTCCCGCCGGATCCCCGTCGATGTCCACCTCGCCAAGTTGGCGACCCACTCCCTCTTCCTGATCGGACGGGCCGGGACCGACCAGTTCCTCGACGGGGAGAGGGAGCGGCTGCGCGAGCTGTTCCCCGGGGGGATCCTCGACGAGCACTACGTCGTCGACCTGCGGGTCGCGCGGGCGGGTCGGCCGAAGCCGCCCCGGACGTAGTCCGACGTGCGGGGGTCCGCCGGGGACGGGTGCGCTCAGGCGGCGGGTGCGTCCTGCGGGGAGACGCCGAAGGCCTTGACCGCCTGGTAGTAGGTCCACGCGGTGCTGTCGCAGGAGCCCTTCTTCACACCCGAGTACGCCGAGCAGACGCGCTTGAGGTCGGCGTAGAGGGCGTCGTCCAGCCTCGCCTTGCTGGCCGGAAACACACCTGCCGCCTTGTGGTTGCGGTAGCCGAAGTCGTGCCGGGCACAGGACGACTGGAAGGGGAACCCGAAGGGGTTGTCGGGCGAGGAGGAGCAGTAGTCGGTGGACCAGTCGAACCCGTACGCCGACCACTTGCCCTGGTTGCCGCGCGCGGCGACCCAGGCGTTGTAGCTGGCGGCGCTGGTCTGCGTCCAACTGCTCAGGACCTGCGGCTTGTCGGCCGGGACCGCCGACGCGGGGGTGGCGGCGACGAGCACACCGGCCGCCGCGGATGCGAGGAGGGGGACGAGACGACGGCGCATGGCATTCCTCCAGGACGGGGGGGTGGGGGGCCGCCCGGAGGTACCCCCGGTACGGCGTCGGATCCCACCCTCGGGGCACGTCCTATCGCCGCCGCTTAACGCCGCTATAACGCCGCTCGCCGGGTGCCGGTGTCGGGTGCCGGGCGCGGGGGCAGGCGCGGACAAGGAGCGCTCCTTCGCGGCCGGTTGCCGGCGGGTGCAGCTCTCAGGTAGCACGCGGTATCAGACTTCCGGCAGAGAACGGGTTCGTCCTACGGAGGGACGCGCGAGGGGGTGGGGGCAGCCGAGACTGGATCACATGAACCGCCGTCCCCTCGTCATCGCCGCCGCCACTCTGGGAGTCGTCGCCACCGCCGCCCTGGCGCTGCCCAACCTCCCGCCCAACCCGCTGACCGACTCCATCAACGACCGGGTCTTCGAGGAGAAGAGCAAGCACTTCGCGACCGCAGCCGACGCGCCCACCCGCGCCAACGCGCCCTTCACGCTGCCGTCCTGGGTGCCCAAGGACGCCACCGACATACGCATACGGGTGCGCACCACCGGCGAGGCCAGGCTGATCCGCTTCACGCTCGGGGCGACCCCGCTGGACGGCCCGCAGTGCACGGCGGGCACGCCGAAGGACCTGGGCGGGCGGAAGCTGAACGCGAAGTGGTGGCCGAACGGCACCCGGGCCGAGGAGCGGCCCGAATGCCGGGACGCCCACCAGTACCAGGTGGCGGTGCGCGGCAAGCGCGTCTACGCCTGGACGGACGGCACCCCGTCACCGGGCTCCGGGCCGCAGGACAAACCCCCGGCCGCTACCCACGCCCGCAGCCGGGGCTAGGCGTGTCCGCGAAGTAGCGCCGTCCGCCCTTGGGGCAAGCGGGACTTCGCGGACGCTCCCTGGGGCCTGTCCGGATTGGCGCTCGTCTAGGCTCATCGGGTGAGTACGTACGTGAACCGACTCGGCGAGGAAACCCCGCGGATCGGCGAACCTCCGGCGGGGACCGCCGTGGCGGTGTGGTCCCTGGACACCACGCTCGAGGTGGTCGGCGGCCAGCGGATCGACGAGGCGCTGTCGCTCCTGGACGCGGGCGAACGGGAGCGGGCCGGGCGGCTGCTGCGGGCCGGGGACCGGCACCGGTACCTCGCCTCCCACGTGGGGCTGCGGGTGCTGCTCGGCGGCTACCTCGGGCTGGCCCCGCAGGAAGTCGCGCTGGTCCGTGAGAACTGCCCGTGCTGCGACGGCCCGCACGGGCGGCCGGCGGTGGCGGGGGGTGCGGTGCAGTTCTCGCTCTCGCACAGCGACGACCTGGCGTACCTCGCGTTCGCAGCGGTGCCGGTCGGGGTCGACGTGGAGGCGGTCCCGAGCGCGGCGGCGGTGGAAGACGTACTGAACGCCCTGCATCCGGCGGAGACGGCGGAGCTCTCCGCGCTGCCCGCGCAGGAGCGGCCGGGGGCGCTGGCCCGCCTGTGGTCGCGCAAGGAGGCCTACTTCAAGGGCACGGGCACCGGCCTGGCCCTGGGCCTGGCCGAGCCCTACGTGGGCTCGGGCACCGACCCGTCCCCGGTGCCGGGCTGGCACCTCACGGACCTCCCGGCCCCCGCCGCGTACGCGGCGGCCCTGGCCCTCCGCACCTGACGCCACGCCCCGGCGCGCCGCTCGCCACGCCGGGTCGAAATCAAGGTCGCCGCTCACCGCGCGGCCCTATCGTGACCGCCATGGACATCCGCCCCGCCCGTACCGTCGCCGAACTCCAGGCCGCGGAGGGGCTCTTCGACGGCCCCGCCCGACTCGACTGGTCCGAACGCTTCCTCTCCGCGCCGGGACACCTGATGCTCATCGCCTACGTGGACGACATCCCGGCCGGCATGGTCTCCGGGGTCGAGATGAGCCACCCCGACAAGGGCACCGAGATGTGCCTGTACGAGCTCTCCGTCGACGAGGGCTACCGGCGCCGCGGCATCGGCCGCGCCCTGACCGCGGCTCTCGCCGACGAGGCCAAGACGCGCGGCTGCTACGGCATGTGGGTGGGGGTCGACACCGACAACGAGGCCGCCCTGGCCACCTACGACTCCGCCGGCTCCCGCGACGAGGGCGTCTTCGCGATGCGCGGCTGGCCCCTCTCCGGCTGACCCCGGTCTTCCGGATCATGCCGGGGACCCGTTCGGCGGCGTGTCGTGGGGCCAGTCGGCGCACCCTCCGCGCGAGCGGGGCGCGGCTCGCCGAGCATCGGCCGCATGACCGCATTCACCGCGCTGCTCCCGGCCGCCGCCCTGCTGGCGGCGGCCACCGCCGTGGCGCCGCACCCCGCACCCGCCGCCGCCGACACCGCGACCGGCACCGCCCCGTACGTCGTCGTCCTCAAGGACACCACCTCCCGCGCCCCGACCCGCGCCCTGGCCGCCGAGGCCGAGGGCTCCGGCGACCAGGTCGGGGACGTCTACGACACCGTCCTCAGCGGCTTCGCCGTCCGCACCACCGCCGCCCGCGCCAAAGTCCTGGCCGCCGACCCCCGGGTGGCCTCGGTGGAGCCGGACGCCGAGTTCCGCATCAGCGACGCACAGAGCCCGGCGCCCTGGCCCCTGGACCGGATCGACCAGTCCGCGCTCCCGCTCGACGGCTCGTACACGTACGCCACCACCGCGCAGGGCGTCACCGCGTACGTCGTGGACACCGGGATCTACACGAGCCACCAGGAGTTCGGGGGCCGGGCCCGGGTCGGCTACAACGGGGTGTTCCTGGAGAGCTCCAGCGACTGCAACGGCCACGGCACGCACGTCGCGGGTACCCTGGGCGGGGCGACGTACGGGGTGGCGAAGGGGGTCTCCCTCGTCGGCGTCAAGGTCGCCAACTGCAAGGGATCCGCGTCCCTGACCTCCATCCTGGGCGGCCTGGAGTGGATGGTGAAGGACGCCGCCAAGGCCCCCGGCACCCCCGCCGTCGCCAACATGAGCATGGGCGGCACCCGCAGCTACGCCCTCGACGCGGCGGTGGCGCGGGCGGTCACCGCCGGGATCACCTTCACCGTCGCCGCCGGCAACTCCGCCGACGACGCCTGCACCGGCTCCCCCGCAGCCGCCCCCTCGGCGCTCACGATCGGCGCGGCCGACGCCGCCGACCAGTGGGCCCCGTTCTCCAGTTACGGCAGCTGCGTGGACCTCGTCGCGCCGGGCGTGTCCGTCACCTCCGCCTGGAAGGGCTCGGCGACCACCCTCGCCCGCGCCTCCGGCACCTCCATGGCGGCCCCGCACGCAGCGGGCGTCGCGGCCCTGATCCTGGCGGAGGGCATCGCGGCGGGCGGTACGGCGAAGACCCCCGCCGAGGTCTCCGCCGAGCTGGTGCGGGACGCCGTACGGGACCGCCTCACCGGGGTCCCGGCCGGCACGGCCAACCTGCTCCTGCACCACCCCCCGGCCGCGGGCTAGGGAGTGTCGTCGAAGTGGCGTCGGCCGCCCGAGAGGGCGGTGCCGGCGGGGTCTGGTGCGTGCGATCGCAAGGCGGAGGAGGGAATCGACGCGGTGGGGGCACCTCCCAGCGGTAGCTGGGGGACGTCGGTGACCGACGACAACGCGGCGAGCGTGCGTGCCAGGCCCCGCCGGCCAGACGGGACTTTGACGACACGACCTAGGGGGGTGTCTTGCCGATCAGGCCGGGCTCGCGGCGTCCGGCACCGCGCCTCGCCGCGTTCTCGTCACTCGCCGACGTCCCCCAGCCACCTCTGGGAGGTGCCCCCATCGCGTCGGCCCTCCTCGGCCTTGCGATCCACGGCACCGGACGCCGCGCCCTGATCCGGCCCGATCGACAAGACGCCGCCCAGGTCAGCGCCCGGGCCGGTCTCCCGCCCGCACCTCACCCATCCCATCCGCCCCGCACCCCTGACGACCCGGTCTGATGGGACATCAATTTCTGTGCGCTTCGGGCGAAAGCAAGCCATTGACTTCTCATCACCGCGACGCGTCAATGTCGGCCACCGCACCGGCTCGGCCTCCCCCACACAGCGGGTGGGGGGAGGGGTTCGTCTGACGAAGGAGTCGCGACCCAGTGAGTACAACGTTCCGACGAAGAATTCTGGCCGGGGCGGGCGCCCTGTCCCTCGCGCTGACGGGCGGCGTGGTGGGCCTGACCGGCACCGCCCAGGCGGCGACCGTGACCACCCCCGTCTTCGAGAACTGCGACGCCCCGGCACCGCAGCCGGACGGTTCGGGCAACCAGAATTACACGATCACCTTGCCCGGCACGGCCAAGGCCGGCGACGTCGTACCGATCACGATCGACCCTGGTGCGAGCCCGCTGATCCCCGGCTTCTCCGTCACGACGGTGAACACCACCAAGATCACCCTCAAGGTGGGCACGACCACCCAGGTCGTCACCAGCCCGCCCGAGACCGTCAGCGTCGTCGCCGGCACCCCGCTCGACCCGAAGTCCTTCTCCGGAACCATCAAGATCCCGGACGGCACCGAGGGCACCGCGGTCGACGTCAAGCTGGACCTGGCGGTCACCGACGCGGACCTCAGCGGTTCCGTGTTCACGACGACCTGCACCCCGGCGCCCCGCCCGAGCGCCACCCTCGGCTCGGTCGCCGTCGAGGCCCTGCCCAAGGACCCGGTCACCACCAAGCTGACGCCCAACAGCGGCAAGGCCGGCACGGCCGTCGCGGTCAACGGCGCCAACTTCCCGGCCGGCCCCGTCACCTGCTCCGCCCTCGTCGCGGGCGCGGCGACCGGTGACACCGGCACCGGCACGGCGGACGCGAGCGGCGCCGCCACCTGCAACATCACGGTCACCAAGAAGGCCGACGCCATCAAGATCGACGGCTCGGTCACCCCGTACAAGTCCTTCGTGTACCTGGAGGACCAGGCGGGCGTGAAGAACCCGGTCGACATCGAGGTCCTCCCCGGCCCGCTGGCGCTCGGCCCGAAGGACGGCCAGCCGGCCGTCGCCTTCCCCTCGGTCACCATCAACGGCAAGGCCCAGTCGGTGGTCGGCGTCTTCAATGCCGCGACCGTCCAGGACTTCCGCGGCGGCACCCTCGGCTGGGACGTGACGGCGACCCGTACGCCGTTCCTGAACCAGGCGACCGGCCACTCGATGACGAAGGCGCAGATCGGCATCCAGCCGTCCTGCACCGTGACCAACCCGGACAGCCCGAGCACCTGTACCGCGGGCACGCCGGGCGCGATCTCCGAGACCCCGATGAAGGTGGCCTCGCAGGCGGCCGGCGGGGACGAGCTGACCGGTGGTGAGTTCGCCGTCGGTGGCGCCGGGATGATCCAGCTCCCGCCGTTCATGTTCGCCGACACCTACCAGACGGTCGTCACCTTCTCGATCGCCTGACCCGGCAGGAGCAGTGCACCCAGGGTGGTGGGGGGGGCGGGGGGCCCCCCCCCCCCCGCGGGCGCCCCCCCCCCCCCCCCCCCCCCCCCCCCCCCGCACCGGGGACCGCCCCACGAGCCTGCGGGTGAACCCCTTGGCGGGGCGGCCGCCGGCTTGCGGGGGGCCCCGGGGGGGGGCCCCGCCCGCCCCCCCCCCACCACCCCTTCGGCTTCCGCCCCGCACCCCCGCCCCGCCTACCCGCGCCGACTGGAGAACCGCCCATGCGCCCCCGCCCCCGCATCGCCGCGTACGGTCCGCTCCTCACCCTGTTGCTGCTGGTCGCGGGCCTGCTGCCGGCCGCGACGGCGACGGCCGCGGACAACGGCACCTGGGGGGTGTTCCCGACCCCCGCGGCCGGCGCCGCGATGACCGACCGCGCGTACTTCTTCCACCAGGGCGCGGCCGGGACCACGATCAGCGACAGCGTGACCGTCCTGAACTCCTCCGACCGGGAGCTGACCTTCCAGGTCTTCGCCACCGACGCCGTGAACACCCCGGCCGGCGGCGCCTTCGCGCTGCTGCCGGTGGAGCAGAAGCCCAAGGACGTGGGCGCGTGGATCGCGCTGGCGCCCGAGGCGGCGACCACCGTGACCGTCCCGCCCAAGGGCCGCAAGGACATCCCGTTCACGGTGAAGGTCCCCGAGGACGCGACGCCCGGCGACCACGTCGGCGGGATCGTCGCCCTCAACACCGCGGTGGAGGGCATCCGGCAGGAGGGCAAGGTCCAGGTCGGGGTGAAGCGGCAGGTCGGCTCGCGGCTGTACTTCCGGGTGCCGGGGCCGGTGACGCCGGGGCTGAGCGTGGAGGACGTGAAGGTCAGCCGGTCCGCGCCGCTGCTGCCGTGGGTCGAGGACGCCCGCGCCACGGTCTCGTACACGCTGGTCAACCGGGGCAACGTGGTCGTCGAGCCCAAGGTGGCGGTCTCCGCGGAGGGCCTGTTCGGCCGTACGGTGCTGGACCGGCCGGCGCGCGAGCTGAAGCTGGTGCTGCTGCCCGGCCAGCGGATCGAGCTGACCGAACCGTGGGCGGACGCGCCGCAGTCGGACTGGGTGACCGTACGGGTCTCGGCCGGGGCGACGGCCTATCCGGACCTCACCTCGGCGTCCGAGGTGGAGTTCGTCGCCGTGCCGTGGCCCGCCTTCGGCGCGCTGCTGGCACTGGCGGGCGCCGCCCTCACCTTCCTGGTCCTGCGGCGCCGCCGCCGACCCCATACGGAACAGGCCGAGCCCGCCCCGGACTTGGCCGCGACCCACTGACGGGCGAGGGTGTCACCCGGTGGCGGCATCCGACCGTCACCGGCCACGGGGAGACGACCGATGGAACGACAGCACACCGAGACCGGCGCGGCGTCCGGCCTGCTGCCCGGCGGCGGGCTGAACTTCGCCGCCGACTTCTTCACCCCGGGCGGCCCGGACGACCACAACCTCGCCCACCTGCTGCGCCGCCAAGGCCTGCTGGTCGTCGGCGTCACCCCGCGCGAGGACGCCGCCACCGCCACCCGGATCACCGCCGCCCGGGGCCTCGCGGCGCACCGCCGGGACCTGGCCGGGGTGGTGCGCGCGCTGGATTCCGTACGGGAACTGCCGTACACGTACGCGGGCCACTCGGCCGGGGCCGCCCTCGCGCTCGACGCCGCCTCGCACGACGAGTCGCCCCGGCTGCGCCGGGTGCTCGTCCTGGACACGACCGGGCCGTACACCGGCGACCTGGCGCTACGGGCGGCCGCGGCGCGGGATGCGTACGCCGACCAGCTCGCGCAGGGCACGTACGCGACCGACCCGGGACCGGCGGCTCTGATCGCCGGGGCCGTCACCGACCCGGCGGGGCCCTCAGCGGTCCCCTGGCCGCCGGATCCGGCGCTCCGCTTCACCCACGCCGGGCTCGCCCACTTCGCGCTGATCCGCACGGCCGCCCTTCGGCGCGACCCCGGCCGAGGACCGCTTCGCTCTGGCCCACACCCCGCTCGCCACCTGGCACACGGCCACCGCCGCTCTCGGCAGCGGGCTGGTCCCGACCGCCCTGATGCGGGACCTGGCCGCTATCTGGGCGGGAGACGGGACGACGTACCGGATCGCCTGGGACCGCATCCGGGCCGAGGTGGTCTGGGTCAACACCGCGCTGGGCCGCGGCGACCGGCCGAGCGGCGCGGACCTGATCCGCGCGGCCGGCAACGACCGGGTCACCTTCACGGTGGTCCCGGGCTACGGCCACGGCGATGCGGTCTGGAGCCGGACGGCGGCGGCCGACGTCTGGTCCCTGTTCTGAAACGCGAGCTCGCCTCCCGCGTGAGGGGTGCGGGAGGCGAGCGGGTCGCGAGGCCGAACAGCCGGCCGAACAGTCGAACAGTCGGTCAGCCTGTCGGTCAGTGGTTGCGGGGGAAGCCCAGGTCCACGCCCACCGGCGCCTCGGACGGGTCCGGCCAGCGGGTCGTGACGACCTTGCCGCGGGTGTAGAAGTGGATGCCGTCGTTCCCGTAGATGTGGTGGTCGCCGAAGAGCGAGTCCTTCCAGCCACCGAAGGAGTGGTAGCCCACCGGCACCGGGATCGGCACGTTGACGCCGACCATGCCCGCCTCGATCTCCAGCTGGAAGCGGCGGGCCGCGCCGCCGTCGCGGGTGAAGATCGCGGTGCCGTTGCCGAACGGCGAGGCGTTGATGAGCGCCACGCCCTCCTCGTAGGTCTCGGCGCGCAGCACGCACAGCACCGGCCCGAAGATCTCGTCGCGGTACGCGTCGGAGTCGGTCTTGACGTTGTCCAGCAGCGACAGGCCGATCCAGTGGCCCTTCTCGAACCCGCCGACCGTGTAACCCGTGCCGTCCAGGACCACGTCCGCGCCCTGGTCGGCCGCGCCCTTCACGTACGAGGCGACCTTGTCGCGGTGGGCGGCCGTGATCAGCGGGCCCATCTCGGAGGTCGGGTCGTTGCCGGGGCCGATCTTGATCTTCTCGGCGCGCTCGCGGATCTTCTCCACCAGCGTGTCGCCGATCGATCCGACGGCCACGACCGCCGAGATCGCCATGCAGCGCTCGCCGGCCGAGCCGTACGCGGCCGAGACCGCCGCGTCGGCGGCCGCGTCCAGGTCGGCGTCCGGCAGCACCAGCATGTGGTTCTTGGCGCCGCCCAGCGCCTGGACCCGCTTGCCGTTCGCGGAAGCCGTGGTGTGGATGTGCCGGGCGATGGGGGTCGAGCCGACGAAGGAGACGGCGGCGATCCCCGGGTGGGCGAGCAGCGCGTCGACGGCGACCTTGTCACCGTGGACGACGTTGAGCACACCGGCCGGCAGGCCGGCCTCGGTCGCCAGCTCGGCCAGCTTGTTGGCGGCCGAGGGGTCCTTCTCGCTCGGCTTGAGGATGAAGGTGTTCCCGCAGGCCACGGCCAGCGGGAACATCCACATCGGCACCATCGCCGGGAAGTTGAACGGGGTGATGCCCGCGACCACGCCCAGCGGCTGGCGGATCGAGGAGACGTCGACCCGGCTCGAGACCGAGGTCGACAGCTCGCCCTTGAGCTGCGTGGTGATCCCGCAGGCCAGCTCGACGATCTCCAGGCCGCGCGCCACCTCGCCCAGCGCGTCCGAGTGGACCTTGCCGTGCTCGGCCGTGATCAGCTCGGCGATGGCGTCGCGGTTGGCGTCCAGCAGGGCGCGGTAGGCGAAGAGCACCTTGGTGCGGGCGGCCAGCGAGGACTGGCCCCAGCTCTGGAAGGCCTCCTGGGCGACGCGTACGGCCGCGTCGACCTCATCGGCGGAGGCCAGCGCGACCTGCGTGGTGACGTCGCCGGTGGCCGGGTCGGTGACCGGGCCGTAGTTGCCCGACGCGCCCTCGACGGTCTTGCCACCGATCCAGTGGTTGACGGTCTTCATTGCCTTGCTCCTTCACAGATGGCGACGTCGCTGCGCGGCTTGCCGGTCGTACTCTTCGCGGGCCGCGGCCGCGGATTTCCGTGTCGCGGTCTCGGCCACAGGAACATCCCACCACGCCTGTGCCGGGGGCGGGCCCGACACAGTGTCGGGTGTTCGGGTCTGTGCGTAGACACATGTGGGACGGTCCGCCGCACGCGCCTCGGCGAGGGCTTTCCGCAGGTCACTGATGGTGCGGGTGCGGATCACGGCCATCCCGAGGGAGGCCGCGTTGGCCGCGAGGTCCACCGGCAGCGGGGCGCCGGTGTACGAACCGTCGTCCGCCCGGAAGCGGTACGCGGTCCCGAAGCCCTCCGCGCCGACGGCCCCGGAGAGGCCGCCGATGGAGGCGTAGCCGTGGTTGTCGAGGATCACCACCTTGATCGGGAGGCCCTCCTGCACGGCCGTGACCAGCTCGGTCGGGTTCATCAGGTACGTGCCGTCGCCGACCAGCGCCCACACCGGGTGGCCGGGGGCGGCGAGCGCGACCCCGATCGCGGCCGGGATCTCGTAGCCCATGCAGGAGTACCCGTACTCGACGTGGTACTGGTCGGCCGAGCGGGCCCGCCACAGCTTGTGCAGGTCCCCGGGGAGCGAGCCGGCGGCGTTGATCAGGATGTCGTCGGCGCCGACGACCGCGTCGAGCAGTCCCAGCACCTGGGCCTGCGTCGGGGCGGCGTCCTCGGCGGGGGTCGCGTAGGCCCGGTCGACCAGCAGCTCCCAGCCGCTCTTCTTCTCTTTGTACGCCGTCTCGTACCCGGGGTCCACGCGGTACCCGGCAACCGCGACCCGCAGTTCTTCCAGGCCCGCTCGCGCATCGCAGACCACCGGCCGACCGGCGAGCTTGTGGGCGTCGTACGGGTCGAGGTTGAGCCCGAGGAAGCGGACGGCGGGGTTCTGGAACAGGGTCCCCGAGGCGGTGGTGAAGTCCGTGAGCCGGGTCCCGGCGGCGATGACCAGGTCGGCGCCGCGGGCCAGGTCGTCGGCGGTGGCCGTGCCGGTGTGCCCGATGCCGCCGACATCGGCGGGGTGGTCGTACGGGAGCGCCCCCTTGCCCGCCTGCGTCGAGGCCACCGGGATCCCGGTGGCCCCGGCGAACTCCGCCAGCGCGGCCTGGGCCGCGCTGTGCCGGATCCCACCGCCGGCGACGATCAGCGGGCGCACGGAGCCCCGTACGGCTTCGGCGGCCCGCGCGAGCTCGTCCCGGTCGGGCCGGGGCCGGCGTACGGTCCACACGCGCTCGGCGAAGAACTCGGGCGGCCACTCGTACGCCTCGGCCTGGACGTCCTGCGGCAGCGCCAGGGTGACCGCGCCGGTCTGCACGGGGTCGGTGAGCACCCGCATCGCCTGGAGGGCGGCCGGGATCAGGGCCTCGGGGCGGGTGATCCGGTCGAAGTGGCGGGAGACGGGCCGGAGCGTGTCGTTGACGGAGATGTCGCCGGCGTAGGGCACCTCCAGCTGCTGGAGGACGGGATCGGCGGGCCGGGTGGCGAAGGTGTCTCCGGGCAGGAGGAGCACGGGAATCCGGTTGATGGTGGCGAGGGCGGCTCCCGTGACGAGGTTGGTGGCGCCGGGCCCGATCGAGGTGGTGACGGCGTGGGCCGAGAGCCGCCCGCTCCGGCGGGCGTACCCGACGGCGGCGTGCACCATGGCCTGCTCGTTGCGCCCCTGGAGGAAGGGCATCGCGTCCGGCCCGCTCTCCAGGAGGGCCTGCCCGATGCCTGCGACGTTCCCGTGCCCGAAGATCCCCCAGGTGGCGGCGATCAGCCGCTGCCTGTGCCCGTCGCGCTCGGTGTACTGGGCGGCCAGGAACCGTACGAGGGCCTGGGCGACGGTGAGCCTCATGGGGTCTCGTCCTCCGCTCGCTGTCGGTGGAAGGGCAGCCGTGGGTCGGCGACCTGGCCGCTCCAGGTGTCCCGGATCCAGGCGTGGTCGGGGTGGTCCCGGATCAGCCACTCGCGCGGCTGGCCCGGGGGGCCGGCCATGACGTTGAGGTAGTACATGTCGTGCCCGGGGGCGGCGATGGACGGCCCGTGCCAGCCGTCCGGGATGAGCACCGCGTCCCCGGTCCTCACCTCGGTGAGGATGTCGGTCTTCCCGGCGGGGGAGGGCGTGACACGCTGGTAGCCGATGCCGGGCGTGTCGCCGTGCGGGGCGATTTCGAAGTAATAGACCTCTTCGAGACGGGACTCGTGGCCGGGGTCGAACTCGTCGTGCTTGTGCGGCGGGTACGAGGACCAGTTCCCGCCGGGGGTCAGCACCTCGACGGCGATGAGCCGGTCGCAGTCGAAGACGTCGGCGGCGGCGAAGTTGTTGACCTGCCGCGTGCAGTGGCCGGCGCCGCGGATCTCGACGGGGACGCCCCGGGCAGCCCCGTACCGGGCGGGCAGCACGTTCTCGCACCGCGCCCCGACGAGCGCGAACCGCCCTCCGCCGGCGGACCCGATCTCCGCCTCCCCGTCCCGGGGCAGATACGCGAAGTCGCTCACGCCGCAGAACACGCTCTCCCGCCCGCGGAGTTCGAACACCTGCGGCCCGGTCCCCGCGGGGCCCGTCCCCTCCCCGCAGCGGACCGTGCAACCCCCCGCCAGCGGGAGGACGATCCACTCCCGGTCCCCGCACACGTGCGGGAACGCCTCCCCGGGCCCGAGCTCCAGCACCCGCAGCGCCGCGAACCCCATCTCGTGCGAAGCGATCAGCGTCACGAACCCAGCACCTCCTCCACTTCCTCGGCGTACGGCATCGCCGCCGAGCACGCCAGTCGCGAAGCCACGATCGCCCCCGCCGCGTTGGCGAAGCGGAGCACACGTTCCAGATCCCACCCCGCCAGCAGCCCGTGGCACAGCGCGCCTCCGAACGCGTCCCCGGCCCCCAGCCCGTTCACCACCTCCACCGGCACCGGTACCGCCTCCGCCACCGTCCCGTCCCGCCGCATCGCCAGCACCCCCTCCGGCCCTCGCTTCACCACCGCCAGCTCCACCCCCGCCGCCAGCAGTGCCCGCGCCGCGGCCCGCGGCTCGGACTCGCCGGTCGCGATCGCGCACTCCTGCGCGTTGCCGACCGCCACGGTGGCGAGAGCCAGTGCCTGCGCGTAGGACTTGTCCGGTTCCCCCTCCCACAGCATCGGCCTCCAGTCGAGGTCGAACACCGTGATCCCGGATTTCGAGCGCGCCTCCAGCGCGGCGAGGGTCGCGGACCGGCTCGGCTCGGCGCTCAGGCCCGTCCCGGTCATCCAGAACACCCGCGCGGCCCGTACCGCCGCCAGGTCCAGCTCCCCCGGCTCGATCTCCAGGTCAGGGGCCTTCGGCAACCGGTAGAAGTACAGCGGAAAGTCGTCCGGCGGGAAGATCTCGCAGAACGTCAGCGGGGTCGGATACCGCGCCACCTCCCCCACCCACCGGTCGTCCACCCCGAATCCGCGCAGCTCAGCCCGTAGATAGGCGCCGAAGGGGTCTGCTCCGGTCCGGGTGATCACCGCCACCCGGCGGCCCAGCCGGGCCGCCGCGACGGCGACGTTGGTGGGCGAGCCGCCCAGGAACTTCCCGAAGGTGTCCGCTTCCGCCAGCGGTACACCCGTTCTCAGCGGGTAGAGATCCACCCCGATCCGCCCCATGGTGATCACGTCGAACGCGACATCGTCCGCGGTCGTCACAGGCAGTCCTCCCACTCGTCTCGCACCCTAAGGTGGCCGTCATGACGTCCTCCCCACCCGCGTTGACCCGTATCCGCGTCGGTTCGGCTCCGGACTCCTGGGGTGTCTGGTTCCCCGACGATCCGCTCCAGACCCCGTGGGAGCGGTTCCTCGACGAGGTCTCCGGTTCCGGGTACGAGTGGATCGAGCTCGGCCCGTACGGCTACCTCCCCACCGACCCCGCCCGCCTCACCGAGGAGACGTCCAAACGGGGTCTGCGCGTCAGCGCCGGCACCGTCTTCACCGGACTCCATCACGGGCCCGCCGTCTGGGAGAAGACCTGGGAGCACGTGTCGCGGATCGCGGCGCTCACCCAGGCCACGGGCGCGGGCCACCTCGTCGTCATCCCGTCCTTCTGGCGCGACGACAAAACCGGCAAGATGCTGGAGGACCCCACCCTCACCCCGGCGCAGTGGCGTGAACTGACCACGCAGACCGAACGCCTGGGACGCGAGGTGCAGGACCGGTACGGGCTGCGGATCGTCGTCCACCCGCACGCCGACACCCACATCGACACCCCTTCGAGCGTAGCCCGCTTCCTGGACGCCACCGACCCGGACCTGGTCTCCCTGTGCCTGGACACCGGGCACTACGCATACTGCGGCGGCGACAGCGTCCAGGCCATCGAGACCTTCGCCGAGCGGATCGGCTACCTCCACCTCAAGCAGGTCGACCCGCGGATCCTCGCCGAAGTCCGCGCGGAGCAGCTGCCCTTCGGGCCGGCCGTGGCCCGCGGGGTGATGTGCGAACCTCCGTCCGGGGTGCCCGCGCTGGAGCCCGTCCTCGCGGCCGCCCAGCGGCTCGGCGTGGACCTCTTCGCCATCGTGGAGCAGGACATGTATCCGTGCCCGCCCGACCGGCCGCTGCCGATCGCCCGCCGCACCCGCGCCTACCTGCGCTCCTGCGGCGCCCGCTGACTCCCCGGAGGGAACACGACATGAGCACGCTGGGCATCGCCGTCATCGGGACGGGGAAGATGGGCGCCGACCATGTCCGCCGGATCGGGCGGACGGTGGGCGGCGCCCGGGTGGTGGCCGTGGCCGATCCGGACGGGGACCGGGTGAAGGCCGTCGCGGCGGATCTGGACGGCGCGAGCGCGCACACGGATCCGGCGGAGGCGATCGCGGCACCCGGAGTGCAGGCCGTACTGATCGCCTCCCCCGGGCCCGCCCACGAGGAAGCGATCCTGCACGCCCTGGAGCGGGAGTTGCCGGTGCTGTGCGAGAAGCCGCTGACCCCGGATCCGGCGGGGGCGCTGCGGGTGATGGAGGCCGAGCAGCGGCTGGGCCGGCGCCTGGTGCAGGTGGGGTTCATGCGGCGCTTCGACGCCGAGTACGAGCGGTTGAAGGAGCTGCTGGACGCGGGCGGGATCGGCCGGCCGCTCTTCCTGCACTGCCGGCACCGCAATGCCTCCTCGCCCTCCTTCTTCACCAGCGACATGCTGATCACCGACTCCGTCGTGCACGAGGTCGACGCGGCGCGCTGGCTGCTCGGGCAGGAGATCACGGCGGTGTCCGTGCTCTCGCCCGCTTCCAGCTCGGCGGCCCCCGAGGGGTTGCGCGATCCCCGGCTGGTCCTGCTGGAGACCGCGGGCGGGGCCATCGTCGACGTGGAGATCTTCGTCAACTGCGGCTTCGGCTACGAGGTCCGGTGCGAGGCGGTCGGCGAGTCCGGCAGCGCCCAGATCGGTGAGGGGCAGTCGATGGTCGTCCGGTCCGCGGGCCGCAGCTCCGGCGAGATCGCGCAGGACTTCACCGTGCGCTTCGCCGACGCCTACGACCGCCAGCTGCGGCGCTGGGTGGCCGCGGCCGCGCAGGGCCGGGTGGCGGGGCCCGACGCCTGGGACGGCTACGCGGCGGCCGCCGTCTCCGCGGCGGGGCTCACCGCCGCGCACAGCGGAGTACGGACCCCGGTGGAGCTGGTGGAGCGACCCGCCCTCTACCGCTGAACCCTCCCCCGCTCCTCCCCGTTGTGCCGCATGTGTCACAGCCGTCGCACTTGTGTCACGGATATACCCATTTCGCGGGCATTCCGTCACAGTCCGTCGACAAGACCTCTCCCGCCTTCACCTCTGTCGTTCTCCGGGCACAACCCGATTGATCGTCACTGTCCACGCGTCGGCTCCCCCGACGGCCTCCCGGCCGGCCCCGCGCCGTGGACAAGGAGGTGTCGTGGATGAGCGACCGACAGCTGTGGTCGTACAAGGAGATCGCCGCCCATATCCGGGTCCAGCCGGAAACGGTGCGCTCGTACCGCAAGCACGGGCTGCTCCCCGCTCCCGACCACGTGGAAGGCGGCAAGCCCTACTGGTACGCCGACACGATCCGCACCTGGGTGGCCCGCCGCCCCGGCAACCGGGGCCGCCGCGAGGACTGACCCCCGGCGGCGGCCCCGGCGCCGGACGCGGCGCCGGGGCCGGACGCGGCGCCGGGGCCGGGGCCGGGCCCGCAGAAGACACCCCCTAGCGGCTGCCCGCCGGTATGCGGTCCGGCTCGGGGGTCTCCCCCGGCGCCTCCCCCGCCGCCTGCGGCGCCGTCGGCGCGGACTCCCCCTCACTCAGCCCGAACCGCTCGTGCAGCCGCCGCAGCGGGCCCGGCGCCCACCAGGTGGCCCTCCCCGTCAGCTTCATCACCGCCGGTACCAGCAGGCTCCGTACGACCAGGGCGTCCATCAGCACGGCCAGCGCGATCCCGAGCCCCAGCATCTTGGTGTTGGTCACCCGGGAGCTGCCGATGGCCACCATCACCACCGCCAGGATCACGGCCGCCGCGGTGATCAGCCCGCCCGTGCGGACCAGACCGGTCCGCACCGCCCCCTCGTGGTCACCGGTCCGCTCGTACTCCTCCTTGATGCGGGATATGAGGAACACCCCGTAGTCCATGGAGAGTCCGAAGGCGATGCAGAACATCAGCACGGGCAGGGTGGTCTCGATGTCCCCGGTGGAGGTGAAGGAGAGCGGCCCGGAGAGGTGCCCGTCCTGGAAGACCCACACCACCGCCCCGAACATCGCCGTCAGGCTCAGCGCGTTGAGCAGGACCGCCTGGACGGGTATCAGCACGCTCCCGGTGAGCAGGAACACCAGCAGCAGCGTGGCCAGGACCACCAGGGCCAGCGCGGCCGGCAGTTTCTCCGCTATCGCCTTCTGCGCGTCGACGAGGACCGCGGCCTGGCCGGTCACCGCGGTGTCGAAGGGTGCGTCCACCTTCCGCACCACGCCGACGAGGTCCTGGGCCTGCTGCCCCACCGGCTCGCCATCGGTGACCACCGAGAAGTAGGCGTAACCCGGCCGGGCCGGGGAGCCGACCGGCCCGTCCACCCGCACCCCGGGCAGGGCGGCGAGCCGCTCCCGGTAGGCGGCGAGGTCGGCGGGACCGGCCGCGCCCTCGGCCAGCACGGTCAGCCCGGCCCCGGGGCTGCCCGGGAAGCCGTCGCGGATCTGCTGCTGGACCAGGTGCGAAGTGGCCGTCTCGGGCAGCTGCCGGTCGTCCACGGTGCCGAACTTCACCCCGAGGAAGGGCAGCCCGAGGAACAGCAGTCCGGCCGTGGTGGCGATGGCGAACAGCGGGGCCCGGCGCATCACCAGCGCGGTCGTCCGCGCCCAGCCCCGCCCCGTCTCACCCCCGGGGGCCGCGTCCGGCTTCCCGGCGCCCGCCCCGGACCGGCCGCGCCGCAGCCGCCACAGCCGCCGCAGGTCGAAGGAGTTGACCCGCTCCCCGAGGAGCACCAGCGCCGCCGGCAGCAGGATGAGGGCGGCGGCCGCCGCGAGCAGGACCACCGCGACCCCGGCGTAGGCGAAGGAGCGCAGGAAGTACATCGGGAAGAACAGCATCGCCGAGAGCGAGACGGCCACGGTCAGCGCCGAGAACAGCACCGTGCGCCCGGCGGTGCGCAGGGTGGCTCCCACGGCCGCCACCGGATCCCGCCCGGCGGCGAGCTCCTCGCGGAACCTCCGCACGATGAACAGGGCGTAGTCGATGGCGAGACCGAGGCCGAGCGCGGTCGTCAGGTTCTGGGCGAAGACGGAGACGTCGGTGAACTCGGTGAGACCGCGCAGCACGGCATTGGTGCCGAGGATGGCGACTATGCCCACGCCCAGCGGCAGCAGTGCGGCCACGGCGCTGCCGAAGACGATGACGAGCAGGACGAGGGTCACCGGCAGGGCGATCACCTCGGCGCGCAGCAGGTCTTCCTGGATGGTGGTGGTCACCTCGCGCTGGACGGCGACCGGCCCCCCGAGGGAGACGCTCACCGGCCCGTGACCGCCCCGGTAGCGCGGGGCGATCCGCTCCAGCACGGCGGCGCGGGTCTTCTCGTCCCCGAGCACCCGGGCGGCGATGAGTGCCTGCCGGCCGTTCTCGGAGCGCAGCGCGGGCAGGTGAGTGCGCCAGTAGGAGCCGACCCCGGCCACCCCCTGCTCGGAGGCGAGTTGCGCGGTCAGCCGCTCGGCCTCGGCCGCGACGGCCGGATCGTCCACCCCGGCCGCCCCCGGTCCGGCGGCGTCCACCAGCAGGAGGAGGTTGGGCTGGGAGCCCGGGAACTCGCGCTCCAGGACCTCGGCGGCATAGGTGGACCGGGCGTCCGGGTCCTCCCAGCCGCCGCTGCCCATCCGGTCGGCGACGCCGCCGCCCGCGAGGACGGCCAGGGCCGTGACCACGAGGGCGAGCAGCAGCGAGAGCCGCGGCCGGGCCGTGACGATCCGGGTCCACCGTCCGCTCTCCCCTGACGACGGCGGTCTTTTGACTTCGGACATGACTCGGTGTCCCCTTCACCGTGATTGCCAGACAACTTAGACTGGCAAACACGAGCACTCGCTCGCGTTTTCCAAGAATGCGAGCGACCTCTCGCATTTGTCAATCACCCACGGGAAGCGAAGGACGGGACATGCCCGAGAGGCCCCAGGCCGAAAACGCCGCGAAGGCCCCAAAGGCCACCAAGAGCACAGCGGCCGGGATGACGACCGGGAAGACGGCCGAGCGCGCCGCCGAGAAGGCGGCCGCCCCGCGGCGGCAGGCCCGCGGCGAGCGCCGGATCGCCCAGCTCCTGGACGCCGCCGCCAGCGTGTTCTGCCGCACCGGCTACGCAGCGGCCAGCACCAACGCCATCGCCCGCGAGGCCGAGGTCTCACCGGGCACGCTCTACCAGTTCTTCCCGAACAAGGAGGCCATCGCCGTCCACCTGGGCGACGAGCTGCTCCGGCGCGCCCGCGACATGCACGGCCAGGCCTTCCTCCCCGAGAACCTGGACAAGCCCCTGCCCGAGCTGCTCGACGCCGTCCTGGATCCGGTCATCGCCTTCAACTGCGAGAACCCGGCCTTCTGGGCCCTCATGCACGGCTCCGGCATCCCCGGCATCACCCAGGAGCGCGAGGAGCTCCACTCCGGCCTGCTGGAGCGGGTCCAGGGCATCCTGCGCACCTTCTGCCCGGACGGCTCGCCCGAGGAGCTCACCCGCGTCTCCGGCATGGTCCTGGGCATCTTCAAGGCGGCCCTCGACCTGATCCTGGCGAGCGAGGGCGCCGAGCGCGCCGCGTACGTCGCCGAGCTGAAGACCGTACTGCTGCGCTACCTGGAGCCGATGCTCGCCGCCTCCCACCCCCACTGACCCGGAAACCTCTCCGGACACCACTCCGGGCGCCACTCCCGACACCGCTCCGGACACTCGCATTGATACCCCCTAGGGGTATAGTCTTCGGGTGTCGGGAGGACGGTGGAGTGAGAACATCCGCGACACCGCCGCCCCCGGCGACCGGATACGCCCTTGAAGAGGAGAACGACATGACCGCCGAGACGGACACCCAGACCACCACCGTCTACCGGGTGACCGGCATGACCTGCGGCCACTGCGAGGGCGCGGTGACCACCGAGATCTCCGCCCTGCCCGGCGTCAGCTCGGTCAAGGCCGTCGCCGCGACCGGCGAGGTCACCGTGGTCTCCGCCGCCCCGCTCGCCGAGGTGGACGTGCGCGCCGCCGTGGACGAGGCCGGGTACGAGTTCGCCGGCCAGGCCGGCTGAGCGCCCCGCGCCCCTCCTCCTTCGCAGTACCCCGCCGGGCCGTGCCGGCCAGCTGATACTGGTTCCGTACGACCCGGCCCTCCCCCTGGAGCCGGACATGAGCAGCAGCACAGTGCACGACGGGCCCATAGCGGCGGCCGAAGCCGCCCAGGTCGAGCTGACCATCGGCGGGATGACCTGCGCCTCCTGCGCCGCCCGCATCGAGAAGAAGCTGAACCGGATGGACGGGGTCACCGCGACGGTGAACTACGCCACCGAGAAGGCCCGCGTCTCGTACGGGAACGGCGTCCAGGTCGCCGACCTGATCGCGACCGTCGTCAAGACCGGGTACACCGCCGAGGAGCCCCCGCCACCGGAACCGGAGCAGGAACCGGAGACCGGGCGCCCCGAGCCCGGGACCGGGGCCCCGCGCGACCCCGAACTGGCCGCACTGCGCCAGCGGCTGCTGGTCTCGGCCACCCTGGCCCTGCCCGTCGTCCTGCTCTCGATGATCCCGGCCCTCCAGTTCGACAACTGGCAGTGGCTCTCGCTGACCCTGGCCGCCCCCGTGGTCGTCTGGGGCGGCCTCCCCTTCCACCAGGCCGCCTGGACCAACGCCCGGCACGGCGCCGCCACCATGGACACCCTGGTCTCGGTCGGCACGCTCGCCGCCTTCGCCTGGTCGCTGTGGGCCCTGTTCTTCGGCCATGCCGGGATGCCGGGCATGCGCCACGGCTTCGACCTCACCATCTCCCGTTCGGACGGCTCCTCCTCGATCTACCTGGAGGTGGCCGCCGGAGTCGTCGGCTTCATCCTGCTCGGCCGCTACCTGGAGGCCCGCGCCAAACGGAAGGCGGGCGCCGCCCTGAAGGCCCTGCTGGAGCTCGGCGCCAAGGACGTCGCCGTCCTGCGCGGCGGCGCCGAGGTACGGATCCCGGTGGCGCAGCTCGCGGTCGGCGACCGGTTCGTGGTCCGGCCCGGGGAGAAGATCGCCACAGACGGCACGGTCGTCGAGGGCGCCTCCGCCGTGGACGCCTCGATGCTGACCGGCGAGTCCGTCCCGGTCGAGGTCGCCGTGGGCGACTCCGTCACCGGCGCCACCGTCAACGCCTCGGGCCGCCTCGTCGTCGAGGCCACCCGGATTGGCGCGGGCACCCAGCTCGCCCGGATGGCCCGGCTCGTCGAGGACGCGCAGAACGGCAAGGCCGAGGTGCAGCGCCTCGCCGACCGGATCTCCGGGATCTTCGTACCGGTCGTGCTGGTGCTGGCGCTCGGCACCTGGGTCACCTGGCTGCTGATCACCGACGACCCCACCGCCGCCTTCACCGCCGCCGTGGCCGTCCTGATCATCGCCTGCCCCTGCGCCCTGGGCCTGGCCACGCCGACCGCACTGATGGTCGGCACCGGGCGGGGCGCGCAGCTCGGCATCCTGATCAAGGGCCCCGAGGTGCTGGAGTCCACCCGCCGCGTGGACACGGTCGTGCTCGACAAGACGGGTACGGTCACCACCGGCCGGATGACCCTGACCGGAGCCATCCCCGCCGAAGGCGTGGACTCCCACGAGCTCCTTCGCCTGGCGGGCTCGCTGGAGCACGCTTCGGAGCACCCGATCGCCCGGGCGGTGGCGGCTTCGGCCAACGACCTCACCGGGGGGCTGTCGGTCCCGGAGAGCTTCGAGAACCTCGGCGGCCTCGGCGTCCGGGGCGTCGTCGACGGGCACGCCGTCCTGGTCGGCCGCGAGCAGCTGCTGGCGGACTGGTCGATCGAGCTGCCCGCCGGCCTCGCCGAGGCCAAGGCGGCCGCCGAGGCAGCGGGCAGCACCGCCGTCCTGGTGGCCTGGGACGGGGCGGCCCGCGGGGTCCTTACCGTCGCCGACGCCGTCAAGGAGACCAGCGCCGAGGCGGTCTCGCGGCTGCGGGCGCTGGGCCTGACCCCAGTACTGCTGACCGGCGACAACAAGGCCGTCGCCGAGACGGTGGCCCGCGCGGTCGGCATCGACGAGGTGATCGCCGAGGTCCTCCCGCAGGACAAGGTGGACGTCGTACGCCGACTGCAGGCCGAGGGCCGGACGGTGGCCATGGTGGGCGACGGGGTCAACGACGCGGCCGCGCTGGCGCAGGCGGATCTGGGCCTGGCCATGGGGACCGGCACCGACGCCGCGATCGAGGCGGGCGACCTGACCCTCGTACGGGGGGACCTGCGGGTGGCGGCGGACGCGATCCGGCTCTCCCGCCGGACCCTGGCCACCATCAAGGGCAACCTGTTCTGGGCCTTCGGCTACAACGTGGCGGCCTTGCCGCTCGCGGCCGCCGGCCTGCTCAACCCGATGATTGCGGGGGCCGCGATGGCGTTCTCCTCCGTTTTCGTGGTGAGCAACAGCCTCCGGTTGCGAACCTTCCGCTGATGGATCTTCTCCCCAGCTTGACCACACTTTCTTCACGGGAGACGCAGATCACAGTGATTGCAACGTAACCATCCGGCACTGCAGTGGGTCTAATGGGGCGATGCCGGGAACGTCTTGGGGGACGTTCACGGGGGTCTTGGGGGACGTCCGGGGCATCAGCCGGCCGGGACGCGTGCCCAACGGGGTGCTTTGAGCGGCCCTCCCGACCCGTGCGGGTCCCGGCAGACACCCAATCGGAGCGCACCGCGCGTGCGCTCCTCGCCGACACCCCGGCTCGGGTCCCGTGGGGGGAATCCGTTCCGGGGACAGGAAAGCGCCCCGACCGTCGACCCGTGGGGGGATCGACGGCGGGGCGCTTTTCGCTTGCTCGAGGTGCCTCGGGTCAGCGGGCCTCGACCGGGACGAAGTCGCGCAGGACCTCGCCGGTGTAGATCTGGCGCGGGCGGCCGATGCGGGAACCCGGCTCCTTGATCATCTCGTGCCACTGGGCGATCCAGCCGGGAAGGCGGCCGAGCGCGAAGAGCACGGTGAACATCTCGGTGGGGAAGCCCATGGCCCGGTAGATCAGGCCGGTGTAGAAGTCCACGTTCGGGTAGAGGTTGCGCGAGACGAAGTACTCGTCGGCCAGCGCGTGCTCTTCCAGCTTGAGCGCGATGTCGAGCAGCTCGTCGCTCTTGCCGAGCGAGGAGAGGACGTCGTGCGCCGCCGCCTTGATGATCTTCGCCCGGGGGTCGAAGCTCTTGTAGACGCGGTGCCCGAAGCCCATGAGGCGGACGCCGTCTTCCTTGTTCTTCACCTTGCGGATGAAGGCGTCGACGTCGCCGCCGTCGTTCTTGATGCCCTCGAGCATCTCGAGGACGGACTGGTTGGCGCCACCGTGCAGCGGACCCCACAGGGCCGAGATGCCGGCGGAGATCGAGGCGAACATGTTCGCCTGCGAGGAGCCGACCAGACGCACGGTGGAGGTCGAGCAGTTCTGCTCGTGGTCCGCGTGCAGGATCAGCAGCTTGTCGAGCGCGGAGACCACGACCGGGTCCAGGTCGTACTCCTGGGCCGGCACGGAGAAGGTCATGCGCAGGAAGTTCTCGACGTAGCCGAGGTCGTTGCGCGGGTAGACGACCGGGTGGCCGACCGACTTCTTGTACGCGTACGCCGCGATCGTCGGGAGCTTGGCCAGCAGACGGATCGTCGAGAGGTGCCGCTGCTTCTCGTCGAACGGGTTGTGGCTGTCCTGGTAGAACGTCGACAGCGCGCTGACCACGGAGGACAGCATCGCCATCGGGTGCGCGTCACGCGGGAAGCCGTCGTAGAAGCGCTTCACGTCCTCGTGCAGCAGCGTGTGCTGGGTGATCTCGTTGCGGAAAGACGCGAGCTGGTCGACGGTCGGCAGCTCACCGTTGATCAGCAGGTACGCGACCTCGATGAAGGTCGAACGCTCGGCCAGCTGCTCGATCGGGTAACCGCGGTAACGCAGGATGCCCTGCTCACCGTCGAGGTAGGTGATCGCGGACTTGTAGGCGGCGGTGTTGCCGTAGCCGCTGTCCAAGGTGACGAGCCCGGTCTGGGCCCTCAGCTTCGAGATGTCGAAGCCCTGGTCACCGACGGTGCTTTCGACCACCGGGTAGGTGTATTCACCGTCCGCGTACCGGAGTACTACAGAGTTGTCGCTCACGTCATCCCTCACCGACGTAGTGCCTCTTCTTCGAGGTGCCCTGACTGCCTCTACCTTCCCCCATTTGGCGCAGGAGAGTGCACTCGGGGTCGGCCTTTGGTCCTTTTGACGGCACTGAGTGCCTTCAACCTGCTCATCCTGCCCCCTCCACACCGGCGCGGGAACCCAAAATGATCGATCATTTAGGTGATGTTTCCCACCGGTATCCGGCCGGACAGCCTGGGCGCGACCGCCGTGAACCTCCTACCTGCGGAAACGGTACGCACGGCCTGGCCGAGGGCTTTGCGGGACCCGACCAGCACGACCAGCTTCTTCGCCCTGGTCACCGCCGTGTAGAGCAAGTTGCGCTGGAGCATCATCCAAGCCCCGGTGGTGACAGGGATCACCACCGCCGGATATTCACTCCCCTGGGAGCGGTGGATGGTGACGGCGTACGCGTGCGCCAGCTCGTCCAGCTCGGTGAACTCGTAGCCGACCTCCTCGTCCTCCTCCGTGCGCACCGTCAGCCGCTGCTCGTCCACGTCGAGGGCGGTGACCACGCCGACCGTGCCGTTGAAGACTCCGTTGGCGCCCTTCTCGTAGTTGTTCCGGATCTGGGTGACCTTGTCGCCGACGCGGAAGACCCGCCCGCCGAACCGCTTCTCGGGCAGGTCCGGCCGGGCCGGCGTGATGGCCTGCTGAAGCAGTCCGTTGAGGTTCCCCGCGCCGGCCGGGCCTCGGTGCATGGGCGCGAGCACCTGGATGTCGCGGCGCGGGTCGAGTCCGAACCTGGCCGGAATCCGCCGGGCCGCCACGTCCACGGCGAGCCGCCCGGCCTCCTCCGTGTCCTCCTCCGGGAACAGGAAGAAGTCCGGCAGCCCGTCGGTGATCGGCGGCACCCCGGTGTTGATCCGGTGGGCATTGGTGACCACGCCCGACTGCTGGGCCTGCCGGAAGATACGGGTCAGCCGGACCGCGGGGACGGGACCGCCCTCGGCCAGCAGGTCCCGCAGCACCTCGCCCGCGCCGACCGAGGGCAGCTGGTCCACGTCCCCGACGAGCAGCAGGTGCGCACCCGGTGCCACCGCCTTGACCAGCTTGTTCGCCAGCAGCAGGTCCAGCATCGAAGCCTCGTCGACGACGACCAGGTCAGCGTCCAGCGGGCGCTCCCGGTCGTACGCCGCGTCCCCGCCCGGCTTGAGCTCCAGCAGCCGGTGCACGGTGGAGGCCTCCGCCCCGGTGAGCTCCGCGAGCCGTTTCGCGGCCCGGCCTGTGGGCGCGGCGAGCACGACCCTGGCCTTCTTGGCCCGGGCCAGCTCCACGATCGAGCGGACGGTGAAGGACTTCCCGCAGCCCGGCCCGCCGGTCAGGACGGCCACCCGGCGGGTCAGCGCCAGCATCACGGCGTCCCGCTGCTCGGGCGCCAGCTTGGCCCCGGTGCGCCCGGCCAGCCAGCCGAACGCCTTGTCCCAGTCCACGTCCTGGAAGCCCGGCATCCGGTCGTCCTCGGCGTTCAGCAGCCGCCGCACCTGGCCGACCAGTGACAACTCGGCCCGGTGGAAGGGCACCAGGTACACGGCGGTCAGCGGGTCCGGCCCGCCCTGCGGATCCGGTACGGATTCCCGTACGACGCCCTCCGGATCGGCGGCGAGCTCGGCCAGGCATTCGATGACCAGCCCGGTGTCCACCTGGAGCAGCTTGACCCCGTCGGCGATGAGCCGCTCCTCGGGCAGGAAGCAGTGCCCCTGGTCGGTGGACTGGGACAGGGCGTACTGGAGCCCGGCCTTGACCCGCTCGGGGCTGTCGTGCGGGATCCCGACGGCCTGGGCGATCCGGTCGGCGGTCAGGAAGCCGATGCCCCACACGTCGGCGGCGAGGCGGTACGGCTGGTTCTTGACCACCGAGATGGAGGCGTCGGCGTACTTCTTGTAGATCCGGACCGCGATGGAGGTGGAGACTCCGACGCCCTGGAGGAAGACCATGACCTCCTTGATCGCCTTCTGCTCCTCCCAGGCGGCGCCGATCAGCTTGGTCCGCTTGGGGCCGAGCCCGGGCACCTCGATCAGCCGCTTGGGCGCCTCCTCGATCACGTCGAGGGTGTCGGTGCCGAAGTGCTCCACGATCCGGTCGGCGATCTTCGGGCCGATGCCCTTGATCAGGCCGGAGCCGAGGTAGCGGCGGATGCCCTGGATGGTCGCGGGGAGCACGGTGCGGTAGTTCTCCACCGTGAACTGCTTGCCGTACTGGGGGTGGGATCCCCAGCGGCCCTCCATGCGCAGCGATTCGCCGGGCTGGGCACCGAGCAGGGAGCCGACGACCGTGAGCAGGTCCCCGCTGCCGCGGCCGGTGTCGACGCGGGCGACCGTGTACCCGCTCTCCTCGTTGGCGTAGGTGATGCGCTCGAGCACCCCCTCGACCACTGCGAGTTGCACCGCCCCGTTGGTTGTCATGGCACGAAGCTACCGCGCGGCGCCGACAGCCCGTCAGGCCTGTGGACAACCCCCGGGAACCCAGAAGGGGGTCCGGCCTCGCGGCCGGACCCCCTCACGGTTACCCCTCCCGTGTCGGACTTCCCGATCCCCCCAGATCCCTCCCCGGAAGTGCCGACGCACCATACGACCCACTGTCCCGCCCAGGGGTTGCACGCGGAATCGGAACTTTACGTTTCCAATACCTTGGCGGGATTCGCTGCCTATCCGAAGTGCCAGTGAATCACCACAGAAGTAGCGTTTCAGGCATGAGCGAATCTTCATTCCAGGACGACGTGCTCGGCGAGCTGGGCCCGGACCGGCTGAGCGAGATCGCCGGCCTGCTCGGCACCGACGAGTCGGGGGCCCGCGACACCGTCGCGACCACGGTCGGCGCCATGACCGGCGGCCTCCAGGAGAAGGTCGAGGCCGACGACGAGGACGGCGACGAGGTCCGCCAGGCGGTCGCGGAGGCGGCCGAACCCCCGCTGCAGGGCGTGGCCACCCTCGGCGGCGGGCTGCTCGGCGGGGGCCTGATGGCCGGGGTCCTCGCCAAGGTGGGCAAGCCGGTGGCCGCGGCGGTGTCCAAGAAGACCGGCATCCCCGCGGCCACCGTCTCCCGCGTCATCGAGCTGCTGATCCCGGTCCTCCTGGCGGTCTTCGCCAAGCGCGCGGCGGCCGGCAAGGGCGCGGCCGCCGGAGCCCCGGGTGCCGCTCCCGGCGCCGCCCCGGCGGAGGGCGGCGGACTCGGCGACCTGCTCGGCCAGATCCTGGGCGGCGGCAAGAAGTAGCCCGCTACCCTGGGGCTCCATGGAGCCCCCTGCCGACAACTCCCCCGCAGCGGTACGGCTGCGGGACCCCGAGCCCGGGGAGCTGGGCTGGATCGTGCAGCGGCACGGCGCGCTCTATGCCGCCGAGTACGGCTGGAACACCGACTTCGAGGGCCTGGTGGCCCGGATCGTCGCGGACTTCGCCGAGGACCACGACCCGTATCTGGAGCGCGTCTGGATCGCCGAGCTGGACGGCCGCCCGGTCGGGTCGGTGATGTGCGTCCGCGAGGACGGCTCGCCCGGCACGGCGCGGCTCCGGCTGCTGCTCGTGGAGCCGGAGGGCCGGGGCCACGGCGTCGGGTCCCTCCTGGTCGACGCGGTCGTCGCGTTCGCCCGCTCCGTCGGCTACCGCGAACTGGTGCTGTGGACCAACGACGTGCTGACCTCGGCCCGTTCCCTCTACGAGCGCGCCGGATTCACCCTCGTGGCCGAGCGCCCGCACCGCTCGTACGGCGTCAGCCTCACGGGGCAGGACTGGCGGCTGCCGCTGCAGGAGGACTCCCCGCACTGACGGCCGCCGCACCGCCCGCCGCAGCACCGCCGTCCTCCGCCGCCTTCGTACGGGCGCCCGCGCGGGCGGGGGCCAGCGAGGTCATGCCCACCCCGCCGACCAGCAGCAGCGCCGCCACCCAGCGCAGCCCCGAGACGCCCTCGCCCAGGACCAGCGCCGCCGAGGACATCCCGAACACCGGCACCAGGAGCGAGAACGGCGCGACCGAAGAGGCCGGGTAGCGCCTGAGCAGGTGGTTCCAGGCGCCGAACCCGAACACGGTGGACACCCAGGCGACGTACGCGATGACCGCGGCCCCGGACCAGTCCAGCCCGCGCAGCGCGGCCAGGTCGCGCTCGGGCCCCTCCAGCAGCAGCGAGAGGGCGAACAGCGGCAGTACCGGGACGGTGCACACCCAGACCATGAAGTTCAGCGCGTCGGGCGGGGACGCCTTGCGGGTCAGCACGTTGGAGACGCCCCAGCAGGCGGCGGCCGCGACGACCAGGGTGAAGCCGAGCACCGGCCCGGAGGTACCCCCGTCCACGGCGGCGACGGCGATCCCGGCGAGGGCCACGGCCATGCCGGCGATCCGGACCCGCCCGGGCCGCTCGCGCAGGACGAGGGAGGCGAGGACCGCGGTGAAGACGGACTGCACCTGGAGCACGAGCGAGGAGAGTCCGGCGGGCATCCCGGCGGCCATGCCGGTGAACAGCAGGCCGAACTTGGCGATGCCGAGGGCCGTCCCGACCGCGATGATCCACTTCCAGGCGGTCTTGGGCCGGCCGACGAAGAACACGGCGGGCAGCGCGGCGACGAGGAAGCGCAGGGCGGACAGGAGCAGCGGCGGGAAGTGGCCGAGGCCGATCTCGATGACGACGAAGTTGAAGCCCCAGACGGCGGCGACGAGTACGGCGAGTGCGGTGTGAACGGGACGCATGCTTCGAGCATCGGCGCCGTGACCATGTAGCACCAGCGCGGATCTCTTCCGGAATGGTTGAAGCATCGCTTACGGGTGCCTCGCGGCCCGGCGGTGCCTACGATGGGCCGCATGCTCGACCTCTCCCGGCTGCGCGCCCTGCACGCCGTCTCCGTCCACGGCTCGGTCGCGGGCGCGGCGGCCGCCCTCGGCTACACCCCCTCCGCCGTGTCCCAGCAGATCGCCAAGCTGGAGCGGGAGACCCGGACCACCCTGTTGGAGCGGCGCGGGCGCGGGGTCGCGCTCACCGAGGAGGCCCGGCATCTCGCCGAGACCGCACAGGAGTTGCTGTCGATCGTGGAGCGTGCCGAGACCACCCTGGAGGAGCGCCGCGGGCAGCCGAGCGGGCTGTTGAGGGTGGCCGCCTTCGCTTCGGCGGCGCGCGGGCTCATGCCCGGGGCGCTCGCCGATCTCGCGCGCCGGCATCCCGCGCTGGACGTACGCCTCACCGAGGTCGACCCCCACCTGTCGGTGGACCTGGTGGCCCGCGGAGTCACCGACCTGGCGGTGGCCCACGACTGGGACATCGCCCCGCTGCCGGCCCCGGAGGGCGTCGAGCAGGCGGTCATCGGGGACGACCGCTGCGACCTGGTGGTACCGCAGGACCACCCGTTCACGCGGCGGGCGGTCATCCGCCGGGCGGATCTCGGCGGCGAGCGCTGGGTCTGCCAGCCGCCCGGCCGGGTCTGCCACGACTGGCTGATGCGGACGCTGCGCGCCGCCGGGTTCGAGCCCGACATCGCGCACGTGGCCGAGGAGAACCACACCATCGTCGCGCTGGTCGCGGCCGGGCTCGGGGTCGCCGTCGTACCCCGGCTGGGCACGGGGGCGCTGCCGCCGGGGGCGGTGGCCGTGCCGCTGGAACCGGGCCCCGTACGCAGGTTGTACGCCGTGTGGCGGACGGGGGCCGCCCGCCGGCCGGCGATCACCGAGGCCGTACGGACCCTGCAGGAGCACTGGGCGTACGCGGCACCCCTTCCGGGGGACCTCCCGAGTGTCCGCGCCGGCGCGGGCGCGGTGCGGCAGTAGGGTCCGGCCGTGTCGTACCAAGCGTCCCGCAGGTCCTTGCTCACCGCGGCCGCCCTGGCCGCCGTCACGGCCGCCGGGGTGGCCTCGTACGCCGCGGCCGGCGGGCCGGACGGCGAGGGCGGCGGGCCGCGTCCCGCCGGGCCGCACCCCGACGCCGCCCGGCCCGGCGA
>NZ_JBHYXN010000038.1:29068-82834 GCF_042752335.1 Streptomyces sp. NPDC059355 | reverse complement strand
CAGCCGCAATCTCGTCCGGAGTCACACTCTCCCAACGCGACACCGAACCAGAAGGACACGCTCAACCACAGCTGACCTGACCAAGCCCTACTAGGAGTCGGTCCGCGCCCGCTCCTGGTGCTCCTCCAGGATCGGGAACCGCCGCGGTGCCACGAAGAGCAGGACGAGCAGCGCGGCGACGGCCGCGGCGGTCGCGCCGAGGAAGATGTGGTCCACGGCGGCGGCCACCGACCGGCGCAGGTAGTCGGCGGCGGCCTCGGGGAGCAGGTCCGGCCGGTCGAGGGCCTTGGACACGTCGTCGAGGTGGTCCGGCAGCCCGGACATCGGGGCGTGCGCCAGCCGGGCGGCGATCGTCGCGTTGGCGACGGCGCCGAGCAGCGCGGCCCCGAGGCTCTGGCCGACCTGGCGGCAGAACAGCACGGAGGCCGTCGTCGTACCCCGCTCGGACCAGCCCACGGTGGACTGGACCCCGACGATCAGCGGCAGTTGGAACAGGCCGAGGGCCGCGCCCAGCAACAGCATGATCAGTGTGGGCTGCCAGGGCCGGGCGGGGTACGGGAGCAGCGTGAACGAGAAAAGGATCACGGCGGCCAGCGAGATCCCGACGGCGGCGGAGTTGCGGAAGCCGATGCGCCGGTAGACGTGCTGGCTGAAGGCGGCGGACACCGGCCAGGTGAGGGTCATCGCGGACATGGCGAGCCCGGCGCTGACGGCCCCGAGACCCAGCACGGACTGGGCGTAGGTGGGGACGAAGACCATCGGGGCGATCATGAGCACCCCGAGTGCGCCGAGGGCCAGGTTCACGGCGGCGATGGTGCGCCGGCGCCAGACCCACCCCGGAATGACCGGTTCTGCGGCCCGGCGTTCGATCCGGACGACCACGGCCGCCAGCAGCGCGCTCGCGCCCAGCAGCCCGAGGGAGGGCGCGGACAGCCAGGGCCAGGCGACCCCTCCCTGCACGAGGGCGAAGAGCAGCAGGCCGCCACAGGCGAAGACGCCGAGGGCGCCCGCCCAGTCGATCGGGCCGCGGCGGCCCGGGGACCGTACGGGCTCCACGAGGTGGCGGGCCAGCATCCACAGGGCCAGGCCGCCGAGCGGCAGGTTGATCAGGAAGATCCAGCGCCAGTCGGCGTACGAGGCGATGAGCCCGCCGAGCGCCGGGCCGGCCACCGCGGAGGCGGCCCAGACGGAGGACATCCGGGCCTGGATCCTCGGGCGGTCCTTGAGCGGATAGAGGTCGGCGGCCAGGGTCTGCACCGTGCCCTGCAGGGCGCCGCCGCCCAGCCCCTGGACGAGGCGGAAGGCTATGAGGGCGGCCATGTTCCAGGCGAGCGCGCACAGCAGTGAGCCGACGACGAACAGGGCTATGCCGAAGAGGAGTACGGGCTTGCGGCCGAAGGTGTCGGAGAGCTTGCCGTAGACGGGGAGCGTGACGGTGACGGCGAGCAGGTAGCCCGCGAAGAGCCAGGAGAAGACGGAGAAGCCGCCGAGGTCGCCGACGATCTGCGGGACGGCGGTGGAGACGACGGAGCTGTCGAGGGCGACGAGTGCCATCGCCAGCATGAGGGCACTGACCAGGGCGGTACGGGGCGTCCGCGCGCTCGGCGCCGCCGCGCCGGTCTCCGGTCCGGTCCCGGTGCGTTCGCCCGTGCTCTCCTCTGCGCCCACCAAGATCCTTTCACCGTGCACGTATCTGCGGGGAACACCATCTCATCGCGGGGTATCCGGCGGTATCCCCCCGGTATCCCCCAGAGGTGATCCGCCAAAGGATGCAGAACCCCTAGGGGTTGCTCCTCACAAGGGTCCAGGGGTCATTCGTCCCGGCGGAGGAGGAGGACCGCCCGGCGAGGTCCTTAACTGGTTCCTACGGGCAGGGGTGGGGTTAACCCCCCGGTGGATACGGCGATGGGCACCAGCGCGCCGGCCGCCTCCGCACCGCAGACTTCACGACGGCAAGGCAGCGGAATCCGGCCATGCGCGCGGCAGCGCGAGCGGCGAACCAACGAGGGGAAGCACCGTGACAACGGCTATGACCGAAACCAGGCACGGGGGTACTGGAGGGCATGAAGCCGTCGCGGCCCGGGCGCGCAAGGTCGTCAAGGCCTACGGCGCCGGGGAGACCCGCGTGGTCGCCCTCGACGAGGTCGACGTGGACATCAAGCGCGGCCAGTTCACGGCGATCATGGGCCCTTCCGGCTCCGGCAAGTCCACGCTGATGCACTGCCTCGCCGGCCTCGACACGGTGACCAGCGGGCAGATCCACCTGGACGACACCGAGATCACCGGGCTGAAGGACAAGAAGCTCACGCAGCTGCGCCGCGACCGGATCGGCTTCATCTTCCAGGCCTTCAACCTGCTGCCCACGCTCAACGCCCTGGAGAACATCACGCTCCCCATGGACATCGCGGGCCGCAAGCCGGACGCGGAGTGGCTGAACCGGGTCGTCGAGACCGTCGGCCTCGCCGGGCGCCTCAAGCACCGCCCGACCGAGCTCTCCGGCGGCCAGCAGCAGCGCGTGGCCGTGGCCCGCGCCCTCGCGGCCCGCCCGCAGATCATCTTCGGCGACGAGCCCACCGGAAACCTGGACTCCCGGGCCGGCGCCGAGGTGCTCGGCTTCCTGCGCCGCTCGGTGGACGAGCTCGGCCAGACCATCGTGATGGTCACGCACGACCCGGTGGCCGCCTCGTACGCGGACCGAGTGATCTTCCTGGCCGACGGCCGGATCGTGGACGAGATGTACGCGCCCACCGCCGACCAGGTGCTCGACCGGATGAAGGACTTCGACGCGCGCGGGCGGACCTCGTGAGCGCGGGCACCGTACTGAAGACCTCGCGGCGCAACTTCGTCGCGCACAAGGGGCGGATGGCGCTCTCGGCCGTCGCCGTCCTGCTCTCCGTGGCCTTCGTCTGCGGCACCCTGGTGTTCACCGACACCATGAACACCACCTTCGACAAGCTGTTCGGCGTCACCACCGCCAACGTCACGGTCAGCCCGAAGGGGGCCAAGGGCGGCGAGGACAACCCGAACCGCGGCAAGCCCGAGATGCTGCCGGCCTCCGCCGTCGAGCAGGTGCGCAAGGCCGAGGGCGTCAAGGGCGCCGAGGGCGCCGTCGTCTCGATGTCGGTCACGGTGGTCGACGCCAAGAACGAGAACATGGGCTCGACCACCGGCGCCCCGACCATCGCGGGCAACTGGAACGACAACGAGCTCAAGTCGATGAAGATCACCTCCGGCCAGGCCCCGCGCGGTCCGACCGAGATGATGGTCGACGCCGACACCGCGAAGAAGCACCACCTGCGGCTCGGCGACGAGCTGCGCACCATCGCCATCACCGGTGACATCCGCGCGAAGATCAGCGGCATCGCCACCTTCACGGTGACCAACCCGGGTGCGGCGATCGTCTACTTCGACACCGCGACCGCGCAGGAGAAGCTGCTCGGCGGCCCCGGCCTCTTCACGCACGTCAACGTCACCGCCAAGGACGGGGTCAGCGACGAGCAGCTGAAGACGAACGTCGCGACGGCCGTCGGCGCGGACACGTACAAGCTCCAGACCGCGAAGGAGTCCGCGGACGCCAACCGCAAGGACGTCGGCTCCTTCCTCGACGTCATGAAGTACGTGATGCTCGGCTTCGCCGGGATCGCCTTCCTCGTCGGCATCTTCCTCATCTTCAACACCTTCTCGATGCTGGTCGCCCAGCGCACCCGCGAGATCGGCCTGATGCGGGCCATCGGCGCCGACAGCGGCCAGATACTCAAGTCCGTGATCGTCGAGGCCTTCCTGCTCGGCCTCGTCGGCTCGGTCCTCGGGGTCGGCGCCGGCGTGGGCCTGGCCGTCGGCCTGATGCAGCTCATGGGCCAGATGGGCATGCACCTGTCCACCGACGACCTGACCATCGCCTGGACCACCCCGGTCGTCGGCCTGGTGCTCGGGATCATCGTCACCGTCGTCTCGGCCTTCATCCCGGCCCGCCGGGCCGGCAAGGTCTCCCCGATGGCGGCCCTGCGCGAAGCCGGCACCCCCGGCGACAAGAAGGCCGGCCGCATCCGGGCCGCCGTGGGCCTGGTCCTCACCGGCATCGGCGGCGCGGGCCTGTTCCTCGCCGCGGCCGCCGACAAGGCCGCCGCCGGCTCGCTCTGGCTCTCCCTGGGTGTGCTGTTCACCCTCATCGGCTTCATCGTGATCGGCCCGCTGCTCGCCGGCCTCGTGGTCCGGCTGCTCTCCGGCATCGTCCTGCGGCCCTTCGGGTCCGTCGGCCGCCTCGCCGAGCGCAACGCGCTGCGCAACCCGCGCCGCACCGGCGCCACCGCAGCAGCCCTGATGATCGGACTGGCGCTGGTCGCCTGCCTGTCGGTGGTCGGCTCCTCGATGGTGGCCTCCGCCACCGACGAGCTCGACAAGTCGGTCGGCGCGGACTACATCGTCCAGTCCCAGACCGGCCAGCCGATCATGCCGCAGGCCGAGCAGGCGCTGCGCGCCACCAAGGGCCTGGACCACGTCACCGCGTACCGGGAGGTGGAGGCGAAGATCACCGCCCCCGACGGATCCGTCAAGGAAGACGGCATCAGCGTCAACGACCCCACGTACGCCCAGGACGTCCGGCGCAAGATGATCGCCGGCGAGCACGCGGCGGCGTACGGCAAGGACGCGATGTCGGTCGGCTCGATCTACGCGGACGAGCACCACGTCAAGGTCGGCGACGAGCTGACGGTCGCCTTCACCGGCGGCCAGACCGCCAAGCTGAAGGTCGCCGCGATCACCTCCGACGAGGGCAACCTCGACAAGGGCGTGAAGTACATCAGCACCGCGACCGCCGAGCAGTTCCTGCCGGCCGACCGGATGCCGCGGCCGTTCATGCTGCTGGCCAAGGCGGCCGACGGCAAGGCGGACGCCGCGTACACCGCCGTCAAGGGTGCGCTCGCGCAGTACCCCCAGTACCAGGTGCAGAACCAGACCGACTACAAGAAGTCCCTCAAGGACCAGGTCGGCCAGCTGCTGAACATGGTCTACGGGCTCCTCGGCCTCGCGATCATCGTCGCGGTCCTGGGCGTCGTGAACACCCTGGCCCTCTCGGTGGTCGAGCGGACCCGCGAGATCGGCCTGATGCGCGCCATCGGCCTCTCCCGACGCCAGCTGCGCCGCATGATCCGCCTGGAGTCGGTGGTCATCGCCCTCTTCGGCGCCCTGCTGGGCCTGGGCCTGGGCATGGGCTGGGGAGCCACCGCGCAGCAGCTGCTCGCCCTGGAGGGCCTGAAGGTGCTGGAGATCCCCTGGTCGACGATCATCGGCGTCTTCGCCGGGTCGGCCTTCGTGGGCCTGTTCGCCGCACTGGTCCCGGCCTTCCGGGCAGGGCGGATGAACGTACTGAACGCGATCGCGAGCGAGTAACCGGCTCGGCGTTCGTTCGGGGGACCGCCGGCCCCGGCCGGCCCTTCGGGGCCGTCCGGGGCCGACGGCCGTCCCCGGCCGCCCCCGCGCCCCGCGGTGGCCGCAATCCCCCGCGCGGGGGACCGGGGCGCGCCGTAGGGTGGGAAGCCCCGGCCCGTGAGACGTGTCGGGTCCTTCGCGTTGCCCCTTCACCGGACGGAAGCCTCCTTTCATGAGCCTGCACGGACTGCTCGACGCCGTCACCCGGGACCCGGCCCTCGCCGAGGCGGTCACCGCGGCCGGGGACGGCAACCGCATGCACGTGGACCTCGTCGGGCCTCCGGCCGCGCGGCCCTTCGCCATCGCCGCGCTGGCGGCCAGGAGCGGGCGGACCGTGCTCGCGGTCACCGCCACCGGCCGGGAGGCCGAGGACCTGGCCGCCGCGCTGCGGTCCTTCCTGCCGCCCGACGAGGTGGCCGAGTACCCGTCCTGGGAGACCCTTCCGCACGAGCGGCTCTCCCCGCGCAGCGACACCGTGGGCCGGCGGCTCGCCGTACTGCGCCGGCTCGTGCACCCGAGCAAGGACGACCCGGCGGCGGGGCCCGTCTCCGTCGTCGTCGCGCCGATCCGGTCCGTGCTCCAGCCGCAGGTCCAGGGGCTCGGGGAGCTGGTCCCGGTCAGCCTGCGGCACGGCGAGAGCGCCGATCTGGGAGAGGTGACCGAGGCGCTGGCCGCGGCCGCCTACGCCCGTGTCGAGCTCGTCGAGAAGCGCGGGGAGTTCGCCGTGCGCGGCGGCATCCTCGACGTGTTCCCGCCCACCGAGGAGCACCCGCTGCGCGTGGAGTTCTGGGGTGACGAGGTCGAGGAGATCCGCTACTTCAAGGTCGCCGACCAGCGCTCCCTGGAGGTCGCCGAGCACGGGCTGTGGGCCCCGCCCTGCCGGGAGCTGCTGCTGACCGACGAGGTGCGGGAGCGGGCTGCGGCCCTTGCAGAGGCCCACCCCGAGCTCGGCGAACTCCTGAACAAGATCGCCGAGGGGATCGCGGTCGAGGGTATGGAATCCCTCGCGCCGGTCCTCGTCGACGACATGGAACTGCTGATCGACGTCCTGCCGGCCGGGTCCATGGCCGTCGTGTGCGACCCCGAGCGGGTCCGCACCCGCGCCGCCGACCTCGTCGCGACCTCCCAGGAGTTCCTGATGGCCTCCTGGGCCGCGACCGCCGGCGGCGGCCAGGCCCCGATCGACGTCGGCGCGGCCTCGCTGCGCGGGATCGCGGACGTACGCGAGCACGCGCGCGAGCTCGGCATGATGTGGTGGTCGGTCTCCCCCTTCGCCGCCGACGAGGCCGAAGGCGGCGGGGACACCCTCAAGCTCGGCATGCACGCCCCCGAGGCCTACCGCGGCGACACCGCCCGGGCCCTCGCCGACACCAAGGGCTGGATCGCCGACGGCTGGCACACCGTCTACCTCACCGAGGGCCACGGCCCGGCCGCCCGCACCGTCGAGGTGCTCGGCGGCGAGGGCATCGCGGCCCGCCTGGAGGCCGACCTGCGCACCCTGGAGCCGTCGATCGTCCACGTGGCGTGCGGCTCCCTCGACAACGGGTTCGTCGACGCGGCGCTGAAGCTGGCCGTCCTCACCGAGACCGACCTGACCGGCCAGCGCACCGCCACCAAGGACCTCGGCCGGATGCCGACCCGGCGCCGCAAGTCCGTCGATCCCCTCACCCTGGAGGTCGGCGACTACATCGTCCACGAACAGCACGGCGTCGGCCGCTACATCGAGATGGTGCAGCGCACCGTCCAGGGCGCCACCCGCGAGTACCTCCTCGTCGAGTACGCCCCCGCCAAGCGCGGCCAGCCCGGCGACCGGCTCTACATCCCCACCGACCAGCTGGAGCAGGTCACCAAGTACGTCGGCGGCGAGGCCCCGACCCTGCACCGGCTCGGCGGCGCCGACTGGACCAAGACCAAGGCGCGCGCCAAGAAGGCGGTCAAGGAGATCGCCGCCGACCTCATCAAGCTCTACAGCGCCCGCATGGCGGCCCCCGGCCACACCTTCGGCCCGGACACCCCCTGGCAGCGCGAGCTGGAGGACGCCTTCCCGTACGCGGAGACGCCCGACCAGCTCACCACCATCGCCGAGGTCAAGGAGGACATGGAGAAGTCCGTCCCCATGGACCGACTGATCTGCGGCGACGTCGGCTACGGCAAAACCGAGATCGCTGTGCGAGCCGCCTTCAAGGCGGTCCAGGACGGCAAGCAGGTCGCCGTGCTCGTCCCGACCACGCTGCTCGTGCAGCAGCACTTCGGGACCTTCTCCGAGCGCTACAGCCAGTTCCCGGTCAAGGTGAAGGCGCTGTCCCGCTTCCAGAGCGACACCGAGTCCAAGGCCACCCTGGAGGGGCTGAAGGAAGGCTCGGTCGACATCGTCATCGGCACGCACCGGCTGTTCTCGCAGGAGACCAAGTTCAAGGACCTGGGCCTGGTCATCGTCGACGAGGAGCAGCGCTTCGGCGTCGAGCACAAGGAGCAGCTGAAGAAGCTGCGCGCCAACGTCGACGTACTGACGATGTCCGCGACCCCGATCCCGCGCACCCTGGAGATGGCGGTGACCGGCATCCGCGAGATGTCGACCATCACCACCCCGCCGGAGGAGCGCCACCCGGTGCTCACCTTCGTCGGCCCGTACGAGGAGAAGCAGATCGGCGCGGCCATCCGGCGAGAGCTGCTGCGCGAGGGACAGTGCTTCTACATCCACAACCGGGTCGAGTCCATCGACCGGGCGGCCGCCAAGCTGCGCGAGATCGTGCCCGAGGCGCGGATCGCGACGGCGCACGGGCAGATGTCCGAACAGGCTCTGGAGCAGGTCGTGGTGGACTTCTGGGAGAAGAAGTTCGACGTGCTCGTCTCGACCACGATCGTCGAGTCCGGCATCGACATCTCCAACGCCAACACCCTCATCGTGGAGCGCGGCGACAACTTCGGCCTCTCCCAGCTCCACCAGCTGCGCGGCCGCGTCGGCCGAGGCCGCGAGCGCGGGTACGCGTACTTCCTCTACCCGCCGGAGAAGCCGCTGACCGAGACCGCGCACGAGCGGCTCGCGACGATCGCCCAGCACACCGAGATGGGCGCGGGCATGTACGTGGCGATGAAGGACCTGGAGATCCGCGGCGCGGGCAACCTGCTCGGCGGAGAGCAGTCGGGCCACATCGCGGGCGTCGGCTTCGACCTCTACATCCGCATGGTCGGCGAGGCGGTGGCGGACTACCGGGCCGCCGTCGAGGGCGGGGTGGAGGAGGAGCCGCCGCTGGAGGTCAAGATCGAGCTGCCGGTCGACGCGCACGTCCCGCACGACTACGCGCCGGGTGAGCGGCTGCGCCTGCAGGCGTACCGGTCCATCGCGTCGGCGAACTCCGAGGCGGACGTCAAGGCCGTACGGGAGGAGCTGCACGACCGCTACGGCAAGCTGCCGGAGCCCGTGGAGAACCTGCTGCTGGTGGCGGGGCTGCGGATGCTGGCGCGGGCCTGCGGGGTCGGCGACATCACCCTCCAGGGGCCCAACATCCGCTTCGGCCCGGTGGAGTTGCGCGAGTCGCAGGAGCTGCGCCTCAAGCGGCTCTACCCGGGCACGGTGCTCAAGCCCGCCACTTCGCAGGTGCTGGTCCCGCGGCCGAAGACGGCCCGGGTGGGCGGGAAGCCGCTGGTCGGGCGGGAGCTGCTGGCCTGGACCGGGGAGTTCCTCACCACGATCCTCGGGTCGTGAGACGCGTGCGGCCGGGGACCGCTCCTCGCCGGAGCGCCCCGGCCGTGCGGGCTCAGACCGATTCGGCCGGGCCGCGGTCCCCCAGCTTGGACAGGTCCAGGACGTCCGCGCCCTCCGGCAGGGCCGTGTCGACGGGGGTGCCGAAGGCGGAGAAGAGGACCTCCCCGTTCTCGTCCCCCGTGACGGTGGACTTGAGGACGTACGGAGTGCCCTGGGTGGCTATGTAGTCGGTCTCCGTGCCCTCCTTGGCCGCCGTGACGACCGCCAGCGCCTGCTTGCCGTCGATGGTGACCGTTTCGCCCTTGCGGGCCAGCGGGTTGGGCCGGTCACCGCCGCCCGTCAGCTTGTCCAGATCGCAGATGTGGCCCATCGCGGCGGCCTTGGGGTCCGAGACCGGCATCTTCAGCCAGCGGTCGGCGAGCATCGTGACCATCGCGTCCGTCTGCCTCTTGGGCGCGTGCTCCTTCGCGGCCGTGCCGCGCCAGTAGGCGGCGTCGCCCTTGAAGTGGATCAGCTCGGGGGACTTGATGAGGTCCACCTTGCCCATCCCGTCGTACCGGATCGCGCCGTTGCAGCTGCCCTTCTTGTCGAGGGAGAGCTCGAACTCGACCGGGCTGCCGTCGTCGCGCATCTTCGCGACGACACGGGCCGATTCGACCTTGCGCATCGCCTCGTGCGACTGGCTCAGGATCTCGGCGCCCGACAGGTCCGCGAGCATGCCGGTGCCCTTGCCCGCCCCCTTGCCCTTCGCGGCCGGTGCGGGCGTGGCCCCGGCCGACGCCGACGCGGCGGCGCGGGCCGCCCGGCCGATGTCGGCGGCCTTGCTCCCGCCGACCGGCGCGCAGGCCGTCGTCAGTCCGAACAAGGCCGTCGTGGTCAGCACCGACACGCCGATGGTCCGGCTTCGCATGTGGATTCCCCCCTGGAACAACAACTCGACTGCCGAGGGTAGTCGCCGCCGGTCAGGGGGCATCCTCGATTTCCGTGCGCCCCTCGCGGCCCCCGTCCGCCGGGAGGTGTGCGGCGACCCTGCAACGGTTGCGCACATCCCCTCACTGGCGGCCGGAAACGCTGTATACGCTCAGACCCGAAACTTCGTCGACACGGTCCGTCAGGAGCAGCGATGCACGGCCCCGGCCTCCCGCCGCAGCAAGGCCCCCAGCCCAGTACCGGGGGAGTCGTGGCACTGCGCGTGCTGTTCGCCCTGCTGCCCGTCCTGAGCTGCGGCTTCCTGGGCTGGGGCACGATGCTGCGGCTCGCGGTCGTCACCCGCAAACCCCGGGACTGGTGGCTGCTGGCCGTCAACTGCGTGCTCACCGTCGCCTGGGTCGCGCTGATCGGCGCCGACCCGACGCCCCGGACCGACGGCTGGCAGGGCAATACGGGCGCCTTCGGTGTCATCATCACCGGGTTCCTGACCTGCGTGTACTTCCTCGTCGCCGACATCCAGCACCACGCGGCCCGGGCGGCGGCCCCGACGGCCTCCTGGTACCCGGCGCAGCCCGCACCGTACGTACCGCCGCAGCAGCACCCGCAGCGCCCGGCGTACGGGTATCCGCCGGCGCATCAGCAGCAGCATCAGCAGCAGACGCCCACGCCCACCCCCACACCGACCCCGGCTCCGGCCCCCGGCCCGGCCACCCCGCCGCGCATCGGGCAGGTGCGCGCCGAGCTCGACGAGCTGAGCGAACTGCTGCGCAAGCAGACGCCGCACCCGAACCCCCATCCCCACCCGCGAGCCCCCGGCAACGACGGTGAGGGCCCGGCCCGGTGACGGACGACGACCGGATCATCGGCGAGCGCTACCGGCTGGCCTCCATCCTGGGACAGGGCGGCATGGGCCAGGTCTGGACGGCGTACGACCAGCGGCTGGACCGCCGCGTCGCCGTCAAGCTGCTGCGCCCCGACAAGGTGGCCGGCCCCGGCTCCGTCGCCGACGAGCTGCGCCGCCGCTTCGTGCGCGAGTGCCGGGTCACGGCGCAGGTGGACCACCCGGGCCTGGTCACGGTCCACGACGCGGGCAGCGACGGCGACGAGCTGTTCCTCGTCATGGGCTACGTCGAGGGCACCGACCTCGCCGACCACCTCGCGCAGCACGCCCCGTACCCCTGGCCGTGGGCGGTCGCCGTGGTCGCGCAGCTGTGCGGGGTGCTGTCGGCGGTGCACGCGGTGCCGATCGTGCACCGCGACCTGAAGCCGCGCAACGTCATGATCCGCCCGGACGGCACCGTGCTGGTCCTAGACCTCGGCGTCGCCTCGGTGATGGACACCGACACCACCCGCCTCACCAGCACCGGCACCCCGATCGGCAGCCCGGCGTACATGGCGCCCGAGCAGGCGATGGGCGGCGCCGTCGGCCCGTACACCGACCTCTACGCCCTCGGCGTGCTGCTGTACGAACTCCTCAGCGGCAACGTCCCCTTCGCCGGGTCCACCGCCCTCGGCGTCCTGCACCGCCACCTGTACGAGCCGCCGGTCCCGGTGCGCCGGCTGCGTCCGGAGGTCCCGCACCAGCTGGAGGCGGTCCTGCTGCACCTCCTGGCGAAGGACCCGCAGGACCGCCCGGCCTCCGCACAGCACGTGTACGAGTCCCTGACCTCGCTGCTGCCCAAGCAGGGCACCCCGGCCGGCGCGCTCGACCCGACCCGCCCCTTCCTGCGCCCGCAGGCCCCCTGGCCTGACCGCGCCGCCACCATCCCGCCGCAGCCGACCTCCCCGCCCACGCCGACGCCGCCCAAGCCGGACATCCCGGCCGCGGTGGACGAGGCCCGCAGCCTCCTGGAGCAGGGCCGCCTCACCCAGGCCGTGGACATCCTCGGCGGGATCCTGCCGGCCGCGGCGGCCGAGCACGGCGAGCACTCCACGGTGGTCCGCTCCCTGCGCAAGCAGTACGCGGCCACACTGATGGACGACGGCCAGTACCGGCGCGCCCTGCCCGAACTGCGCCGCCTCGCGGACGAGTTCCCGGCGGGCGACCCCCAGTCCCTGCGCTTTCGCTACGACGCGGCGCAGTGCCTGGAACAGCTCGACGCGCCGGGGGCGGCCCTGGCCGAATACCGCACACTGCTCCCGCTGTTCGAGAACCACTACGCGAACCCGGACCCGGGGCTCCCGCTGGAGGTCCGGCGCCGGATAGCGCACCTGCTGCTCTCCCTGGGCGACCGGCCGGCGGCCCACGAGACCCTGGCCCGCCTGCTGTTCGACGCGGATCGCGTCCACGGCCCGAACCACCCCTTCTCGGCGGAGGTTCGCCGCACGCTCCAATGGCTCAGCCAGGTCCGCTGAGCCAGGTCCGCCGAGCCAGATCCGCCGGCCAGGTGGGCCGGGCCGGGTCCGCCGGGGCGCCCCGGCCTCAGGCCCCGGCCGGGACGAGCTCCGCGGGCGCGCCGGCCTCCGGGCCGCCCGGAGGCGCGGTCCTGCCGGTCCGGGGCCTGCGGCGGCGCTCCGCCAGGAGCAGCCCGGCCAGGACGAGCAGGGACGTCCCCGCGGCCGCCGTCCCCGGGACGAGGCCCGGGGGCCGGAAGGAGCAGGTGATGCCGGTGGTGGCGGGGGTCAGCGGGACGGAGACCAGGCCCAGGTAGGGCGTGGCCGGCCGGCCGTTGCAGGTCCAGCCCGCGATCGCCGGGGAGGAGAGGACCGCCGTGCCCGCGGTGCCCGCCGGGACCCCGGCGCTGACGGTCGAGGAGCCTACGCGCAGCCCCGTCGGCGCGGTCGCCCGCAGGGCGGCGACCGCCGGGTCCAGACGGGCCCGGTCCAGGCAGGACAGGGCCCAGCGCGGCGGCGCCGGTGCGTCGAAGACCAGCGCCGAGGAGCCGCCCCGGGAGGCACCGAGCGGCTGGAGGGCCGCCCGGTTGCGGGGGGCGTTGCCGTTCAGGCGGAAGGCGCGGCCGTCCGCGAGGCGGGCCGTCGCGTTGTACTCCGGGGCCCACAGATAGGCCTCCGTGCCCGCGCGGCACACCCCGGGCGCGACGGGGTCCTCGTACACCCTGGCGCCCAGCAGCAGCTCCTGGTTGGCGAACGGGGGCCCGTCGAACGCCCCGTACGAGGGCGCGGGCCCCGGCGGGCGGACCGTGAGCAGCGGCGGGACGACCCGCGCGCGGCCGACCGTGCCGTCGGGCCGCAGGCGGGCGCCGACCGCGAAGACCGCGTCCGTCACCGGGTTGTCGATGCTCTGCACGTTGCGCCCGCGTGAGGTCCAGCCGGCGCCGAGGGCCACCATCGTGCGCGTGAACACGTCCGGGGTGTGGCTGCTGTAGTACGCGCCGCCCTCCCCGCCCAGCAGCAGCGGATCGTTGCCCGTCAGTGCCGGGCGGCTCGGGTCCGTGCGGTACGCGGGCCAGCCCTCGGCGCCCGCCAGCGCCTCGGAGCGCGCCGTGTGCGCCGCGCCCCACGAGGGGTAGTCGTCCAGCCCGCCGAGCTTGCCCTGGTGCCCGAACGCCGTCGTCGCGGCCGCCTGCCCGATGAGTACGAGCGCCAGCACCCCGACCGCCGGGAGCGCCGGCCTGCGGTGGCGCAGGGACCACCAGGCCACCGCAGCCACGGCCGACCCGCCGCAGAACAGCGCGAGGCCCCAGGCCGTGGCCAGCGGGCTGCCGCTGGCCGCCGCGGCCGCCGCGGCCAGCACCGCGGCCCCCGCCGCCAGCGCCCGCGGCTTCGGCAGCCCGGCCGCCAGCCCGGTCCACGCGGCGATCACGGCGACCCCGGCCAGCACGAACGTCTGCCGGTACGGGCTCCCGTTCGGGGTTGCGAAGACGTGCCAGGCCAGGTGGGTCGGCGTCCACTGGAAGGAGATCAGCACGGCCGCCGTCAGCCCCGTCCACCACAGGCGGGTGCGCACCGGCAGCGCACCGTGGAACGGCAGGGCCGCCACCAGCAGCAGCGTCCCCGTGCCCACGAACAGCGCCGGTGAGGAGAAGGAGTACGTCGCGGGCAGGAGCCGCGCGAACAGGTCCGGCCAGGACACCGGGTCGAACCGCCGTGTCCACCCCGGGTACGCCTGCTTCGAGCTCAGGAACAGCGGGAGCAGCACCGGCGCGGACACCGCGATGCCCAGCAGGGTCGTTCCGGCGCACCGGACGAGCACGGTCAGCCGTTCCCGTACGCCCTCGCGCGTCAGCACCACCCGTACCAGGAGCACGAGCGCCGCGCCCAGCGTCGCCATGTAGGCGGTGTAGAAGTTCGCCGTCCAGCAGAGCGCCACCACGAGGACGGCGGCGCCGAGCCGGCGGCTCCGCAGCGCCCATTCACCCGTCAGACACAGGAGCGGGAACGCGATCAGCCCGTCCAGCCACATCGGGTTGTAGGAGGCCTCGATCACCGACCAGCCGCACAGTGCGTACGAGGCCCCCAGCAGGCCCGCCCCCCACCACGGCCCGCGGCGCTGCGTGCGCAGCAGCCAGGCCGTCGCCGCCGCGGCCGCCGCCATCTTGACCACCGTCACCACGTACACCGCGAGGTCGATGTCCTCGCGCGGGAAGAGGGCGACGAGCACGGCGAAAGGGCTGGAGAGGTAGGTGCCGAAGTCGGGCAGGAAGCTCGTGCCGAAGCCGGACTGCCAGTTGAACAGCAGCCCGCCCTCCGCCCGCCCGTGCAGGAGGTCCCACAGGTGGGCGTGGAAGGGGACGAACTGGTTGCCGAGGTCGTTGATGCTGCGGTGGCGGTGTCCGTACGGGAACACGCGGGCGACCGCGTCCCCGGCGCAGACGGCCACCACCGCGATCAGGGCGGCGAGGGCCGAGCCGCGCAGGCTCAGGCGGCGCGGCGAGCGGTGCGGTGTCGACATGGTGGGCCGACTCTGGCACCGCCGGTGGACGGGAGGGTGGCCGCCGAGTGGCTGTGACATCAACAGACACGTACCCCAACACCCCGGGAATCGTTGGTCGAACCGGTGGCTCGGATCAGCTTGACTGCATACCATCGATCACCGCACGGCCCTTGTGCACCGACGCACAATCTCCCGGCCCTGGAGGCTCCTTTGCACCGTCGCACTGCGCTCTCCGTCTCCGCCGCCCTGCTCGTGGCGGCCCCCCTGCTGTCCGCCTGCTCGGGCCAGGCCCGGCCCGGCACCGCGGCCGTCGTGGGCGGCGAACGCATCACCACCTCCGCGCTCCAGGCCCAGGTCAACGACGTCCGCGCGGCACAGAACGAGACCGGCTCCACCGCGGCCCAGCTGATCCAGTCCTCGCCCGGCCTGGAGCGCGTCAAGCTCAACAAGATGATCCAGACCGTCGTGCTGGAGCGCGCCGCGAAGGACGCCGGCGTGAGCGTCAGCGAGAAGGAGGTCCAGGACTTCCGCAAGGCGCAGCTGGAGAAGGCGGGCGGAGCTGAGAAGCTGACCGCGGCGGCCCTGGAGCAGGCCCAGCTGGCGCCCGGGCAGCTCGACGCCGACGCCCGGTTCAAGCTGCTGCGCGACAAGCTCTTCGACCACTACGGCAGCCAGGACAAGGCCGTCGAGAAGCTGGCGTCCGCCGCGAAGACCCTGCACATCGAGGTGAACCCGCGCTACGGCGTCTGGGACGCGCAGCAGATCGTGCTCGGCGACCAGGACACCCCCTGGATCGTCCAGCGGACCCGGCCCGAGCAGGCCCCCGCCGGAGCCTGAGCCACCCGTCCGGGGGTAGGTTCGGAGGGTGAACGACCACGCCGCCGAACCCGCCCCCGCCGTGCCCGTCCCGGCCCCGGCCCCCCTGGCCGGCCCCGACGCCACGGCCGCCGGCCGGATCGTCCTGCTGACCGCGAGCCACCGGGTCGCCCCCGGCCTGCTGTCCTGGCCGGCCTGGCAGGTCCTGCACGCCGCGGACCGGGTGCTGTGCGCCGACCCGGGCCATCCGCAGCTGCCGTACCTGCGCGAGGCGGGAGTCGAGGTCGCGCACGAGAGCCCGGACGCGCAGGCGCTGGTCGAGGCTTGCGCCGGCGGCCGCACGGTCGTGGTGGTCCCGTCCGGCGAGGGCGACCGGCGGCTCACCGACGGACTGGCCCGGCTCGCCGGCTCCGGCCGTGTCGACATGCCCGACCTCGAACTGCTGCCCGGCTCGTACGATCTGCCCGGCGCCCGCCTGCTCGATCTCGTCCAGGTGATGGACCGGGTCCGCCGCGAATGCCCCTGGACCTCGCGCCAGACCCACGAGGGACTGGTCAAGTACGCCATCGAGGAGTCGTACGAACTCGTCGAGGCCATCGAGGAGGGGGACCGGGAGGCGTTGCGCGAGGAGCTCGGCGACGTACTCCTGCAGGTGGTCTTCCACGCACGGATCGCCGAGGAGCATCCGGAAGAGCCGTTCTCCATCGACGACGTGGCCGGCGGCCTCGTCGAGAAGCTGATCCACCGGCACCCGCACGTCTTCGGGGACGCGGACGCGCAGACCCCGGAGGACGTCAACGAGCACTGGCAGCGCACCAAGGCGGTCGAGAAGCAGCGGGAGTCGGTCACCGACGGGATCCCGCTGGGCCAGCCCGGACTCGCGCTCGCGGCCAAGCTCGCCGGCCGGGTCCGTACGGGCGGCGTGGCCGTGGGGCTGCCCCGCGGCGAGGGCATCGGGTACGAGCTGCTGGAACTGGCGGCGCGTGCCGAGGCGGCGGGCATCGACCCCGAGACCGCGCTGCGCGCGGCGGCCCGCGTCTACCGGGACGCGATCCGAGCCGCCGAGGGCGTCGGCGCGGCGGACACCCACTGACCTCCGGCGGTCCTACCGGGGCGCGCGGCCCGACGGGTTGTGCCAGTGCGGCTCGGGGCGGCCGAGGAACCACTCGCCGAAGCCGAGGGGCCGGCCGCCCGGGCCGTGGCCGGTGCCCGCGGCGGGCAGCGAGTCGTGGAAGATCCTGCCCGGCAGGGCGCCCAGCTCCTTCAGCACCCGCACGGTCTGCTCGACGAACGGCGGCGGCCCGCTGAGATAGACGTCCTGCTCGGGCCACATGGCCCGGTGGCCGAGAGCGGTCGCGAGCCGCCCGGTGGCCTGGTCGCGGTGGAGCCCGGGGGCGGGCGTGATGTAGGTGACGCCGAGCCGGCCGAAGGAGGCGGCGTACTCGTCGATCAGCGGGCGGTCGTACAGGTGCGCCGGGTCCCGGGCGACGACGAAGAGCCGTACGTCCCGATCGGGAGGCTCCCCGGCGAGCTCCTCCACCATGGCCCGGATCGGCGCCCAGCCGGTGCCCGCCGCGATGAGGCTGACGGGCCGGTCGGCGCGGCGCAGCGTCAGCTGCCCGCCGGCCGCGCCGAGCCGCAGCACCTCGCCGGGCCGGGCCTCGCGGACCAGGGCGGTGCTGAGCCGGCCGCCCTCGATACGGCTGACGTGCAGGTCGAGGGTGCCGTCCGGGCGCGGGGCGTTCCCGATGGAGTACGTGCGCCAGACCCTCGGGACCCGCTCGCAGCTCACGCTCGCGTACTGGCCGGGGAGATGGGGGAAGGGGGCGTGCGGGCGCAGGGTCAGCACCGCTATGTCCTCCCCGTACTGGAGGTGGCGCACGATCTCGGCGTCCCACCACGGCGGGTCCTCGCTCGCGGCGGCCCCGGCCGTCATGGCGTCGGCGATCATCTGGTACGCCTCGGACCAGGCCTTCTCCACGGTCGGGGTCCAGGTCTCGCCGCAGGTCCGGGCGAGCGCGGCGAGGAGGCTGGCGCCGAGGGCCGCGTAGTGCTCGGGGCCGGCGAGGAACTTGCGGTGGTCGCGGCCGAGGTCGTGGAGATAGGGGAGCAGGCTCTCGTCGTCGTCGAGGCGGGCGACCACGTGGGTCAGCGCGGCGAAGAGCCGGTCTCGCTGGCGTTCCATGTCCTCGGCGGAGGCCGGGAAGAGCTCGCGGATCCCGGGGTTGTGCCAGAAGAGGTGGGAGTAGAAGTACTTGACCGCGTGCTCGGCCCTTCTCTCGACCACCGCGAAGCTGCTCTTCAAGATCCTCACATCCACAAGACCGAAAGTAGGAACGCCGGGGAACGTGAGGTCAAGGGATGGCGGATCTGCGGACAGCCGCGGCGAACCACCCATATGGGATGGCGGCGGGCGCGCGGGATACGGTCAGCGGGTGCATGAGCCGACCCCCGCAGCCCCCGCAGCCCCCGAAGACGGCACCCCTCCCCAGGGCCCGACCCTGTTCGACTGGGAGTTCGCCACCGATCCGTACCCGGCGTACGCCTGGCTGCGCGAGCACTCCCCGGTGCACCGCACCAAGCTGCCGAGCGGGGTCGAGGCCTGGCTGGTCACCCGGTACGCGGACGCCCGCCAGGCCCTCGCCGACCAGCGGCTCAGCAAGAATCCGGCGCACCACGCGGAGCCGGCGCACGCCAAGGGCAAGACCGGCATCCCGGGGGAGCGCAAGGCGGAGCTGATGACGCATCTGCTCAACATCGACCCGCCGGACCACACGCGGCTGCGGCGGCTGGTGTCGAAGGCGTTCACCCCGCGCAGAGTGGCCGAGTTCACCCCGCGGGTGCAGGAACTGACCGACCACCTCATCGAGCAGTTCGCGAGCCGGGGGGAAGCGGACCTCATCCACGAATTCGCCTTCCCGCTCCCCATCTACGCCATCTGCGAGATGCTCGGCGTACCGCGCGAGGACCAGGACGACTTCCGCGACTGGGCCGGGATGATGATCCGGCACGGCGGCGGTCCGCGCGGCGGGGTCGCCCGCTCCGTGAAGCAGATGCGGACCTATCTCGGCGAACTCATCCACCGCAAACGGGATGATCTGGGCAATGACCTGATTTCGGACCTGATCCGCGCGAGCGACCACGGTGACCACCTGACGGAGGCCGAGGCCACCGCGATGGCCTTCATCCTGCTGTTCGCCGGATTCGAGACGACGGTCAACCTCATCGGCAACGGCGTCCACTCCCTCTTCATGAACCCCGATCAGCGCACCCGCCTCCAGGACTCCCTCGCCGCCGGCGAGAGCGGCCTGCTGGAGACCGGCATCGAGGAGCTGCTGCGCTACGACGGGCCCGTCGAGCTGGCCACCTGGCGGTTCGCCACCGAGCCGCTGACCCTCGGCGGCCAGGACGTCGCGGCCGGCGATCCCGTGCTCGTCGTCCTCGCCGCGGCCGACCGGGACCCCGAGCGGTTCGCCGATCCGGACACCCTCGACCTCTCCCGTACCGACAACCAGCACCTCGGATACGGGCACGGAATCCACTACTGCCTGGGTGCTCCGCTCGCACGACTTGAGGGACAGACGGCGCTTGCGACTTTGCTGACGCGTCTGCCGGATCTGGAACTCGCTGTTCCGCCCAACGAGCTTCGCTGGCGCGGGGGTCTGATCATGCGTGGCCTGCGCACCCTTCCCGTGAAGTTCACAGCCCGAAACCCCTGAACGTCAGCTGACCGCAAGTCAGCCCCCGTCAAGAGTTGTTACTCGCGTGCTAAGAAGGCTAGGTTCTGCCGTTACCCAGTCGTTATGCGAAAGGTGCAGCTCATGCGTTCCGGGAACGGCCGCCACAGACGCCCCCGCCAGGTACCCGCGATAGTCGTCACCGCCGGAGTCACCGGTTCCGCGTTGGCCCTGCCGCTGCTCGCCGCCACCGGCGCGAGCGCAGCCGAGACCTCCACGTGGGACAAGGTCGCCGAGTGCGAGAGCGGCGGCTCCTGGAGCGCCAACTCCGGCAGCGGGTCCTACGGCGGACTTTCGTTCACGCAGGAGGAGTGGAAGGCCTCGGGCGGCCTGGAGTTCGCCGAGCGCCCCGACCTCGCCAGCCGTTCGCAGCAGATCGCCGTCGCCGAGCGCGTGCTGGGCACCCGGGGCGCCCAGGCGTTCGGGCACTGCTCGGAGTCGGCCGGACTGACCCAGCAGGGCCCCGCGGCGACCGTGGACCCGGGCCTGCCCGGCACGCTCGCCCCGATCGCTCCGAGCGCCTCGCGCCCCGACGACTCGGTCCCGGCCGGCGGTTCCGGCGCGAAGGCGCACGACTTCGGCGCCCCCACCCCGGCTCCGGCCCCGGTCTTCACGCTTCCGCCGGCGCCGCTCGCGCCCAGCAGCGGACTGCCCGTCATGCCCGACCCGGACGTGCCGTCCACCTCGCCGACCGCCCCGGTGCTCCCGGGCACCCCCGGCGACCCGACGACCCCGGGCACCCCGACCGCGCCCGCCGACCCGACGGCCCCGGGGAACCCGACCGCGCCCGGCACCCCGACGGACCCGACCGCTCCCACCGCCCCCGCGGCCCCGGGCACCCCGGGTGCCACCACCGACCCGGCGGGCATCCCGGACCCCTCCGGCACCGGTAAGCACCGCGGTACGGCCGCTCTTGAGGCGCCCGTCACCTCTCGCGCGGCGTCGGATCCCTCGTACACGGTCCAGGCGGGCGACAGTCTGGCGACCATCGCCTCCGCCAAGGGGGTCAAGGGCGGCTGGAACGCGCTCTACCAGGCCAACGAGCAGGTCATCGGCAAGGACGCCAATCTGATCACGCCTGGTCAAAATCTGGATCTAAGTTAAAAACAGCGGCACTTCGGACACCCGGAAAGGGCTGAATGTCCGTTATCTGCAAGTGAGACATGTGTCTCTTCCGGTCAACTGGCGTGTCCCGCCTGGAGCCTTCTGCAAACCCCGCCCTCACCTGCGCAAATGCACGTAAGGAGGGCGCAAGTAGGGGCCGTTTCTCCCCGGTGTTCCTCGTTGAACATCGGGGAGAGACCTGTCTACCTTCTGAGTCGCCCGCCACCGCGGGCTCCTTCGACCGCATCGCCGAATCCTGCCGGCGGACGGAGGGAACAGTCGTCGCGTCAAGCGCCGAAGGCAGGAGCGGGGGAACCAAGGTAGGTGCCGGGACCGGCCGTTGAGAGACGGCAAGGAAACGGCTAGGGGTTAAGTCGTGCGCCACGTCGCACGGCCGGGCACTCATCAGCCCGAACCCGACAGCTCACCTCGTAGGCGTCGGTGAGGAGAACTCCATGCTGAATTCCGGCAAGGGCAAGCACCGCCGCGCCTCCAAGGCCGTTCGCATCGTCACGCTCGCCGGTGTCACCGGTGTCGTCGTCGCCGCCCCCCTGATGGCGGCCGGCTCGGCCTCCGCCGCCACCGCGGGCGAGTGGGACCGCGTCGCGCAGTGCGAGTCCGGCGGCAACTGGTCCATCAACACGGGCAACGGCTACTACGGCGGCCTGCAGTTCTCGTCCTCGACGTGGGCCGCGTACGGCGGCAAGGCGTACGCCGCGCAGGCCAACCAGGCCTCCAAGTCGCAGCAGATAGCCATCGCCGAGAAGGTCCTCAAGGGCCAGGGCAAGGGCGCGTGGCCGTCCTGCGGCGTCGGCCTCTCCAACTCCTCTTACACCGGCGGTGGTACGACCGACACCCCGAAGAAGACGGAGACGAAGACCGAGACCAAGAAGACCCAGCCGAAGAAGACCGAGCCGAAGAAGGAGACCAAGCGCGAGACCCCCGCGCCGGTCACCCGCTCCGAGCGCGCCGAGGCCGCCCCGGCCGTGAAGACCGGCAACGGCTCGTACGAGGTCAAGCCCGGCGACACCCTGGGCACCATCGCCGAGGCCAACGGCGTCAAGGGTGGCTGGGAGAAGCTCTTCGAGCTCAACAAGGACATCGTCTCGGACGCCGACCTGATCTTCCCGGGTCAGAAGCTGAAGCTCAGCTGAATCCTGCAGTGACAACCGCGGCCGCCCGAGCGGCGCCGCGGCAGCCCGACCGCCCGGCGCGTCTTCCCCTCACGCGCCGGGCGGCGGCGTTTGTGCCGGTGGTCGAGATCCCTATGTACCGGAAGACGGGTATTCGGGCCCTTTTTCGTCCCAGGGGGCGGGCGGTCGGCCGGCCCAGTGCCCGGAGCCGGTTAGGCTCTAGGCGGCGGGGCCATCCCACGGCCCGACATGCCACCGCACACCCAGCGTCACATCCCAGAAGGAGATGCTCGTGCCGTCCATCGACGTCGTCGTAGCCCGGGAAATCCTGGACTCCCGAGGCAACCCCACGGTCGAGGTCGAGGTGGGCCTCGACGATGGCAGCACCGGCCGTGCTGCAGTTCCGTCCGGCGCCTCCACCGGTGCCTTCGAGGCCGTTGAGCTCCGCGACGGTGACCCCAACCGTTACATGGGCAAGGGTGTCGAGAAGGCCGTCCTCGCCGTCATCGAGCAGCTCGGCCCGGAGCTCGTCGGCTACGACGCCACCGAGCAGCGCCTGATCGACCAGGCCATGATCGACCTGGACGCCACCGAGAACAAGGGCTCCCTCGGCGCCAACGCCATCCTCGGCGTCTCCCTGGCCGTCGCGCACGCCGCGTCCGAGGCCTCGGACCTCCCGCTCTTCCGCTACCTCGGCGGCCCGAACGCGCACCTGCTGCCCGTTCCGATGATGAACATCCTCAACGGCGGGTCGCACGCAGACTCCAACGTGGACATCCAGGAGTTCATGATCGCCCCGATCGGCGCGGAGTCCTTCTCCGAGGCCCTTCGCTGGGGTGCCGAGGTCTACCACACCCTCAAGAAGGTCCTGCACACCAAGGGCCTCTCCACCGGTCTCGGTGACGAGGGCGGCTTCGCGCCGAACCTGGAGTCCAACCGCGCCGCGCTCGACCTCATCGTCGAGGCCATCAAGCAGGCCGGCTACGTCCCGGGCAAGGACATCGCGCTCGCGCTCGACGTCGCCGCGTCCGAGTTCTACAAGGACGGCAAGTACGAGTTCGAGGGCCAGTCCCGCTCGGCCGCCGAGATGACCGAGTACTACGAGGAGCTCGTCTCCGCGTACCCGCTCGTCTCCATCGAGGACCCGCTGTTCGAGGACGACTGGGCCGGCTGGAAGACCATCACCGACCGCATCGGCTCCAAGGTGCAGATCGTCGGCGACGACCTCTTCGTCACCAACCCGGAGCGCCTGGCCCGCGGCATCGAGGAGGGCTCCGCCAACGCCCTGCTCGTGAAGGTGAACCAGATCGGTTCGCTGACCGAGACCCTCGACGCCGTCGAGATGGCCCAGCGCAACGGCTTCAAGTGCATGATGTCGCACCGCTCCGGCGAGACCGAGGACGTCACCATCGCCGACCTCGCCGTCGCCGTGAACTGCGGCCAGATCAAGACCGGCGCCCCGGCCCGCTCGGACCGCGTCGCCAAGTACAACCAGCTGCTGCGCATCGAGGAGATCCTCGACGACGCCGCCGTGTACGCGGGCCGCTCCGCCTTCCCGCGCTTCAAGGGCTAATCACGGCAGGCCCTCCGGGGCTGGCCTCCGTACGTCCCCGCACTCGGTCCCGTACCGTGTGCGGGGACGTATTGCGTAGCGCGCACCACGCACCCAGGGACAGAGGGACACAGGGGAGGCGGGATCAATGGCCGGGAACCGGGATCGGTTCTCCACCTTCTCCACCGCGACCAGGCTCAAGCAGCTCGGCGAGCGGACCGCCGCCCACGTCTACCGTTCGCAGACACGCCGTCAGGTCCGCCGCAGCCGGCTCACCGGCCGCGCCGCGCTCCTGGTGCTCGTCCTCTGTACGCTGGTCGTCGCCCTCGCGTATCCGATGCGCCAGTACGTCTCACAGCGCTCGGAGATCGCGGAGCAGCGGAAGGCCGCCGAGGCCGCGAGCCGGCGCCTCGAACGCCTCCGCGACGAGAAGGCCCGCTGGCAGGACAACGCGTACGCGGAGCAGCAGGCGCGCAAGCACCTGCACTTCGTCCGCCCGGGCGAGATCAGCTACATCATGACCGACCCCGGGGCCGGGGCCGCCGAGCGGCACCGCACCGGAACGGCCGGATCCGACCGGCCCTGGTACTCGAACGTCTGGGACGGCGTCGACAAGGCCGACCGCCCCGGCGAGTGACGAGTACCCGCACCCATCCACGAGAACGAAGAGACTTCCTCCAGGCATGCAGACGCCCCCGCCCCAGACCGACCGGACCGAGCCGACCGACGCGGACATCGAGGCGTTCGAGCAGCAGCTCGGCCGCCCGCCGCGCGGGCTGCGCGCCATCGCCCACCGCTGCCCCTGCGGTCAGCCGGACGTGGTGGAGACCGCCCCGCGCCTCCCCGACGGCACGCCCTTCCCGACGACGTACTACCTCACCTGCCCGCGCGCGGCCTCCGCGATCGGCACGCTCGAGGCCAACGGCGTGATGAAGGAGATGCAGGCCCGGCTCGCCGAGGACCCCGAGCTCGCCGCCGCGTACCAGGCAGCGCACGAGGACTACATCCGGCGCCGCGACTCCATCGAGGTGCTCCAGGGCTTCCCGAGCGCCGGCGGGATGCCGGACCGGGTGAAGTGCCTGCACGTGCTCGTCGGCCACTCTCTGGCCGCCGGCCCGGGCGTGAACCCGTTCGGCGACGAGGCGCTGGCGATGCTGCCGGAGTGGTGGGCCAAGGGCGCCTGCGTCACGCCGTGCGCGCAGAAGGCGGAGCAGAAGGAGTCGCAGGCGTGACCCGCGTCGCGGCCGTCGACTGCGGTACGAACTCCATCCGCCTGCTCGTCGCCGACTGCGACCCGGCCACCGGCGAGCTGGTCGAGCTGGACCGGCGGATGACGATCGTCCGCCTTGGCCAGGGCGTGGACAAGACGGGCCGGCTGGCCCCGGAGGCGCTGGAGCGCACCTTCGCGGCCTGCCGCGAGTACGCGGAGGTCGTCAAGGAGCTGGGCGCGGAGCGCCTGCGCTTCGTGGCGACCTCGGCCTCGCGCGACGCCGAGAACCGCGAGGAGTTCGTCCAGGGTGTCCTCGGAATCCTGGGCGTCGAGCCCGAGGTGATCTCCGGCGACCAGGAGGCGGAGTTCTCCTTCGTCGGCGCCACCAAGGAGCTGACGGGCACCACCCACATGGAGCAGCCCTTCCTGGTGGTGGACATCGGCGGCGGCTCGACCGAGTTCGTGGTCGGCGAGGAGCACGTACGGGCGGCCCGCTCGGTCGACGTGGGCTGCGTCCGGATGACCGAGCGCCACCTGGTGGTCGACGGGACGGTCACCGACCCGCCCACCGCGGAGCAGATCGCGGCCATACGGGCCGACATCGAGGCGGCGCTGGACCTGGTCGAGCAGACGGTCCCGCTGACCGAGGCGCGCACCCTGGTGGGCCTGGCCGGCTCGGTGACCACGGTCGCCGGGATCGCCCTCGGGCTGCCGGAGTACATCTCCTCCGAGATCCACCACGCCCGGATCCCGTACGAGCAGGTCCGCGAGATCACCGACCGCATGCTGACCTCGGTGCACGCCGAGCGCGCGGCGATCCCGGTCCTCCACCCGGGCCGGGTGGACGTGATCGGCGCGGGCACCCTGGTCCTCCTCGCCATCATGGAGCGCACCGGAGCCCGGGAGGTCGTCGTCTCGGAACACGACATCCTCGACGGGATCGCGATCAAGACCGCAGAAGAGGTCGAGGCCGACAACCAGGGTTCTGGCCTGACGAATCGCTGAACGGTGGTGCTCCGGTCGGCTGACCGGAGCACCACCGCTGTGCCGGACTCAGATGTTGCGGTAGACGTCGCGCCGGTCGCCGACCTTGACGACGAGGATGACCAGCTCGCCGTCCAGGACCTGATAGGCGATCCGGTAACTGCCCACCCGGAGTCTGTAGAGGCCGGACGGTCCGGCGAGCTTCTTGATGTCGGCGTCCTCGCGGTACGGATCGTCTCCCAGTGCGGTCAGTGCGGCGAGGATGCGCATCGCGGCCGGCCTGTCGATGGCCCGGAGCTGCCGTTGCGCCGCGACGGTGAACCGGAACGCGTACTTCACGCCGCGCCGTCACCCCGTTCACTGAACAGGTCGGCCAGCAGCTCGGCCATGGTCACGGTCGGACCGCCTTCGGCGAGCACGGCCTGCGCCTCGCGTGCGAGCAGTTCGTCGGCCGCATCTTCGAGCGCGTTGAAGTCCGCGATGGGAACCAGGGCGGCCACCGGGGCGCCGTTACGGGTGATTACGGTCGGAGCGCCCTGCTCTGCCCGATTGATGTGGTCCGCGAGATGGGCACGGGCTTCGCGCACGGTCACAGCGTTCTCACTCATGACAGCAGTGTACGCGTCCACGTGTACACGTGCCGGTACGGGCACGTATCGGTGCGGGTTCACCGCACATGCTGGACGGCATCGCCTGGTCCATCGCCTGACGGAGGGCTGTTTCGAAGGTCGTCGAGGGCCTTCGGAGGGCTTTCGGAGGTCCTTACGGGGGCCTTAGGTCCCCTCCTCCACAGAAAGTTCGTGAAGTTCTTCACAAGGAAAAGAGGCCCGATGGGCCGCGGGAAGGGTCCTTGGGGGCGCTCCGCGGGCCATCGGGCCTTTTTTGTCCGAGCGTTCGTGCGAAACGGGGGCGCCGTCCCACCCCGCCGGTAGGTATCCACCAACCCGGTGGTCTACTCCGCTTGCGGGCCTGGAGGCCAGTTCGGGACGGGTGAACAACGAATCCTGTTACACCCTGGTTCCCGTATCGCGCCATGACCTCCGTCACGTGGGCCGCGCAGTGTAGCAGAGGCCCTCCGTCACCTTGTGAAGGGGCTCACGAGCGTCACCCCTGTGGGTGCTGGATACTCGTTCCATGAGCACCACGGAGCGTCCCAGGATCCTCGTTGTAGGAGGTGGGTACGTAGGCCTGTACGCGGCCAAGCGGATCATGAAGAAGATGCGCTATGGCGAGGCGACCGTCACGGTCGTCGACCCGCGGTCGTACATGACCTACCAGCCCTTCCTCCCCGAAGTGGCCGCAGGCAGCATCTCGCCTCGGCACGTCGTCGTCCCGCTGCGACGCGTGCTGCCCAAGGCAGAGGTTCTCACCGGCCGGGTCACCAGCATCGACCAGGACCGCAAGGTCGCCGTCGTCACGCCGCTCGTCGGCGAGGCGTACGAGCTGCCCTTCGACTACCTGGTGATCGCGCTCGGCGCCGTCTCCCGCACCTTCCCGATCCCCGGCCTCGCCGAACAGGGCATCGGTATGAAGGGCGTCGAAGAGGGCATCGGCCTGCGCAACCACGTCCTCGAGCAGCTCGACAAGGCCGAGTCCACGACGGACGAGAACGTCCGCCGCAAGGCCCTCACCTTCGTCTTCGTCGGCGGCGGCTTCGCCGGTGCCGAGACGATCGGCGAGGTCGAGGACATGGCCCGCGACGCCGCGAAGTACTACACCACCATCAAGCGCGAGGACATGCGCTTCATCCTGGTGGACGCGGCCGACAAGATCCTCCCCGAGGTCGGGCCCAAGCTCGGCACCTGGGGCAAGGAGCACCTCGAGTCCCGCGGCATCGAGATCTACCTCAACACCTCGATGGACTCCTGCGTGGACGGCCACGTGGTGCTGAAGAACGGCCTCGAGGTCGACTCCGACACCCTCGTGTGGACCGCCGGCGTCAAGCCCAACCCGGTGCTGGCCCGCTACGGCCTGCCGCTGGGCCCGCGCGGCCACGTCGACACCGCCCCGACCCTCCAGGTCCAGGGCACCGACTACATCTGGGCCGCGGGCGACAACGCCCAGGTCCCGGACGTCGCCGCCCGCAAGGCCGGCGTCGAGAACGCCTGGTGCCCGCCGAACGCCCAGCACGCGCTGCGCCAGGCCAAGGTCCTCGGCGACAACGTCATCTCGGGCATGCGGGGCTTCCCGCAGGCCGAGTACTCGCACTCCAACAAGGGTGCGGTGGCGGGCCTCGGCCTCCACAAGGGCGTCGCGATGATCGTCATGGGCAAGACGAAGATCAAGCTCAAGGGCCGGCTCGCCTGGTACATGCACCGTGGCTACCACGGCATGGCCATGCCGACCTGGAACCGCAAGATCCGCGTCTTCGCCGACTGGACCCTCGCCATGTTCCTCAAGCGCGAGGTCGTCTCCCTCGGTGCGCTGGAGACCCCGCGCGAGGAGTTCTACGAGGCCGCCAAGCCGGCGCCGGCTCCGGCCGCCGCCGCTGCCCCGGCCGCCAAGGCCAAGGCCTCCTGACCCGGGCCTGACCGGCAACACCTCCAGCACGTCCCCGAAGGGGCCGCCCGCCATCCGTGGTGCGGGCGGCCCCTTCGGCGTGCCCCCGTCCTGTCGGCATGCCCCTGTTCGGGTTCGTCGTAGGCCTGTTCGGAGTGTCGTCCGATTGAGGCCCGCCCGAAATGGGTAGGCCGATCGGTCGGATCATTACCGGAGGTGCCTACGATGACCGAAGCCGCGCCGCGGCTGGCCGCTCTTGCCGAGACCCTGCTGGGCGCCCCCCTGCCCGTCCGGATTCGCGCCTGGGACGGCAGCGAGGCCGGGCCGCCCGCCGGACCCACCCTGGTGCTGGCCAACCGGCGCGCCCTGCGCCGCGTGCTGTGGCGGCCGGGTGAACTGGGCCTGGCCCGGGCCTGGGTCGCAGGGGAGCTGACCGTGGAGGGCGACCTCTTCGAACTGCTGGACCGGGTTGCCGGGCTGCTCTGGGAGCGCGGGCCCGCCACCGTCCCCGAGACCCCGCCGGCCCTGCACCGCGCGGGCCTCGGCAAGCTCGGCGCCCTGCGCGCCCAGCTTCCGCAGCTGCCGGAGCGGGCCGCGGCGGCCGCCGGGACCGCCGCGCTGCTGCGCGACCCGGCCGCCCGGGCCGCCCTGCGCGACCTCGTCGCCCTGGCCCGGCCGTGGCCGGCGCCCGCACCGCCGCCCGAGGAGGCCCCCCGCCGCGGCGGCCCGACGCACACCAGGGCCCGGGACCGCCAGGCGATCAGTCACCACTACGACGTCGGCAACGAGTTCTACGAGCGCGTCCTGGGTCCCTCGATGGTGTACTCCTGCGCCTACTGGAGTCCCGGCTCCACCCTGGAGGAGGCCCAGCGGGACAAACTCGACCTGGTCTGCCGGAAGCTGGGCCTGCGGCCCGGCGAGCGCCTCCTCGACGTCGGCTGCGGCTGGGGCTCCATGGCCTTGCACGCCGCCCGGGAGTACGGGGTCCGCGTCACCGGCATCACCCTCTCGCGGGAGCAGGCCGTGTACGCCCGCAAGCGGGCCGCGGAGGAGGGACTGGCCGACCGGCTCGACATCCGGATCCAGGACTACCGGGACGTCAAGGACGGTCCGTACGACGCCGTTTCGTCCATCGGCATGGCCGAGCACGTCGGCGCGGAGCGCTACCGCGAGTACGCCCGCACCCTGCACGCCCTGCTGGGGCCCGGCGGCCGCCTGCTGAACCACCAGATCGCGCGCCCGCCGGAGCCGGACGAAGAGGCGCACCGGATCGACGAGTTCATCGACGCGTACGTGTTCCCCGACGGCGAACTCCTCCCGCTGGGCGCGACGGTGGGCGAGCTGGAGCGGGCCGGGTTCGAGGTCCGCGACGTGGAGGCGCTGCGCGAGCACTACGCGCTGACCCTGCGGGCCTGGGTGGCGCGGCTGGAGGACCGCTGGGAGGAGGCCGTACGGCTGACCTCGCCGGGGCGGGCCCGGGTCTGGCGGCTGTACATGGCGGCCTCGGCGCTGGGCTTCGAGCACGGCCGGCTCGGCGTCAACCAGGTCCTCGCGGTGAAGTCCGCGGCGGCCGGGCGCTCGGGGCTGCCGCTGCGGCTGCGCACCTGGGGGGCGTGAGCCCGTACGACACGGAAGGGCCCCGGGGCACACGCCCCGGGGCCCTTCCGTGTCCCTGCCGTGAAACGCGGCGCCTACTCGGTCTTGATGGCGGTGAGCATGTTCAGCCGGGCCGCGCTGCGGGCGGGCCACATGGCCGCCAGGACGCCGACCACGCCGGCGAGCAGGAGGAAGATGCCGATCCGGTCCCACGGGAGGACCAGGGCGTAGTTCGGGACCCCCTTGGCGATGGTGGTGCCCACCGCCCAGGCGAGGAAGATGCCGATCCCGACACCGAGCACCGCGCCGAAGAGCGAGATGACCACGGCTTCCAGGCGGATCATGTTCTTGACCCGGCTGCGGTCGAGGCCGATCGCCCGCAGCATGCCGATCTCCTGGGTCCGCTCGAAGACGGACATCGCCAGGGTGTTGACCACGCCGAGCACCGAGATGATCAGGGCCATGCCGAGCAGCCCGTACATGATGTTCAGCATCGTGTTGATGATGCCGCCCATCTCGTTGCGCATGTCCTCCTGGGTGGCGACCTTGATCGCCGGGTTCTTGCCCAGGGCGTCGACGACCGTCTGCTGCGCGGCCTTCGAGGCGCCGTCGGTGGTGTTGACGTACACCTCGCGGATGTACTGCTCCTCGCTGTGCGAGCTGAGGATCTTGTTGTCGAGCACGTACGGGGAGAGCAGGCCCTCGAGGTCCTTGTAGACGGCGCCGACCTTGAGCGTGCCCTTCTGGCCGTCGTCGTACTGGACTTCGAGCGCGGACCCGACGGAGAGGTTCTGCTTCTTCGCGGTCGTCTCGGCGACGGCCACCTCGCCCTTGGCGAGGCTGTCCATCGAGCCGCTGAGGGTGTCGATGTTCAGCATCTGGCCGATGGCAGAGGGAGTGACGCCGGAGGCGGAGCGGAACTGGCCGCCGATCCTCAGGTAGCCGTCGGCCTGGGGGGAGACCGCCTTGATGCCGGGGGCCTTGGCCAGCGTCTCGGCGACCGACTTGTCCAGGCTCATGCCCTCGGCGGCCATGGAGACCTTGTAGTCGGCCTTCAGCTTGTCCGTGCTCATCTTGTCGACGGCCGTGCCCATGGTGATGCCGAGCACCGACAGGGTGGTGACCAGGGTCAGGCCGATCGACAGGGAGGCGGCGGTGACGGCGGTGCGGCGCGGGTTGCGCACGGCGTTCTGCGCGGCCAGCTTGCCGGGGATGCCGAAGACCTTCTCCAGCGCGGGGCGCACGGCCCCGATGACCGGCTTGGAGAGCAGCGGCAGCACCACGATCAGGCCGATGAGCATGAAGAACGCGCCGGCGCCGAGGGTCAGGCGGCCGTTCTCACCGCCCATGGACACGCCGAGCAGGACCAGGCCGATGCCGCCGAGGCTGATGACCGAGCCAAGCACGTTCCGTACGACCAGGGACTTCGCGGTGGCCGGGAGGTGGGCGCTGCCCATGGCGGCGACCGGGGCGATCCGGCCGGTGCGCCAGGCGGGCAGGAGGGCGGCGAGGGTGGTGACGAGGACGCCGATGACCACGGCCGCGATGACGGTGCCCGGGGCGATCACGAGGTCGCCCGCCGGGAGCTTGGCGCCGAAGGCCTCGATCGCGGAGCGCATGGCGACCGCCAGGCCGGTGCCGGTGACCAGGCCGACGACGGCGGAGACGACGCCGACGACCAGTGCCTCGGTGAGGACCGAGCGCATGACCTGGCCGCGGTTGGCGCCGACGGCGCGCAGCAGGGCCAGTTCCTTGGTGCGCTGGGTGACCAGCATGGTGAAGGTGTTGTAGATCAGGAAGATGCCGACGAAGAGCGCGATGCCGGCGAACGCGAGCAGCATCTGGTTCATGTTGGTCATGCCCCGCTCGACGTCCTTCGCCTGCTCGGCGGCGAGGGCGGTGCCGGTCTGGGCCTTGGTGTGCTTGGAGTCCAGCAGCGGCTTGATGTCGGTCAGCAGCTGGTCGGCGGAGGTTCCGGCCTTGGCGGCGACGGACAGTTCCTCGTAGTAGCCGGGCTTGAGGTACAGCTCCTGGGCGACGGGGGTGTCGAAGAGGACCAGGCTGCCGCCGGCGCTGACCGCGCCGTCCTCGGTGGTGAAGACGCCGGAGAGGATGTACTCCTTCACCGGGCCGTTGGTGGCGACGCGGACCTTGTCGCCGACCTTGTACTTGCCGGTGGCGGCGGTCGCCTTGTCGAGGGCGACCTGGTCGGCCTTGGCCGGGCCGGTGCCCTCGGTGAAGGTGTAGCGCGGGTCCTTGCCGTCCTTGACAGGGGCGTAGTTGGAGCCCTTGTTGGACCAGCCGGAGCCGATCAGCTCGCCCTTCTCGTCACCGACGCCGGCGAAGCCGGAGACGCGGCCGGAGACGGAGTCGACGCCCTTGACGGCCTTGACCTTGTCGAGGGTCTGCTGGCTGAGGCCGACCTCGCCCTCGCGCTGGCCGTCATCGGCCCGGCCCTGGCCGTACGAGGTCACGGAGACGGCGACGCCGTCGTAGCTCTTGGCGGACTGGCTGGAGAGGGCCTTGCTGAGGGTGTCGGTGAAAACGAGGGTGCCGGAGACGAAGGCGACGCCGAGGACGACGGCGAGCACCGTCATCAGCAGCCTGGCCTTGTGCGCGAGCACGTTGCGCAGCGCGGTACGGAACATGGTGGAGGAGTCCAGGTGGTAAGGGGTCAGCGGGGACGGGGAGGGAACGTCCCTCAGCTGGTGCGGCCCTTGGCGTCGAAGGCCTTCATGCGGTCGAGCACCCCGTCGGCGGTGGGGCCGTGCATCTCGTCGACTATGCGGCCGTCGGCGAGGAAGATGACGCGGTCCGCGTAGGAGGCGGCGACCGGGTCGTGGGTGACCATGACGACGGTCTGGCCGAGCTCGCGGACGGAGTTGCGCAGGAAGCCGAGGACCTCGGCGCCGGAGCGGGAGTCCAGGTTTCCGGTGGGCTCGTCACCGAAGATGATCTCGGGGCGGGAGGCCAGGGCGCGGGCGACGGCAACGCGCTGCTGCTGGCCGCCGGAGAGCTGGGTGGGGCGGTGGCCGAGGCGGTCGGAGAGGCCGACCATCTCGATGACGTTGTCCAGCCACTGCCGGTCGGGCTTGCGGCCCGCGATGTCCATCGGCAGGGTGATGTTCTCCAGCGCCGTCAGCGTCGGCAGCAGGTTGAACGCCTGGAAGATGAAGCCGATCTTGTCGCGGCGCAGCTGGGTCAGCTGCTTGTCCTTGAGGGTGGAGAGCTCGGTCTCGCCGATGCGGACGGAGCCTGCGGAGAAGGTGTCCAGACCGGCGACGCAGTGCATCAGGGTGGACTTGCCGGAACCCGAGGGGCCCATGATCGCGGTGAACCGGCCCTGGCCGAAGTCCACGGAGACGTTGTCGAGGGCGACCACCTGGGTCTCGCCCTGGCCGTACACCTTGGAGAGGCCGGTGGCCCGGGCGGCCACGGCCTGGGTGGTGTGCGGGGCGTGGTTCATGGTGGTCACGGAAGCGACTCCTCGGGCTGCGGACCGGGGTGCGGTCTGCGGATCGGCGGGACGCTCCCATCGTCGCCGCGCGCACCCCCGCAGGGGATCAGCCGGGGTGCCCGTTCCCTGGCCCACTGGAGTCTGATCACGGGGCGGGCCGCCTCCTCCTCTGGTATGACGGCGGCCCCGGGGCGGTGTCAGGGGGCGGCTTCGGGACGGCTTCCGGCGGCAGGGGTGGCCCGGGGTGGCGCGCGGGTGGCGAAGGCCGTCGAAATCCCGTCAATCCCGTATCGCGGGTGATCGCCGTCCGTAACGGGCCCACCGCGTGTTCTGGCGCCTGACGGCCCCTCAAGCGCCAATAAAATCAGACAACATCGGATAGATGGCCCGCTGCCGACCACGATGATCCGGATAGGCTCGGCACAGCGTTCAGTGCTTTTGTGCGGGAGCCGCGAGACCCCGCCCGGATGGTGGAATGCAGACACGGCGAGCTTAAACCTCGCTGGCTTAGGCCGTGCCGGTTCAAGTCCGGCTCCGGGCACGAGAACGTTCCGCACGCACCGGAACACACGAACGGCGGGGGCGCCCCAGGGGCACCCCCGCCGTCCTGTTCCCCCCGGGGGCGGCCTCCGGCTCCGACGGGCCCGATGTGCGGAAATCATTGGAAATCTGTCGTGCCGTCTGCATAAATGCGGCAGCGGGTCATGAGGCAAAGATCCTCCCTGAGCAGTAGGGTCAGATTTTTGCTAACGCATTACTCTTGTTGCAAGGCCGCGCACGGTGGCCACGGAGGAGTGAGATGAGGAGCAGTAACCCGGTCTTCTCGCGACGGGGGTTCAGCCGCGACAACGGTGGCTACGCAGGCTTTGACGCGCAGCACCAGCAGGCCGGGACCAACCCGTACGCGACGAATCCCTACGCCGCAGACACGACCACCGGCATGCCGCAGGCGCCCGCCCGCGCCGACGTGATGACCATGGACGACGTCGTCAGCCGTACGGCCATGACGCTCGGCACGGTCATCCTCACGGCGACGATCGCGTGGATCGCCATGCCGGTCGACCCGGCGAACGTCAACAAGTCGTACGGCATCGCCGTCGGCGCCGCGCTCGTCGCGATGGTCCTCGGGCTCGTCCAGTCCTTCAAGCGCAAGGCCTCGCCGCCGATCATCCTCGCCTACGCGGCCTTCGAGGGCTTCTTCCTCGGCGTCCTCAGCGCGGCCACCAGCACCTACTTCGGTGCCGGCGTGGTCATCCAGGCCGTGCTCGGCACGATGTGCGTCTTCGCCTCCGTGCTGTTCGCGTACAAGATGCGCTGGATCCGCGTCACCCGCCGTTTCTACGGCTTCGTGATGGCGGCCGCCATGGGCTTCATGCTGCTCATGGTCGCGAACCTGCTGTTCTCGGTCTTCGCGGGCGGTGACGGCCTCGGCTTCCGCAGCGGCGGCCTCGGCATCCTGTTCGGCATCGTCGGCGTCGTCCTCGGCGCCTGCTTCCTCGCCCTGGACTTCAAGCAGGTCGAGGACGGCATCACCTACGGCGCCCCGCGCGACGAGGCCTGGCTGGCGGCCTTCGGCCTCACGCTGACCCTGGTGTGGATCTACCTGGAGCTGCTGCGCCTGTTCCAGATCCTCTCCGGCGACGACTAGTCGCACCGGCCGTCGCGCCTGCGCGGACGGACAGGGGAAGGCCCCGCGAGCTCACCGCTCGCGGGGCCTTCCCGCGTCTCGGAGTCGGTACGGGGTCGGGGACGGAGGGTCGGGGGATCGGGTCGGCGGAGGGATCAGCCGAATTTGCGGGCCGCCCTGCGCAGGTCGTACTCGTGGATGATCGCCTTGGCCTGGCCGTACGAGAGTTCGTGCGCGCCGCGCAGCCAGCTGACCTTTTCCTCGAACCGGACGAGGGAGGGGCCGTCGTCCACGGCGCGGAGCCAGTCGGACACTTCACGACCGGTGGTCAGGGGGATTCTGTCGATCATGTTGCGGTGGGTCTGCTCGGAGAACTCTACGGACATGGGCGCCTCCGGAGGTATCGCCGTGCTGTGCTGTTCTCTTCACGCCACCGTGCCGGAGAGTTCGCCCGTTGGCAATGGCGCCGCCGCGGCGCGTAAGGTCGGCCGGGTGCTTGATACTTCGCCCCTGACCGCCGCCGTGGAACGTTTCGCCGACCGGCTGCGGGCCATGCCGCAGAGCCGCCTCCGGCGGGGGGCCGCCGCCGAGGCGCTGGAGCTGGCCCGCGAGCTCTCCGTACGGGCCCAGGCGCTGGAGGCGCCGCGGCGGGACGCGGGGGCGGCTCCGGCGCGGGAGATGCCCGACGCGGGCGTGTTCGTGGTCGGGGATCAGGTGGCGGTGGCCGGACTGGACCTCGCGGAGGCGCTGCGCGCCGCCGCCGAAGGACCGCTGGGGCCCCCGGAAACAGCGAAGGCCCCGTCCGAGATGCTGGACGAGGCCGTACGGCTGGTGGAGCAGGCGGAAGCCGGAGCGACACGCTGATCAGGGCGGAGCCGTGATCGCGGTGGCGCCGTGGATCAGAGCGACGCGATGACGCGGTCCGCGAGGATGTAGACGTTGCTGTCCGGGTCCTGGGCGTCACCGCAGGAGAAGGTCAGCGCGTAGGCCCCCGAGATGCCGGAGCCGCCCAGCAGGACCGGCGCGGTGCCCGAGCGCAGTGCCTCGGCGAGGCGCTCCGCCGTCTCCCGGTGGCCCGGGGTCATGCAGAGCGTGGTGCCGTCGGTGAAGACGTACACGTCGAGCGTGCCCAGCGGGCCCGGGCGGACGTCCGCGAGGGCCGTACGGGCCTCCGCGAGCTCCTCCAGGCGCGAGACGGTGCGCTCGTGGTCGGCGCCGGGGGCCGGGGCCTGGACCGGTACGAAGTCGGGGTGCGAGGGGTGGCGCCGGCGGGCGGCGGCCAGCTCGGCCGAGTCCTCGGGGTAGTCGTCGGCGGCTTCGTCGCCGAGGAGCGGCTCCAGGCCCACCAGGTCGGCCTGGCGGGGCAGGAAGACGGCCGGGCCGTCCTCGCCGAGGCCGGGCAGGCCGCCCAGCAGCGAGGGGGCGTCGGCCGCGTCACGGGCCTCCTGCGCGGCCCAGAAGGCCCGCGCCTCGGCGAGCTCGCGCTCGCGCTCCTCGGCCAGGGCCTCGGCTACGGCGGCTCGTATCTCGGCGGCGGGGGACTGCACGGCACTGCGGGCGTGCGGGACGGTCGTGCCGCGGGTGTGGGCGGGCGCCGCCAGCTCACCGCGGAGGGCCGTCACCTGCTTGCGCAGGCCGTGTACGGCGTGCAGCGCAGCAGCGCCCACGGTCGCGGCGGCGGCCGTGGTCAGCAGCAGGGCAAGAGACATGGCGCTCACTGACTAACTCCCGATTGTTTCGATCCCCCGACTTCCTACATCAGAGTGTCCTGACCTGGGAATGGCGTGCAGTGCATTACGTCACGAATTGGACAGGGCTTTCGTCACACTCAGGACCTGCAAATCTGCCCTGACCTGCGGAAATGCCAAACCCCCAGGACGAAGGTCACATCCTGGGGGAGATTCGGTCACAGGTCGGCCGCGACGGGATTAGATTCGGCGTCAGTACGCCGCAAGGGATCAAGCGGATCCCTTGCGGCGCCTGGAGGGTGAACCTCGGCTGAGCCGCTCTCGCTTCCGGTCGCGCCGATCTTCGCCACCGCGGAGGGCAGGTGTCGCCGTTCGTTCCTCACGACGGCCCCTGCCCTCCGCTCCGGCTCAGCTCAGCCGCTCGATGACCATCGCCATGCCCTGTCCGCCGCCCACGCACATGGTCTCGAGGCCGAACTGCTTGTCGTGGAACTGGAGGCTGTTGATCAGGGTGCCGGTGATGCGGGCACCGGTCATCCCGAAGGGGTGACCGACGGCGATGGCGCCGCCGTTGACGTTGAGCTTCTCCAGCGGGATCTCCAGGTCCCGGTACGACGGGATGACCTGGGCCGCGAAGGCCTCGTTGATCTCGAACAGGTCGATGTCGCCGACGGTCAGTCCGGCGCGCTTGAGGGCCTGCTTCGACGCCTCGACCGGGCCGAGGCCCATGATCTCCGGGGAGAGGCCGGTGACACCGGTGGAGACGATCCGGGCCAGCGGGGTCAGGCCCAGCTCCCGCGCCTTGGTGTCGCTCATGATGACCAGCGCGGCGGCGCCGTCGTTGAGCGGGCAGCAGTTGGCGGCCGTGACCAGGCCGTCGGGGCGGAAGACGGGCTTGAGGCCCTGGACGCCCTCCAGGGTGACGCCGGCGCGCGGGCCGTCGTCCGTGGAGACGACCGTGCCGTCCGGGGTGGTGACCGGGGTGATCTCCCGCTCCCAGAAGCCGTTCTTGATGGCGGCCTCGGCGAGGTTCTGCGAGCGGACGCCGAACTCGTCCATGTCCTGGCGGGTCACGCCCTTGAGCCGGGCCAGGTTCTCGGCGGTCTGGCCCATCGAGATGTAGGCGTCGGGCGCGAGGCCCTCCGCGCGCGGGTCCTGCCACGAGGAGCCCTCGGTCTGCGCGACGGCGGCCGTACGGGCCTCCGCGTCGGCGAAGAGCGGGTTGTGGGTGTCGGGCCACGAGTCGGAGTTGCCCTTGGCGAACCGCGAGACCGTCTCGACACCGGCCGAGATGAACACGTCGCCCTCGCCCGCCTTGATGGCGTGCAGCGCCATGCGGGAGGTCTGCAGGGAGGAGGAGCAGTAACGGGTGATCGTGGTGCCGGGCAGGAAGTCCATGCCCATCTGCACGGCCACGATGCGGGCCAGGTTGTTGCCCTGCTCGCCGCCCGGGAGGCCGCAGCCGAGCATCAGGTCGTCGATCTGGCGCGGGTCCAGCTCGGGGATCTTGGCGAGGGCGGCCTGGATGATCGTGGCGGTCAGGTCGTCCGGGCGCACGTCCTTGAGGGACCCCTTGAAGGCGCGCCCGATGGGGGAGCGGGCGGCGGAAACGATGACTGCTTCGGGCATCGGGGCTCCAAGGGGGGTGAGTTGCGGCTCGTTGCTGGACCGCAAGCGAAGTTACCGGCCCGTACGGTCGAGGTCACCGACTTGGGCGTGTGATGCCGGTCGCTCCGCCGGTGCAACGCGCCCGGCGGAGCTTCTGTTCCGGCCCCTCGGCCCGCCCCGACGCCTGGAGCGCCCGCGGGGGGCCGTACGTACCCGGCCCCCCGGGCCTCAGCTCGGCGACGGGGTGTCGGCCCGGGGCGGCAGGGCCGGGCCCGCCGACCGCGAGGCCGAAGCCGTGAGGTCCTCGGCCGGGACCCGCCTGCGGCGGCGGTGCTTCAGCAGGGCCCACGGCCCGCGGGCCGGGGTGACCTCCGTGCCCGCCTGCCCGGCGGCGGCCGACGCGGCCTTGGCCACCGGCAGCATGTCCTCGTTCCGCGCCACCTCCAGCCGGTCCGACTCCGGCCACAGCGACAGCGCCGCGCACAGCGTGGGCAGGACGGCCATGGCCGCCGTCGCGTAGCCCTCCGCCGACGGGTGGTACGAGTCCGGGCCGAACATCTCGCGCGGGTTCGCCGCGAACTCCGGACCCAGCAGGTCCCCCATGGAGACCGTACGGGCCCCCAGGGCGACGACCCCTATCGTCTGGGCGGCCGCCAGCTGGCGCGAGACCCGCCGGGCCAGCCACCGCAGCGGCTGGTACACGGGCTCGATGGTGCCCAGGTCGGGGCAGGTGCCGACGACCACTTCGGAGCCCGCGAGCCGCAGTCTCCGGACGGCCGAGGTCAGGTGGCGCACGGACTGCGTCGGCGGCATGCGCCGCGTCACGTCGTTCGCGCCGATCATGATCACGCACACGTCCGGCGGCGGCGGCTCCCCGTCCAGGAGCAGCCCCGCCTGCCGGTCGAGGTCGTCGGACATGGCCCCGGAGACGGCCACGTTCCGCAGTTCCACCGGCCGCTCGGCCACCGACGCCAGCCCCGAGGCCAGCAGCGCGGCCGGGGTCTGTCTGGCCCGGCGCACGCCGAGCCCGGCCGCCGTGGAGTCGCCCATCATGCCGAGCCGCAGGGGGGTCTGGCCCGGCTGCGGACCGGCGGCGGCCAGCGCCGCGAACTCGCTCCCGTACAGCCCGTCCGCCCGCGGCGGATCGCCGAGCCCGGTGCCCACCGTCCGCTTCGCGAACTGCACCTCCGCCAGCACCAGCCCCACGGCGGCGGCTCCGACCAGCCCGAGCCCGCCTCCGCCGTACGCCGCGCCCGCCGCGATCCGGCGGGCCGTCCTCGCTCTGGACACCCCTCGAGCCACCTCCCTTTCCCGTCGGGTCTCGATGACCTACCTGCCCCGTAGTGCCGGTCGGCCAATCCCTTTCCGCTTAGTCTGGCGGGACCTCCCGGAGAACCCGTGGAGTCCCCTCCCTGGAGAACATGGTGCAATTCCACGACTCGATGATCAGCCTCGTCGGCAACACCCCGCTGGTGAAGCTCAACCGTGTGACCGAAGGCCTGCAGGCCACCGTCCTTGCCAAGGTCGAGTACTTCAATCCCGGTGGATCCGTGAAGGACCGGATCGCCGTCCGGATGATCGAGGCCGCCGAGCAGAGCGGTGCCCTCAAGCCCGGCGGCACCATCGTGGAGCCCACCAGCGGCAACACCGGTGTAGGACTCGCCATCGTGGCCCAGCAGAAGGGCTACAAGTGCATCTTCGTCTGCCCTGACAAGGTGTCCATGGACAAGATCAACGTGATGCGCGCGTACGGAGCCGAGGTCGTGGTCTGCCCGACCGCCGTCGACCCCGAGCACCCGGACTCGTACTACAACGTCTCCGACCGCCTCGCGCGCGAGCCCGGCGCCTGGAAGCCCGACCAGTACAGCAACCCGAACAACCCCCGTTCGCACTACGAGACCACCGGTCCCGAGCTGTGGGACCAGACGGACGGGAAGATCACCCACTTCGTCGCGGGCGTCGGCACGGGCGGCACGATTTCGGGTACGGGCAACTACCTCAAGGAGGTGTCCGGCGGCAAGGTCAAGGTCATCGGCGCCGACCCCGAGGGCTCGGTCTACTCCGGCGGCTCGGGCCGTCCGTACCTGGTCGAGGGCGTCGGCGAGGACTTCTGGCCGACCGCGTACGACCCGAACGTGACGGACGAGATCATCGCGGTGTCCGACAAGGACTCCTTCCAGATGACCCGCCGCCTCGCCAAAGAGGAGGGCCTGCTCGTCGGCGGCTCCTGCGGCATGGCGGTCGTCGCGGCGCTGAAGGCCGCCGAGGGGCTCGGCCCGGACGACGTGGTCGTCGTCCTGCTGCCGGACAGCGGACGCGGCTACCTCAGCAAGATCTTCAGCGACGAGTGGATGGCGGGACACGGCTTCCTGGAGGAGGCCGGCCCCGCCGCGCGTATCGGCGACGTGCTGGACGACAAGGAGGGCGGCATCCCCTCCCTGGTCCACATGCACCCCGAGGAGACCGTGGGCGAGGCCATCGAGGTGCTGCGCGAGTACGGCGTCTCGCAGATGCCGATCGTCAAGCCCGGCGCCGGCCACCCGGACGTGATGGCCGCCGAGGTCATCGGCTCGGTCGTGGAGAAGGAGCTGCTGGCGGCGCTGTTCGCGAAGCAGGCCTCGCTGTCGGACCCGCTGGAGAAGCACATGAGCCGGCCGCTGCCGCAGGTCGGTTCGGGCGAGCCGGTGTCCGAGCTGATGTCCGTACTGGGCGAGGCGGACGCGGCGATCGTGCTGGTCGAGGGCAAGCCGACCGGTGTGGTGAGCCGTCAGGACCTGCTGGCTTTCCTCGCCAAGGGCGCGAAGTAGCCGAACTGCCGCAAGGAATGGCCGAAGTGCCCGTCGCACAAAAGGTACGGGCCCGTCATGTGGCGGCAGCACGGGCTTAACACGGCTCCGGCACAGTGGTGGTTGTCGGCAGGAGCGCAAACGTTCCGGCCGGCACCACCGAACGGCGTTGGCGTACTTCCGGAGCGGCTCCCGGACCGCGTGAACGCCACGGACGCGGACGGCCCTGACCCGGCCCGTGTCCTTCGCGGGGACCGCCGTCGTCCCGCCCCTCGCTCACGCGAGGGTGCGGCGGTCCCCGCGCACACTCCTTCCGGTCCGGTGTTACTCGGCCCGGTCGCGGGGGCGCAGGCGCTTCGTCGCGTGGACGAAGTTCACGCCGAGTACGCCCGCCCACGCGACGAGCAGGCCGCTGAGCCCCGCCTGCGCGGCACCGATCGCAGACAGCGGGATCGCCAGGACCAGCGTGACGATGGCGAAGCCGAAGCGCTCGCCGAAGCCGCCCTCCAGCGGGGACGGCCCGCGGCCGGGGCCGCCGCGGGCGGCCGCGAGCCGCTCCTCGGCCAGCCGGCGCCGGACCTGGGTGTCGACCTTCTCCACGAAGGAGTCCACGAGCGCGGCCTCGTAGTCCGGCCCCAGCTCGCGCCGGGCGTCCAACGTCGCGTCGAGTTCCTTCTTCAGCTCCTGGGACTCCATGCGCCCAGCGTAGGAACGGCCGTCGGTCCGGGGCACGGGGGTTAGCCCCCGTATTCCGTGCCCTCCCCGCCCGCGACCGTCTCGCGGAGCGGTCCGCGGCTTGCCGTGCTGCATAACCGCATGCAGAGTGCTCCGTGACTGAATAGGCACGGGGACGGAGGGGTCGGGATGAGTGACAGCCCGGCAGCGCGGCTGCAGAAGCTTTTCGAGGGGCACCGGCTGACACCCACCCAGCGCCGGATCGCCCACTGCATGGTGCGCGGGGCGGCCGACGTGCCGTTCCTGTCGAGCGTGGAGCTCGCGGAGCTGGCCGGGGTGAGCCAGCCCTCGGTGACCCGTTTCGCGGTGGCGCTCGGCTTCGACGGGTATCCGGCGCTGCGCCGGCACCTGCGCGAGGTGGCGCCGGCCGAGCGCGCGGCCGCGGCCGCGCAGGACGACGCGTACAACGAGTACCAGCAGGCCGTCCAGGGCGAGATCGAGAACCTGCGGCAGCTGTCGGCGATGCTCGCCGACCCCTCGCCGGTCGAGGAGGCCGGGCGGGTGCTGGCCGCCTCCAGCCCGCTGCCCGTACTGGGGCTGCGGGCGGCGTCCTCGCAGGCGCGCGGGTTCGCGTACTTCGCCGCCAAGGTGCATCCGGACGTACGGCTCCTCGACGAGGGCGGCTCGATGCTCGCCGACCGGATCGACGCGGCGGCGGGGGCGGGTGCTTCGGCGCTGCTGTGCTTCGCGCTGCCGCGGTATCCGCGGGAGGTGGCGGAGGCGCTGGACCACGCGCGGGAGGCGGGGCTCAAGGTGGTGACGGTCGCCGACTCGGCCTTCGCGCCGGTGGCCCGCTCCTCGGACCTCCTGATCCCGGCGCCGGTGGGCACGGGTCTGGCCTTCGACACGGCGTGCGCGCCGATGCTGCTGGGCCGCGTCCTCCTGGAGGCCATGGCCGACGCCCTCCCCGATGCCCAGGCACGCCTGGAGGCCTTCGACGCCCGCGCGGCGTCCCGCGGCCTGTTCGTGGAGTAGCGGCCCGCGGAGCGGGGCTTCGTCACAGGAGCGCGTCCCGGAAGCAGCCGCCCGCCTCCGCCACCAGGGAGGCGGGGGGTTGGACCGGCCGGATCGGGGTGAAGCGGGTTTCGCCGGCCGGGGTGGTGCGGAAGCCGTGGACCGGGGGGCGGGGGAGGCTGTTGTAGCCGTAGTGGGCCGTGAAGAAGTACGCGCCCGTGTCCGGGACCGCGATCAGGTCGCCCGGGGCCAGTTCCGGGAGGTCCCGGGCCGTGGCCAGGAGGTCGCCGGCGAAGCAGGCCGGGCCCGCGATGTCCTGGGGGACCGGCGGGCCCGTCTTCGGGGTGCCCTTCGCGTCGTACGGCAGGATCCGCAGCGGCCAGGCCGCCGGGGCGTACACCGTACGGGTGGCCAGCTGGACCCCCGCGTGCGTCAGCGCGATCCGGCGGCCCCCGGTGGTCTTCGTGTACTCGACCCGGGAAAGTGCCAGCCCGTGCTTGGCCAGCAGCGACCTGCCGAACTCCGTCACCAGGCCGTAGCGGCCGTCGAACAGGGCCGGGACCGCCTCCCGGAGGGCCGCCACGTACTGCGCGTACGTCGGCGCCTCGGCGTCCGAGGCGAAGTTCACCGGCAGGCCCCCGCCGATGTCGAGGGTGTCGACCTGGCGGCGTCCGGCCGCCGCGTTGATCTCCTCGGCGAGGGCGTGGAGGTCCCGGACCCCCTCCGCGATCAGGGAGAGGGGGACGCCCTGGGAGCCCGAGTGGATGTGCAGCCGGGTCAGCCACGGGCGGTCGGCGTAGGCGCGCACCAGCCACTCGCGGGCGCCCGGGTCCCGCAGCGCGATGCCGAACTTCGACGTGGCCGTCGCCGTGGACAGGGCGTCGATGGTGCCCGCGCCCGTCTGGGGGTTGATCCGGACCCCGATCGGTGAACGCGTGGGAGCGCCCGCGACCAGTGCGTCCAGGCGGTCCAGCTCCTGGCGGTTGTCCGCGTTCACCGCGATCCCGAGCGCCAGCGCCTCGCGCAGCTCGGCCACCGTCTTGGCCGGGGAGTCCAGAACCGTGCGCTCCGGCACCACCCCCGCCGCCCGGGCCAGCGCCAGCTCGCCCGGGCCGGCCACCTCGCAGCCCAGGCCGCGGTCCGCCAGCAGCCGCAGCACCGGTACGAGCGGGCAGGCCTTCACCGCGAAGGCGTGCAGGACCGGCGTACCCGGCGCCACCGCCGCCGCGAAGGCGCCGGTCAGGGCGGCGGCGGAGGCGCGGATCCCGGCCACGTCCAGCAGGCAGACCAGGGGCGGCGTGCCCTCCGCCCCGCCCACCAGGCCCTGCTCCACCGCAGCCCGTACGGCCAGATCCCGGCGTGTCGTCGCGTCCGGAGCGTCCATCGCGTGCGTCTCGGCAGCCATGTCCGCCAGCCAATCATCCGGTCGCCCGGCCCGCAGCTGTTGACTGAATCTATTCAGGGAGCCAGGATGTGAATAGATTGCCCAACATCGGAGGAGGCACCGCCATGTCAGGACCCCGCCCCGTACGCGCTGCGCGCGGCACCGAGCTCAGCACCCTGGGATGGCAGCAGGAAGCCGCCCTCCGGATGCTGCAGAACAACCTCGACCCCGAGGTCGCCGAGCACCCCGACAAGCTCGTCGTCTACGGAGGCACCGGCAAGGCCGCCCGCGACTGGCGCTCGTACGACGCGATGGTCCGCACCCTGCGCACCCTCAAGCAGGACGAGACGATGCTCGTGCAGTCCGGCCGCCCGGTCGGCGTGATGCAGACCCACGAGTGGGCGCCGCGCGTGCTGCTCGCCAACTCCAACCTGGTCGGCGACTGGGCCAACTGGGAGGAGTTCCGCCGCCTGGAGTCCCTCGGTCTGACCATGTACGGCCAGATGACCGCCGGTTCCTGGATCTACATCGGCACCCAGGGCATCCTCCAGGGCACGTACGAGACCTTCGCGGCCGTCGCCGCCAAGAAGTTCGACGGGACCCTCGCCGGCACCATCACCCTCACCGCCGGCCTCGGCGGCATGGGCGGCGCCCAGCCGCTGGCCGTGACGATGAACGACGGCGTCGCGATCTGCATCGACGTCGACCCGCGCGCCATCGACCGCCGCATCGAGCACCGCTACCTGGACGTCAAGGCCGACAACCTGCGCCACGCCCTCCAGCTGGCGGTCGAGGCCCGTGACGCCCGCAAGCCGCTCTCCATCGGCCTCCTCGGCAACGCCGCCGAGCTGCTCCCGCAGATGCTCGCCGAGGGCGCCCCGATCGACATCGTGACGGACCAGACCTCCGCCCACGACCCGCTCGCGTACCTGCCCGTCGGCGTCGACTTCGACGACATGGCGGCCTACGCGGCCAAGGACCCGGCCGGGTTCACCACCCGCGCCCGCGAGTCCATGGCGAAGCACGTCGAGGCCATGGTCGGCTTCATGGACGCGGGCGCCGAGGTCTTCGACTACGGCAACTCCATCCGCGGCGAGGCCCAGCTGGCCGGCTACGACCGCGCGTTCGCCTTCCCCGGCTTCGTCCCGGCGTACATCCGCCCCCTCTTCTGCGAGGGCAAGGGCCCCTTCCGCTGGGCGGCCCTGTCCGGCGAGGCCTCGGACATCCACAAGACCGACAAGGCGATGCTGGAGCTCTTCCCCGAGAACGAGTCCCTCCACCGCTGGATCAAGATGGCGGGCGAGCGAGTCCACTTCCAGGGCCTGCCGGCGCGCATCTGCTGGCTCGGCTACGGCGAGCGCGACAAGGCGGGCGAGCGCTTCAACGAGATGGTGGCCGACGGCACCCTCGCCGCCCCGCTGGCCATCGGCCGCGACCACCTCGACTGCGGTTCGGTGGCCTCCCCGTACCGCGAGACCGAGGCCATGCTCGACGGCTCCGACGCGATCGCCGACTGGCCGCTGCTCAACGCGATGGTCAACGTCGCCTCCGGTGCCTCCTGGGTCTCGATCCACCACGGCGGCGGCGTCGGCATGGGCCGCTCCATCCACGCCGGCCAGGTCACCGTCGCCGACGGCACCAAGCTCGCGGGCGAGAAGATCCGCCGCGTGCTCACCAACGACCCCGGCATGGGCGTCATCCGCCACGTCGACGCGGGCTACGACATCGCCGAGACGGTGGCGGACGAGCGCGGCGTCCGCGTCCCCATGCGCGAGGGCGACGACGCGTGAGCGACAACCCCGCCGGGGCGGCCTCGTTCCACGGCATGTGGAACGAGCTCGCCCCCATCGGCCGCAACGCCGAATCCGGCGGCTACCGCCGCTACGCGTGGACCGGGGCCGACGCCGACTGCCGGAGCTGGTTCCAGGCCCAGGCCGAGGCCCGCGGTCTCGCGTACGAGACCGACCGCAACGGCAACCAGTGGGCCTGGCTCGGCGACCCCCTCGCCGGTGACGCCGTCGTCACCGGCTCCCACCTGGACTCCGTGCCCGACGGCGGCGCCTTCGACGGCCCCCTCGGCGTGGTGTCCTCCTTCGCGGCCCTGGACGAGCTCCGCAGGAGGGGCGCTGAGTTCGCCAGGCCGCTGGCCATCACCAACTTCGGCGACGAGGAAGGGGCCCGCTTCGGCCTCGCCTGCGTCGGCTCCCGGCTCGCCGCCGGGCAGCTGACCAAGGAGAAGGCGTACGAGCTCCGCGACGCCGACGGGATCAGCCTGCCCGAGGCCATGGAGGCCGCCGGGTACGACCCCTCGGCGATCGGCGCCGACCCGCAGCGGCTCTCCCGTATCGGCGCGTTCGTCGAGCTCCACGTCGAGCAGGGCCGGGCCCTGGACCTGTCCGGCGACGCCGTCGGCATCGCGTCCGCCATCTGGCCGCACGGCCGCTGGCGGTTCGACTTCCGGGGCGAGGCCAACCACGCCGGCACCACCCGTCTCGTGGACCGCCGCGACCCGATGCTCACGTACGCGTCGACCGTCCTGGCCGCCCGTACGGAGGCGGCCCTCGCCGGCGCCGTCGCGACCTTCGGCAAGATCTCCGTCGAGCCGAACGGGGTCAACGCCATCCCCTCGCTGGTGCGCGGCTGGCTCGACTCCCGCGCCGCCGACCAGGCGACGCTGGACACCGTGGTCACCGCCATCGAGAAGGCCGCCCGCGAGCGCGCCGACCAGGACGGCATCGATCTGGCCGTCGTACGGGAGTCCTTCACGCCGGTCGTCGAGTTCGAGCACGCCCTGCGCGACGAGATGAACCGCATCCTCGGCGGCTCGGTCCCCGTCCTCGGCACCGGGGCGGGACACGACGCCGGAATTCTCTCCTCGGCCGTCCCGACCGCGATGCTGTTCGTACGGAATCCGACCGGCGTCTCCCACTCGCCGAAGGAGTTCGCACCCGAGGACGACTGCGTGGCCGGTGTCCTCGCGCTGGCCGACGTACTGGAAGGACTGGCCTGCCGGTGAAGACGTACTGGTTGGAACACGCCTGGCTCGGCACGCACGTCGAGCCCGGCGTGGCCCTGACCGTGTCCATCAGCGGCTCCGCCGCGGGGGGCGCCGACGGGCGGATCGCCGCCCTGCGGACCGGGGTCGAGACCCCGCCGCCGGGCGCCGAGGTGCTGCGGGGCCTGACCGTTCCCGGGCTGGCCAACGCGCACTCCCACGCCTTCCACCGGGCGCTGCGCTCGCTGGTGCAGGTGGGCTCCGGGACCTTCTGGACCTGGCGCGAGTTCATGTACCAGGTCGCCCAGAACCTCACCCCCGACACGTACTTCGCGCTCGCGCGGGCCGTGTACGCGGAGATGGCGCTGGCCGGCATCACCAACGTCGGCGAGTTCCACTACGTGCACCACGCGCCGGGCGGCGCCCCGTACGCCGACCCCAACGCGATGGGCGAGGCGCTGATCGAGGCGGCCGCGGCGGCGGGCATCCGGATCACCCTGCTCGACACGGCGTACCTCTCGTCGGGCTTCGGCGAGGCCCCCAACCGCCACCAGCTGCGGTTCTCGGACGGGACGGCCGAGGCGTGGGCGGAGCGGGTCTCGGCCCTGAAGCCGCGCGAGCACGCGCTGATCGGGGCGGCGATCCACTCGGTGCGCGCCGTACCGGCGAACCAGCTGGGCACCGTCGCCCGCTGGGCGCAGGAGCGACGGGCCCCGCTGCACGTGCACCTCTCGGAGCAGACCGCCGAGAACGAGGCCTGCCAGGCCGCGCACGGGCGCACGCCGACGCAGCTGCTGGCCGACCACGGGGTGCTCGGCCCGCGCACCACCGGTGTCCACAACACGCACCTGACGGACGGGGACATCGCCCTGCTGGGCGGGACCTCCACCGGCACCTGCATGTGCCCCACCACCGAACGCGACCTCGCGGACGGCATCGGCCCGGCGCCCCGCCTCCAGCACGCGGGCAGTCCGCTGTCCCTGGGCAGCGACAGCCACGCGGTGATCGACCTGCTCGAAGAGGCCCGCGCGATGGAGCTGAACGAGCGCCTGCGCAGCCGCACCCGGGGCCACTGGACGGCGAACGCCCTGCTCACGGCCGCCACCCAGGACGGCCACGCCGCCCTGGGACTGCCGGACGCGGGCCGCCTGGAGGCGGGCGCGCTCGCGGACTTCACCACGATCGCGCTGGACTCCGTACGCACGGCCGGTCCGCTGCCGCGGCTCGGCGCCGAGACGGCGGTCTTCGCGGCCACGGCCTCGGACGTCCGCCACACGGTGGTGGGCGGCCGCCACATCGTCCGCGACGGCGCCCACACCCTCGTCGCCGACGTCCCGTCCGCCCTGTCCCAAGCGATCGCGGCCCTCCGCGCCTGACGTTGCTCGTCCCTGCCCCGCCCAGCCCGGTTCCGGGGAGGGGCGGGGTGGGGGACAAACAAGCTCTGAGAGGAACCCGTGACCACCACCCTCGTCACCAACATCGGCAGCCTCGTCACCAACGACCCGTCCGTCGGCGACGGCAGCCCCCTCGGCCTGATCGAGAACGCCGCCGTCGTCATCGACGGTGACAAGGTCGCGTGGGTCGGCCCCGCCGACAAGGCCCCGGCCGCCGAGGAGAGCTTCGACGCGCAGGGTCGGGCCCTGATCCCCGGCTTCGTCGACTCGCACTCGCACCTCGTCTTCGCCGGCGACCGAACCCAGGAGTTCAACGCCCGGATGTCCGGCCGCGCCTACTCCGCCGGCGGCATCCGCACCACCGTCGCCGCCACCCGGGCCGCCACCGACGCCGAGCTGGAAGCGGGCCTCGTCCGCCACCTCGACGAGGCCCGCCGCCAGGGCACCACCACCTTCGAGACCAAGTCCGGCTACGGCCTCACCGTCGCCGACGAGGCCCGCGCCCTGCGCATCGCCGCCGCGCACACCGAGGAGGTCACCTACCTCGGCGCGCACATCGTCTCGCCCGACTACGCCGAGGACCCGGCCGGCTACGTCGACCTCGTCACCGGCGAGATGCTGACGGCCTGCGCCCCGTACGCCCGCTGGGTCGACGTGTTCTGCGAGAAGGGCGCCTTCGACGGAGACCAGGCCCGCGCGATCCTCACCGCGGGCGCCGCCGCCGGGCTGATCCCGCGCGTCCACGCCAACCAGCTCTCCTACGGCCCCGGCGTGCAGCTCGCCGTGGAGCTGGAGGCCGCCTCCGCCGACCACTGCACCCACCTCACCGACGCCGACGTCGACGCCCTGGTCCAGGCCGCGGACACCACCGTCGCCACCCTCCTCCCGGGCGCCGAGTTCTCCACCCGCGCCCAGTGGCCCGATGCCCGCCGCCTGATCGACGCGGGCGCCACCGTGGCACTGTCCACGGACTGCAACCCGGGCTCCTCGTACACGAGCTCGATGCCCTTCTGCATCGCGCTCGCCGTACGCGACATGGGGATGACCCCGGACGAGGCGCTCTGGTCCGCCACCGCCGGCGGCGCCCGCGCACTGCGCCGCGGCGACATCGGCCGGATCGCGCCCGGGGCCCGCGCCGACCTGGCCCTCCTGGAAGCCCCGAGCCACGTCCACCTGGCCTACCGGCCTGGCGTTCCGCTGGTTTCGGCGGTCTGGCAGAAGGGCGTCCGCGCTCACTGACGAACAGTCAATCCCGGCCTGTCCTTTGTCTTCCCTCCGTAGGGCCCCGGGCGTACCTTGAGCCACCAATCTGATGTCCCGTCAGGAACTTGTGGCACGAGGGGAAGACGAAGGTGTCCGACCGGAAACGCTCCACCGCGCTCGCGCCGGCCTCCGCGCTGGCCGTAGCGGCGGTCCTGCTGGCCGCCCCCGCAGCCCATGCGGACGTCGTCGACGTCGCGTACGACTGCAAGACCCCCATCGGGGACAAGTCGGCGGTCTCGCCGATCGACATCAAGGCCGTGAAGGAGGGCGACGGGTACAAGCTGACGATGTCCTTCCAGAAGGGCGTCTCGTCCAGCCCCGTCGAACTCGGCAAGGGCGCCATGAGCCCGAGCGCGGTCGTCCTCGTCGGCGGCGCCGAGACGGCGTCGGTGCCGGTCTCGGGAGCGTCCAACCCCGAGGCCGTGCCCGCCAACACCCCCATCAAGATCACCGACCTCTCGGGCACCTATACCCCCAAGAAGAGCGGCAAGGTCACCTTCACCGCGGGCGTGCTCACCATCAAGGCGCTGGGGACCACCACCACCTGCACCCCGGGCAACAGCCCCAAGCCCTCCCTGGAGCTGGACGTGACGGGCGCCGCGCAGGACACCCTCCCGCAGACCGGCCCCACCGACTCCGCCCTCGCCCTCGGCACCCTCGGCGCCACCGTGCTGCTGACCGGCGCCGCGGGAGTGCTCTGGCTGACCCGGCGCGGCCAGCGGGCCCCCCGGTCCTGAACGGAGCACCCCCGGCCATGCCCGTGCTCCCCACCCCCTTGCTCCACACCCACACCTCCGCCACCGGCCGACGCCTGTGCACCGTGCTGCTTGCCGCGGCCCTGCTGCTCGGGGCCGCGGGCGGCGCCACCGCCACCGCCGCGGCCACCGCCGACGAGGCCGGCTGGACCGCCGAGCCCGCTGCGGCAGGCGCCGCGCCGGCGCGCCCGTACTTCTACCTCGCGGGCCCCGCCGGAACCGTCCTGGAGGACCGGCTGGCCCTGACCAACACCTCCGACCGGGAGCGCACCGTCACCCTGCGCGGGGCCGACGCCTACAACACGGCCGCCGGCGCCCTCGCCGTACGCCCGGCCGACCCCGCGGCCGCAGGCCTCCGGAGCGGCGCGGACCCGGGCGCCGGTTCCTGGTTCAGCTTCGGGGCCGCCACCACCGTGAAGGTCCCGCCCCGCACCCGCGCGGTGGTCCCCTTCACCGTCACCCTGCCGCCCGGCTCCCTCCCGGGCGACCACCCGGCCGCCGTGATCGCCGCCGCGGACGGCCGCGAGGTGGGCGTACGGGTCCACCTGCGCGTCGGCGGCCCGACGCTGGCCGCCCTCACGGTCGAGGACGTCTCCGTACGCGGCCGGGGCGCCCGCGCGATCGTCGCGTACACCCTGGTCAACCGGGGCAACGTGGCCCTCGCCCCCGATCTGGCCCTGCGCGCCGAGGGGCTCTTCGGCGAGGTCCCGGGGCGCACCGCCCGCGCCCTGCCCGTGGAGCTGCTCCCCGGCCAGCGGGTGTCGCTGACCGAGCCCTGGCCCGGAGCCCCGGTCCTCGACGAAGTCGACCTCACCCTCACGGTCACCGCCCCCGGCGCGGCCCCGGCCACCGCCACCGCCTCCGCGTGGTTCGTGCCCCGGGGGACCGCGGCCCGGCTCGGCGCCGGGCTGCTCGGCCTCGGCGGGGTCGTCTCGGCCGCGCTGCTCCTCGTACGCAGCAGGCGGGCCCGGGGCGCGGCGCCGGCGGCGGACGAGGAGCCCGTACCCGCGGGGAACCGGGCACCGGAACACGAGCTGACGGGAGCATCCAGGTGAGCGCGACGGTCGGCGGCAAGGCCATGGCCTGCATCGCGACGGGGCTGGCGTGGTGCGCCCTGGTCCTGTTCCCGGCCCCGGCGGCCGTCGCCGCCGAGGGCAGGCCCGCCGTGGCGCTCTCGCTCCAGGAGGCCGCGAAGGGCACCGAGATCACCGTCACCGGCACCGGCTGGCGCGCCAAGACGCTGGTGATGCTGCTGGTCTGCGGGCAGAACATGATCGGCGGCACCAACAGCTGCGCCAACGCCGACGGGGCCGCGGTCTCCGTCGGCGACGACGGGCGCTTCGCCGCGCAGCTGGCCGTGGCGGCACCGCCCAAGCCCTGCCCCTGCGTGGTCAACGTGACCTCCGTCAACGGGGACCAGTCCACCGTCGCCGCCCCGCTGAAGATCACGGACCATCCGGTGGCCGAGCTGCCGGCCGAGTCCGGCACGGCGCGCCTGGCGATGCTCACCGGGGTCCGGCTGGAGGGCGGGGACGGGGTGCTGACCTGGTTCGGCGCCCCGCCCAGCCGGAAGTTCACGGTCACCGTCGGCAATCTCGGCTCGGCGCCCGTCAAGGATCCGGTCTTCCGGCTCGGGACCGCCCACGGGGTGTTCGCGCCGCTGTGGGACGAGGTCCGGTGGAAGGGCACGATCCCGCCGGGCGGCAAGGCGGAGGTCCGGCTGAACGTCAGCCTCGCGGCGGGGGCGCACGGGGACTACACCGTCTCCCTCAAGTACGGGGACACGGTCGTGGCGACCCAGCCCTGGGGCGTGGACCGCCCGTACGGGGTGCTGCTGTTCTGGGGCCTGCTCCTGCTGGTGATCCCGGCCGCGGTCTTCCGTATCGGCATGGCCGTCGTGGACAGGGTCCGGCCGCGTACGGCGGCGCCGGGCGGCGGCCGCCACCGGGGCGCGAAGGCGCCGGTCCCGGAGCAGGAGTCCGGCCCGGCGGCCGCGCCGGCGTCCCCCCAAGCCACCACGGCGGTCCTGCCGTGGTTCACCCCGGACAGCGCGCCGGGGCCGAGATCACCACACGCACCACAGGCGTCCGCACCGTCTGAGAACAGTCCGACGACGAAGGGACCTTTGTGAAGACCCAACGGAGGGTGAGCGCGGCCGTGATCGCGCTGCTGCTCGGCGGCGCCGGCATCGCCATCGGGGCCACTCCCGCCCAGGCGGCCGAGACCAAGTTCAACGTCAAGTGCGTACCGCCGGCGGGCGGCGGCGACCCGGTCCAGGGCGAGACCACCGCCAAGGTCAGCGCCCCGGCTTCGGCGAAGGTCGGTGACGAGGTCGACGTGTCGTGGGAGACGGTGAAGCCGGCCTCGAACAACACGGACCTGATGGACATCCCGCAGGACTCGGTCCAGCCCACCGGCTGGATCACGGTCGGCGGCGGGGGCGGCGAGCTGAAGGTCGTCGGGGAGAAGAAGAATCCGCCGATCGCCAAGAAGGCCCCCATGCAGATGTCCACGATGAAGGGGAAGCTGAAGCTCACCAAGGCGGGCAAGATCACGCTGACCCCCGGGAAGTACGACGTCGCGGTCACCTTCTCCTTCGGCACCTTCGTGACCAAGTGCGCACCCACGGGTGACGTGGGAGCCGGGGCCACCATCGACGTGGCGGCCGGCACCAGCGGCGGCACGACGAACGGCGGCGCCACGAACGGCGGAGCGACCGACGGCGGTGCCACGAACGGCGGTGCCACCAATGGGGGTGCCACCAGCGGCGGCGCAACGAACGGCGGTGCCACCAGCGGCGGCGCCGGGGGCCAGACCGACTTCCCCGGCAAGCCCGTGGAGGTCGCCTTCGACTGCGGGCCGGTCGTCCCCGGCGGCATCAAGACGCCCGTCACGATCAACGCCAAGAAGAACGGCGGCAGCTACGACCTGACCGTCAAGACCGCCAAGGGCGCGATGGCCAGCCCGATGGCCCTGCCTGCGGGGGCTCTCAAGCCCTCGATGAACATCAAGCTCGGCGGCGCCGACAGCGGCATGGTCAAGGTCTCCGGCCCGGCCAACGCCGAGCCGATCCCGGACAAGGCCCCGGTCAGTCTCAGCGACATGACCGGCACCTACAAGCCCGGAAAGACCGGCAAGGTCACGCTGAGCCCGGACCAGCTGACGATCGACGTCACGATGGCCCCGGGGGCCACCCCGATCAACGTGCCCTGCAAGGCGGCCAGCAGCGGCGTCTCGCTGGAGCTCGACACCACCGCCCAGGCGGGCGGCTCCGGCTCGCCGTCCACCACCGGCTCCACCTCCGCCTCGGGCGGCCTCGCCGAGACGGGCGCTGAGGACGAGGGCGGCATCAAAGCCCTGGCCCTGGTCGCCGGCACGGTGATCCTGCTCGGCGGCGCGGTCTTCACCTTCACCCCGTGGCGCCGCCTGCGCGGTACGCGGTAACCCGTATGGGGGAACGACACGGCGGCCCGGCACACCAGGAGGTGGTTCCGGCGCCCCCCCGGGGGAGGAGGGGGGGGGGGGAGGGACCCGGGCCAAAACAACCCGGACCACCTATTGCTTCGCGGAGAAAGCCGTACCCGCCGACAAA